>DATJJM010000394.1:0-9694 GCA_035492535.1 Acetobacteraceae bacterium | reverse complement strand
CCGCCGGTGAGGATCCCAATGTCTTCGAGCATCGCCTTGCGGCGATCACCGAAGCCAGGCGCCTTCACCGCCGCGACCTTCAGGCCGCCGCGCAGCTTGTTCACCACCAGAGTGGCGAGCGCCTCGCCCTCGACATCCTCGGCAACGATCAGCAACGGTTTGCCGGACTGTACGATGCTCTCCAGCAGCGGCAGCATCGGCTGCAGACTGGAGAGCTTCTTCTCGTGGATCAGGATGTAGGGGTCTGCCAATTCGGCAACCATCTTCTCGGCGTTGGTGATGAAGTACGGCGAGACGTAGCCGCGGTCGAATTGCATGCCCTCAACGACTTCGAGCTCGGTCTGGATGCCCTTGGCTTCCTCGACCGTGATCACGCCCTCGTTGCCCACCTTCTGCATCGCCTCGGAGATCATCTTACCGATCTCCACTTCGCCGTTGGCGGCGATGGCGCCGACCTGCGCGGTCTCGGCTGGTGTCGTGATTTTCTTGCTCCTCTTCTTCAGCTCGTCGACGACCGCAGACACCGCCTTGTCGATACCGCGCTTAAGGTCCATCGGATTCATACCCGCGGCCACCGCCTTGGCGCCCTCGCGCACGATCGCTTGCGCCAGCACAGTGGCGGTGGTGGTGCCGTCACCTGCGATGTCGCTCGTCTTGGACGCAACCTCGCGTACCATCTGCGCGCCCATATTCTCGAACTTGTCAGCGAGCTCGATCTCCTTGGCGACGGTGACGCCATCCTTGGTGATGCGCGGCGCGCCGAAGCTCTTGTCGAGCACCACGTTGCGACCTTTCGGGCCCAGCGTGACCTTCACTGCATCGGCCAGGATGTCCACGCCGCGCAGCATGCGCTGACGGGCGTCACTGCCGAACCGTACGTCCTTGGCAGCCATGGCTCAGTTTCCTCTCTTGTGTAGCGCTTCGTGTTGCAACAGCTATTCCGGTGCGTCAGGCGGCCTTTCGCTTTGCGGTGGGCTGGCCTTCGATGATGCCCATGATGTCGGACTCCTTCATGATCAGGAGATCCTCGTTATCCAGCTTCACCTCGGTGCCGGACCACTTGCCAAACAGAATGCGGTCGCCGGCCTTCACATCGAGCGGGACCAGCTTGCCGGTCTCGTCACGCGCGCCTGGGCCGGCGGCGACGATTTCGCCCTCCATCGGCTTTTCCTTGGCCGTGTCGGGGATGATAATGCCGCCCGCGGTCTTCTCTTCGGCTTCAAGCCGACGGACCACGACCCGGTCGTGCAAGGGACGGAACTTCATCTGGCGTCCTCCTGATTGATCTGGGATGCTGGCGTGCTCGGGGTTGACGAACCTCGCGTGGGCCGGGAGTGAGCGGCGCACATGGTCCTCTTAGCACTCTGCCTGCGGCAGTGCCAGCCGCCCGCGTGGGAGGCTAGACGGCCGCCGAGTCCGCCAGGAACGTCCCAGAACCTGCTTGCTTAGCGCCACGAGAATGTGGTCGCCTCGGAACTGACGTTCATGGGGCGCGTGCCTCGGGAGCGATCAGATAGGCAGCGAGGTGCACAATGCTACGTGCCGCTATTGCCGGACTGGTTGTCATCGCCACGATCGTCGCCATTGCGGTCTATGCCGATTCACAACACCGCGCGCCAAAGCGGTTGATCGAGGTGAGCGCCAACCGCTGACGTACGATGCGACGCCACGCACGCGACGCTGCGTGCCGGCTACCAGAAGCTCGTGGAGGAGAGCAGGGAGAAACCATCGGCGTTGGCGCAAAAGTTCGGCCAGAACTATGCCAGCCGCCGCGCCGCCTCTGTGGCACAACTCGACGGTGCGCGCGGTGATGCGGCCTCGACCTCCTTCCCGTTGCTGCGGTCACCAATATCAGGTGTGGGACAAAACCGAGCAGACGGCTGCTGCTGGCGGTCTTCCGGTCAGGATCAGATAACCCCTGGGCGACTGCGAGCATTGCAGCAATTCGTCACTTGGCACTACCGCCCGCGACCGTTGGGGCCGGTGGCATCGGGCCAGTTCAGTTCGAGCGACCCCGCACGGGTAAGGCGCATTCTTGCTGGCGCCGGTTTCTGCGACGCGGCTCCGACGCCGTTGGACCTATCGTTCTATTTGAGGCGAACGCGGTCGAGGCAGCCGAGTTTGCGACCTTCATCGGCCAGGGCGCGCGATTGCTGCACGGTATGCCAGATGAAACGCGGTAGGCCACCCCGTATTGCCTTCCAAGGCAATCTCCCGCAGCACGAGGGTCCAAAAGGCGTCAGTCTGCCAGGGGCTTTGTGGCTGGTGTCGGCGCGGGCTCGAGCCATTACAAATGGGGACCTAATTCATGCGGCTGGCGCGCTGACAGGATAAGAATTTGCGGCGGGTGTGGATGCGGAATGAATCTGGGTAGGATCGTGCTCCAGAAGGTGTAGCGCAAGCCTGATGTGGGCCCCGCGCAAGCGATGCCGTCCCGGGCGAGCGACAAGCATGACGACGATTTGGCTTGTTCCAGTACTGTTGCTAACTGGATGTGCCGGGTTAGGTGTAACGGCACCTGATTATGTCATTGGAATCTACAGAGGAGCCGTAATAGGTAGAGGCGCATGTAACCTCTCTGCAGCAGAGCTCACCGTGAATGTTGCCAAATGGTCGGCCTACGGTGACTGGTATTTCGAGCAGCAGAACATCCATGAGCAGTTCCTGGATGGCGCGGTAGACAGCGGTGGCTTCCTGTGGGGACGCCGCACTCCTCCAGATGGGATGGTATACGTCGGTGGCTTCTTCACCCCGGACGGTTCTGCGCTGGATGTGAAGATAGACACACAATCCTGCAGTTATCGTTGTACCATCGCCAGGATCTGAGTCCGAAGCTGGTGAGATCAGCGCTGCACTGACCATGGCAACGTGTGCTATCGAGCAATGACAGAGCTGCGCTAGTTGGGCGTTGGTTTGAAGCGTCGGTCGGGCTTGGCGGCTCTGCATGCAGCCATCAACACAATCCGACAACTACGCCCATGCGCGCCCAGGCCTCATCATCTTCACTGGCGCAGCCATTCTGCCCGGTTACACGCGGTAAGGGCCTTTATCACGTGTAATAGGCGGTGTTCATGGCCTTCGTGCGCCGCAATTCGGGGCATCGGTTGATTTCCAGCTTGCGGACGTCCCGAAATCGGTTTGTTCAGATTCCGGGATAGGGCTTGCCCCAGCCGTCTAGGTAGACGACTTCGGACAATGGCCCACGGCCAACCGGTCCGAACCGACCCATCGGGTAACCGATCGGCAGAATTGCGTAGGAATGGTAGCTCGGCGGGATGCCCATCGCGTCGTCGCACTCCTTCGCATACCCGATGTGCCGCGTCGTCAGGGTCGAGCCCAGACCGAGCGCGCGCGCCGCCAGCAGCATGTTCTCTACCGCCGGATAGATCGATGCGCCGGTCGAATACCCCGGATTGTCGCCCTCAAGGCAGGCGACGATCCACACCGGCGCCTCGTGGTAATGGTCCGTCAAGTATTGATTGGCAGCCATTTGCCGCAATTGCTTCTGCTGATCCGAACCAGGGGGTGGCGCGCTATTGCGATAGCGGGGCCCGACGACTTCGTCGAACAGTTTCTTGTAATAGCTCTGGACGACTTTCTTGCCGGGATGGTCTTTCAGCACCAGAAAACGCCAGCGCTGGGTGTTGCCGCCGTTAGCCGCCGCCTGGCCAGCGAGCAGGATCTTGCGGATCAGCTCGTCGGGCACCGGGTCGGGCTTCAGCCGCCGCATCGCCCGCATCGTGTGCATGATCTCGAAGATGTCCGTCGTCTCCGCAGTTCTCTGAGACAATTCGATCCTCCATGACAAGCTATTGGAATGGACTCCAGACTAAGCGCGTTGGCATCTCGTGCAAATCCGTGGAGCCGTCAGGCGCAAGCTGACGGAACCATGCAAGGACGTAAACGTGGCAACGAGGTGGGGACGTCTGGCCGCAGTCAATGCGCGCCATCGTCTCGCACCCGCAGACCAGCTTGATGCATCAGGGGCAGCACCGCCTGGCCGAAGAATTCGAGGTCTGGCGCAAAGTCGAAAAAGGCGACTTGTATGCCGTCACAGCCGGCACGCTTCAGTCCAAGCAGCTTTTCGACCACGTGGTCAGGGCTACCGATAATCTGAATGTTGCCGCCGAGCGCGCGGTGCTGCGAGCCGTGAGACTTCCAAGCCACCGCGTCGCCAGACTGTTGAT
This sequence comes from Acetobacteraceae bacterium, assembly GCA_035492535.1. Lineage (GTDB taxonomy): Bacteria > Pseudomonadota > Alphaproteobacteria > Acetobacterales > Acetobacteraceae > JAMXLO01. Next base: position 5,507 of record DATJJM010000394.1, on the reverse strand, counting down.
GCGAGAAGAATCCTTCGATCGCCCCGCTGTCGGCGGCATCGACGATCGCCCGGTAGTAACGTTGTGCTTCACGATCGCTTTCCCGGCACACAATCATCGGGTTAATGATCGTCCGTAGCTCGCGCCCGCGCGCCACGCCGGCAGCCTTGATCATGGCATTGTGGTGGGGAAGCGCTTCGATTGCGGCGTCGATCTCGTGTCCAGCGGGGCTGGTGATGAAGACGAGATCGGAGTGTTGCGCCGCATACCTGATGCCGGCCGGCGAGCCGGTGGCGTTGACGAGGACCGGTCGTCCGAACCGTGGTTTCGGAGTCACGAACGCGCTTTCAAGCGACCAGAATTTGCCGTGCAGGGTCAGGTTATTGTTCTCCCCCCATAGTCGGCTGAGGATATCGACAAACTCGCCAGCCATCTCGTAGCGGCGGTCATGCTCGATATGCTGTCGGCCGAACATCAATGCTTCGCGCGGTGCGTAGCCAGTTACGACGTTGATGCCCCAGCGGCCGTGGGAGATATGATCGATCGTCGCTCCGAACTTCGCCAAATGCAGCGGATGCCACGGGCCGAACAGCACGTGGATGGTGGAGATCAGTAGGATCCGCTCGGTCACCGCAGCGAGCGCGGTCACCGTGATGAACGGGTCGAGCGAGTCCTCGCGGTACTTCGAGATACCGCCATAGCCGCCCTTGCCGGCCCATTGAGCGAGCCCGAACACTAGGTCGAAGCTGAGCTCTTCTGCTCGCTTGGTAAGCGCCGCGTTGTAATCGAAACTCCAGTCGGTCGTGCGCGGCAACAGCGACGCGGACCACCCCCCGCTCTGCACCGGCAGGAAAAGCCCCAGGATCAGCGGTTGACGCAGGATGCGCGACAGTTGGCTATCGGGGAATTCGACCGGAGAAGCGGCAGTCGGGTGCTCGATATCCACGGACATTGCTGAATCCTCCGTTCATGTCTTGCCGCGGCGCCGCGAGTTGCGCTCGGATCAACGCGGCTGGACCGCATGGCTCAGCATCAAGCGAACGGCAGCGATGTCCAGCTTTTTCTGATGTCTGGACATATCGATCATAGCCCTTCGAGAGGCGGCGATTGAAGCCGAGCCATGCAATGCTGCGTTCAACACGTTCTGCCGTCAGCGCATTCCGCTCTAACGTCACTGCTTCCAGCTCAGCTGACATCGACACTACAAGCGCACGCACCGCATCGGCATCGGTCGGCAGGTTTCGTCGGTGTGCATCACACCACGAATCCTACGCAGCAACAGTGGGCTTCGGAGTCCCCTTTGTTGTCCGCACACGCGTCCAATCGAGACCGTCGAATAGTGCCGCAAACTCGACAGCCGACAGCCGCATTACGCCGTCCATCACTAGTGGCCAACGGAATGTGCTTTGCTACAGCTGCTTCCACACCAGCACCAGACCGCTCGTGTCCCACACCAGGATCTTCAGTCGGTCCGACCGCTTCAAACGGAACACCACCACAGCTCCCGAGAACGGATCCTCACCCAGCACAAGATGCCACCGCCCCGTCGCTGCCGGGCGCTTGGCGCGAAGTCGACGCGCCTAGATCGGCCCGAAATGCGTCACCCATCGACGGATCGTCCCATAGGGTACGGTTACCCCACGTCAGCCATCAGGTCCTCGACGTCTCTGAAGCTGAATGTGAAGCGCAGATACAACCAAACGGCGTGCTGGACGATGGCGGGGGGGAACCGATAACCGCGGTAACTCAATGCCTTCATGTCCGAACGCTACCGGTCGTCAGGAGGAAGGCCGCTGAAGCTCGAGATATCCGGATCCGAGACTCATTGGACCAGGCCAGCGTCGGCCGCTAGTCTAGCCACCGTCGGCTTGGCAGAAACGCCGGCGACCCGGTCACGACCGATGGCCATAATGGATGTCCCAGAGTGATCCGAATGGAGCTTGGCCGGCCAGGTGAGGCACAGGACGAGTTGCTACCTCAACAACAGGCTTGAGCAACACCATCGCGGCCCCAAAGGTCAACGTCGACCGATGCTGCGACTGAAGAGCACCGCATCAGCGGTACGCTACTGCCGCTGCCACGACGAACCGCGCAACTTCCGCTGCAGGTCCCAAATGCACCGACTTGTTCTCCCCGCGACACGGCGCTGGCTGCACATGTGGAAGATCGCGATTGCTCTCCACATCTTGTCATCCGCCTGAGTGGGTGGACACTCGGTGCGATGTTGTTAATTCGCATGGCGCCCACAAAGGCAACCTCCCGTGATCTGCGTCATTGCTTCCTGCTTCTCTCTTGGCCGATATTCGTCATACACAACTTCGCTCCAACGAGCTGACGCTTCGGCGCGCCACCGCCTCGCCCCGCGCCGCCAGCTGCTCGTCGCTGGCGCGTGCGATGAACAGCCGCGCCTCCTCGCGCCATACGACCGCGACGGAGAACACGCCGCGATGGCCACGGACCACCAGACCCTCTGCCTCCAGCACTGCAAGGCCGCGCGGACGCCGGTGCGGCTGACCCCGAACCGGTCGACCATTTCGCGCTCGACGAGCCGTGTCCCCGGAACGAGGCGAAGCGAGAGGATTGCCTCGCGCAAAGTCTGCGACCTGCGATCCGCCCTGGTGTTGTGTCGTGGCCCCATGAGCGTTCCTATACAGCGCACATGATGCCGTGCGGAGATGGCGAGCGATGACCGAGCGGTTCCTACAGAGATCAGATGCGCCCACGCTCCGGTATTGGGACGATGGCGGCGAACGGCGTCCGGTGATGCTGATTCACGGTGTCGGCGCCGACGGCACAAGCTGGGACCAGATAGCACCGGCGCTCTCATCCGAATTCCGCGTATTGCGCCTGGATTTGCGCGGGCATGGACGATCAGGACACATCGACGGCGCGCTGACGCTGGACGACTTCGTGCAGGACGTGGTCGACGTACTTGATGCGTGCACGGTGCCCACCGCACATATCGTGGGTTTCTCGCTGGGTGGCATGATCGCTCAGGGGATCGCCTTGCGACATACGCATCGGGTGTATCGGTTGGTTTTGCTCAGCGCCGTGGCAGGCCGTACGGCAGAAGAACGCGAGCGGGTACGGGCGCGGCTGGCGATCTTGCAGGAACAAGGCGTCGCCGCAATTACCGGAGCCGCGCAGGAACGCTGGTTCACGAACGACTTCATTTCGCGCAATCCCGACCTCGTGGCCCGGCGCATGCGACAGTTGCAAGAGAACCACGCGGCCTCCTACGCCGCGGCCTACACCGTGTTCTCCACCAGCGATCTCGGCGAGCAGTTGCATGCGATCCGTGCGCCGACGCTGGTGGCGACCGGGGAGCGCGATCTCGGCTCGAACACGCGCATGGCGCGCTTCATGCACACGCAGATTGTAGGATCGCGGCTCGAGATTCTCCCCGGCCTGCGTCACAGTATCCTGGTCGAGGCGCCGGAGCTGGTCACTCGGCTGGTGCGCGATTTCCTGCGGAGCTGACCGACGAATGAAGTTCTCAATCGCCGTCAACATGGAGCGTTCCACGCCCGACAAGCAGCCGCGCCAGGTCATCCGGCAGATGCGCGAGCTTGTGCAGTTGGCGGAGCAGGGCGGCTTCGAAATCGCCTGGGCGGCGGAACATCACACCATCGAGCTGATGGCCGGGCCGAACCCATTCACGTTCCTGATGGACTGGGCGGCGCACACATCGCGCATCCGCCTCGGCACGGCCGTTGTGGTGGCGCCGTACTGGCACCCCATCCGCGTCGCCGGTGAAGCGGCGCTGGTCGATCTGTACAGCGATGGCCGGCTGGAGCTGGGGCTGGGCCGCGGCGCGTTCCAGTACGAATTCGACCGAATGGCCAGCGGCATCGACCAGCGCGAGGGCGGACGATACCTGCGCGAAATGCTGCCCGTGCTGCGCGGGCTGTGGCAGGGCGACTTCGAGCACCATGGCGAGCTTTGGCGCTTTCCGCTCGCGACTTCGGTGCCGAAGCCGTTGCAGAAGCCACATCCGCCGATCTGGGTGGCGGCGCGCGATCCGGACACCTTCGCCTGGGCTATGCAATCGGGCGCCAATATCATGGCGACGCCGTTGTCGCGACCACATGCGGAAATCGGCATTCTCGGCCAGCGCTTTACCGATGCGTTGGCGAAACTCCCAGGTATCCAGCGGCCGCGCTTCCTGATGCTGCGGCGAACCTGCGTCTGTGCGCGGGACGAGGATTGGATCGCGCCAGTGCGGATTTCGGCCGAATACAATCGGCGGTTCGAGAACCTGTTCCGCAACCTCGGGACGGTGGAAAACGGCTTTCCTGAACCTGCCGCATGGGAACAGATCGCCAACCCCGACGACTACAGCCCGGAAAGAGTGCGTGATGGCATGGTCGTCGGTACGCCAGAACAGGTGGTTGCCAGGCTGAAGCAGTATGCGGCCGTCGGTGTCGATCAGTTCTGCTATGGCGCGTCATTCGCCTTACCGCACGACGTCGCAATGCGCTCGCTGGAACTGTTCATCACCGAGGTGATGCCACATTTCACGTCGAACCAAGGGGACGACAAACAATGAAAAACTCGATCTGGCAGGCGCACGATCCCGAGTTCACCAGACACACCTTGTTGCGACTGGTTCCGCCAGCGTTCGCGCCAAGTCGCAGGTCGGAAGATTGGTGCCCGTGCCGCGACCCAAGCGTGGACGGTGGCGCTACTGTCGTCGCTCCGAGCCGCGCGGCTCAGTTCGCCGCCTCTTCATGCAATGCATGGGCATTGCTAAGTTAACTGATGCCGAGACGTGTGAGGGCAGTCTGGAGCAGATCACCGATATCATGCTGACTGGTGGACGCGGGTCTCCTGTCGCCAGGTCCGGAATGCCTTTGAACGCGCACGTCGGTAATCGGCTGCGGTCGTAAGATGGCGACGTAGCCTGAGGCGGCCGTAGATCATGGCATGCGTCGACAGAAATTGCTGGGCCTGATCGGACGACTTGAACCGCTGCATCTGTCGCTCTCGTCGTCGAGTGGGTCGATGAGAATTCTCGGCACGATTGTTTAAGTACCTGCTTGTCCGATGACGCACATGGAGCAAGATAGCGCGCTGAGCGACGCCATAGCTGCGCAGGCCGTCAGTGACGAGACGTCGCGGCTTGTATCTTAGACCTTGCAGGAGACGATTGAGGAAACGCTTGGCGGCCGCGCCGTTTCGCCGATCCTGTACCAGAATGTCCAGCACGACTCCGTGCTGGTCCACCGCACGCCACAGATGCGGATGAACACCTCATCAAGATGCAAGGTATCGCCGGGCTGCGGTCGTCTCCGACGCAGCCGCTTGGCGAAGTCGGCACCGAACTTCAGGCACCAATGCCGGATGCTCTCATGGGTCACAACGATGCCGCGTTCCGCCAGTATCAGCTCGACGTCGCGCAAGCTGAGGCTGAACACGTGATACAGCCAGACGGCATGGCTGATGATCTCGGCCGGAAACCGATGTCGAGGACACATGGCGGACTCGTCGGTCATACTGTGACCTTTGCCCGACCGCCGCTCAAGCGC
>DATJJM010000393.1:0-31595 GCA_035492535.1 Acetobacteraceae bacterium | reverse complement strand
GCGACGGCGACGAACGCGCTGGTCTCCGGGGAGGTGGATTGGCTGGAATTGCCTTCGCCGGATGTCCTCCCGGTGCTGAAGAAGGCGCCGGGGGTGAACACGGGATTGCTGGATACCTACGGCACGGTGGCGATCCTGCGGCCGAACAGCTTGATCGCACCGACGAACAACGTGATGCTGCGCAAGGCGATGATGGCGGCGGTGGACCCTCGTGAGGCGATGATCGCGGCGATGGGCGAGGATGAGTCGGGTTGGCGGGCGCCGATGGGCTATTTCCTGCCTGGCGTTGCCGCGGCGAACGATGCGGGGATGGACTTCAGACGCAAGCGGTGGAGTGTCGACGAGGTGAAGGCGATGATCGCCAAGTCCGGGTACGGCGGCGAGCGTATTGTGTTGCTGCACCCGACGGACCAGGTGATCTACAACGCGTTCATCACCGTGGTGGCGGATTCCTTCCGCAAGGTGGGGTTGAACATCGACGAGCAGATGGTGGACTGGGGCACCGTCGTGCAACGGCGGACCAGCAAGGAGACGCTGGACAAAGGTGGCTGGTCGATCTTTCCCGCCGGTGCGCCGGGGCCTGAATATGTCGATCCGATGCTCGCGAACACGCTGCGGAGCAATGGGGCGAAGGCGTGGTTCGGATGGCCGGACGATCCGAAGCTGGAGGCGGCGTACGAGGCGTGGATCGATGCGGCGGATGATGCCGAGCGGCACAAGCAGGAGATCGCGTTCCAGATGGCGGCGTTCGATTATGTGCCGACGATACCCCTGGGGCAGTATCTGCCGCAGGCAGCGTGGCGGTCGAACGTGACGGGGTTGCTGAAGGGTTCGGCACCGGTGTTCTGGAACGTGGAGAAGAGCTGATGCGAACCGGCGCTCAGTATCGCGAGGCCGTGCGTGACGGGCGCCGTGTCTGGGTCATGGGCGAGGGCTTGATCGACGACATCGCCACGCATCCGGCGACGCGCGCGATGGTCGAAGAATATGTTGCCTGGTACGACCGGCACTCCGATCCGGTGTGGGCGGATCGTGTACTTGGGGACGATGGCGCGCCGCTCGCGTATCGGCTGCCGAGGAGCGCGGATGACCTGGTGCGGATGGGCCGGTGCTTTTCTGCCACGACGTTCCTCAGCGCGGGAAATATTACGCATACACCTGCGTATGGACATTTGATTTCACTGGGAATCCTGGCGGCGGTGCAGGAAAGGAATGTCTCGGCGAAGCAGATTGGCGACGCGCTGGCGTATCGCGAGCACATCGCGACGAGCCAACGGTTCCTGACGTTCTCGGGCGGGGGGGCGACGATCGGGTATCGGCTGCGGGCTGATCCGGCTGAGCGTGCGGCGTTTCGTATCGTGCGTGAGACCGACACGGGGCTGGTGATCAGCGGCAAGATTGGCATGCACACCAGTCCGGCGTTTGCCGAGGACGTCTTCATCGGCGGCCAGACCGGCATCGAGTATGGGTCGCATCGGGCGACGTTCGTGGTGCCGGTGGGCGCGCCGGGCGTGACGACGGTGTGTCGCAAGATCGCGGTGCGCGATGCCAATCCGTTCATGTCGCCGTTGTCGAGCCGGTACGATGAACTGGATGGGCAGATGTGGCTCGACGAAGTGCTCGTGCCGTGGGAGCGCATCTTCCTGCTCGATGTGTCGCCCGAGCCGATCGCGCGGTGGCTGTTGTGGCATCAGTTGTATTGCTGGCTCTCGAAGGCGGAGACAACGCTGGGATTGGCATTGGCCTGCACGCACGCGATGGGGCTGATGAAGCATGAGCAGACGATGGAATATCTGATCGATCTGGTGATCGACGTGCAGACGGTACGGAGTTGTCTGACCGCGGCGGAGCGGGATCCGAAGTTCACGCCGGAAGGGTATTGCTATCCGAACCATCTGCATCTGGCGTCGGGCAGCATCGCGATCCTGCGGACGCGGCAACGGATGAGCGAGCTGCTGCGGATCATTCCGGGATCGTCGCTGGTGGTGGCGCCGGCGGATAGCGATCTGGGGGCGCCTGAGGTGTCGGTGGGGCTGGAGGAGTCATTCGGCGGTGGCGGATATACGGCGCTGCAGCGCGCGGCGCTGTTGCAGACCGCGTGGGATCATGTGTCCTCGGCGCTGGATGCGCGGGAGTCTGCGTTCGAGCTGCATGCGAATGGCGGGATGCCGATATGGCGCAGCCGTATCCGTATAGCGTTCGATCGATACAACGAGCTGGCGAATGCGGTGATGCGGCAGGTGCCCGTGGCGATGCCCGAGATCGACGTGGGCTCGATCGGTGGGATCACGATCGGGCCACGCCGTCCGGTAGCTCCCTCGGCATGAAGTAGGACTACCGCACCCACAATTGCTTGGTAGCCAGCGCCGCTCCCTGGGCCAGTGCCTCGAGCTTCGCCCAGGCGATCTGCGGGTGGATGCGACCGCCGAGGCCGCAGTCGGTAGAGGCGATGACGCGCTCTCGGCCGACTGCGTTGGCGAAACGCATGATTCGCTCGCAGACGAGTTCGGGATGTTCCACCACATTGGTGGCGTGGCTGACGACGCCGGGCAGTATCAGTTTGCCGTCGGGAAGTTTGACGTCCTGCCAGACCTTCCATTCGTGCTCGTGGCGGACGTTGCCGGCTTCGAACGAGTAGCCGCTGGCGTTGATCGCGAGCATCACATCGACGATGTCGCGCATTGGAATGTCGGTCATGTGGGGGCCATGCCAGCTTCCCCAGCAGAGATGGAAGCGGATGCGATCCTGCGGCAGGCCTTTGATCGCGTGGTTCAGCGCGTCCACGCGGACCATGGAGAATTTCTGGTAATCGGCGACGGTGGGTTCCGGGTTCACCATATCCCAGTTCTCGGCGATCGCCGGATCGTCGAGTTGCAGGATCAGGCCGGCGTCCACGATGGCCTTGTATTCCTCTCGCATGGCATCGGCGCAGGCGTAGAGAAGTTCCTCGTCGGTCTTGTAGTACTCGTTGGCTATACGCGACGCGCTGCCGGGGGCGACCGAGGTCATGAACCCTTCGGTCACGCCGGTTGCCGCCATTGCTGCCTTGAAGTTGGCGATGTCGGCGGCGAGGGCTTCCTGGCCGATGTAGGTGATGGGTCCGACGCAGACCGGCGCCGGCGGGCGGGGGCCGGTGGTAATGCCGGAGTCAGGATCTTGATAGGCCTCGGCAAAGGTGGTGCGGTCACGGCGATCGCCGAAGCTGGTGAGGACCACCTTACCAGGCTTTGAGCGGTGAGGGGCCATCTCATAGATGCTTGCCGTGCCGGTCTTCAGGCCTCCGAGGCGCCCCCAGGAGTAGCGCCACCAGGAGCCATATTGCACGCGGGTGCTCATCGGCTTGCCGAATTCGCCGTCGCCGGGGACGTCGATGCCAATGTCTCGCTGGCGTTGCACAACTTCCTGCACGGCGTTCCGGAGCGTCGTGTCGAGCGTATCCTCGGGCATCGGCTCGCCCGTCTCCACGGCATGGAAGGCGGCGATCAGGGGATCAGGGCGAGGCAGGCTGCCAACATGACTGGTGGCGATGTGGTCGGTGTTTGCTGTCATGGCGTCCTCCCTTGTCGTGGAGGCTACAGCGTTATCGGGGTGGCTGAAACGGTTTGACTGTGCCCCGGCCCGGCAGTACCCATCCGGCCCCGCGCGGCAGGCCCGACGCGGGCACCCTGATGGAGTCTCCCCCAGCGCCATGCTGCGCCGCGCCGAAGCCCTGCTTGATCCGACTGCCCGGCAGGCTGAGGAGCCGCCGGTTGACGGATTGTGGGCATTCTACTGGCATTATTTGCGGCAGGAACGCTGGCTGATCGCCGGTTTGTTCTTATTCGGCGGGCTCGCTGGCGTCGTCGATGTGACGATCCCAGCGTTCATTGGACGCCTGGTGAGCCTGGTGTCCACTCGAACGCCGCAGACACTGTTACACGACGCCTGGCCGCAGCTTCTGGGGATGGCGGCTGTGCTGATGCTGCTGCGGCCAGCGGTCTTCATGTGCCATGTAACGCTGGTCAACCAGATCGTGAACCCGGGTCTGTCGAACATGATCCGATGGCAGAACCATTGGCATGTTGTGCGGCAAAGCTGGACGTTCTTCCAGAACGACTTTGCCGGGAGGATCGCGAACCGCGTGATCCAGGCGGGACCAGCGCTGCGCGAGAGCGTCGTGATGTCGTTCGATGCGGCGTGGTACATCATCGTCTATGGCAGCAGTGCACTGCTGCTGTTGGCATCGATCGACTGGCGGCTGACGCCGCCGATCACGCTGTGGTTCGCCGGATACGGCTGCATCTTGTGGTACTTCGTGCCGCGGTTGCGGGAACGCTCCCGCGCAGTGTCGGAGATGCGTTCGATGCTGACCGGCCGCGTGGTGGACAGCTACACGAACATTCTCACCGTCAAGCTGTTCGCCCGAGCGCGGGATGAGGACGCGTTCGTGCGCGAGGCCGTCAATCTGCACACTGGCGCATTTCGCGACCAGACGCGGATGATCACCGGCTACATCATGCTGCTGGCAGTGATGAACGCGTCATTGATCGTCGGAACATCGGCGCTGGCGATCTGGCAGTGGGGCATTGGGCGCATCTCCGTCGGTTCCGTGGCGACGGTGCTGCCTCTGACGTGGCAGATCACCAACATGGCGGGCTGGGTGGCACGCAGCGTCACGGCGATCTTCGAGAATATCGGCACGGTGCAGGACGGCATGAAGTCGATCGCCGTGGAGCGGCAGATGCCCGATTCGCCGGATGCCCGGGATCTACGGGTGACTCGTGGTGAGATCCGGTTCGAGGACGTGCATTTCGATTACGGCCGTCAACGGCGGCCGGACCGGGGCGGTGTGCTGCACGGAATCGACCTCACGATCGCGGCCGGCGAGCGGGTGGGGCTGGTCGGGCATTCGGGTGCCGGCAAGTCCACGCTAGTGAACCTGCTGCTGCATTTCTACAATCCGGAGCGTGGGCGCATCCTGATCGACGGCCAGGACATCGCGGCGGTGACGCAGGAAAGCCTGCGGACGCAGATCGCGATGGTGACGCAGGATACGTCGCTGCTGCACCGGTCGATCCGCGACAATATCCGTTACGGCAGGCCGGACGCGACCGACGCGATGATCGAGGACGCGGCGCGGCGGGCGGAGGCGCATGAGTTCATCGTGGGGCTGGAAGACTGGCACGAGCGGCGAGGTTACGATGCGCATGTGGGCGAGCGCGGGGTCAAGCTGTCGGGTGGCCAGCGGCAGCGTGTGGCGCTGGCGCGGGTGATCCTGAAGAACGCGCCGATCCTGGTGCTGGACGAGGCGACGTCGGCGCTGGATTCCGAAGTGGAAGCGGCGATCCAGAGCCAGCTCGATGGGCTGATGGAGGGGCGCACGGTGATCGCCATCGCGCATCGGCTGTCCACGATCGCGCGGATGGATCGGCTGGTCGTACTGGATCACGGGCGGATCGTGGAATCCGGTACGCATACGCAACTTCTGGCGAGTGACGGGACTTATGCGCGGCTGTGGAGGCGGCAATCGGGTGGGTTCACATCAGACCTGATGGCGGAAGCTGCGGCGAAATGACGGTGATGCTCGCCGTCGCCATGCGTCCTACCCTGTTTGGTGATTGCCATGGGGTATCGTCATGCATCTCTCGCTCAACCCGCTGGTCGCCCTTGGCGTCGTGCTTGCCACGGCGCTGACCGACGCGCTCTACGTCATGTTCACCGCCGCCGTCGCGGCGCGACGCCCGATCGCCGCGGCGAACTGGAGTGCGACGTGGTATCTGGTCTCGTCCTTCGCGGTGATCAGCTACACGAGCAACGTCGTTTACGTGGTATTCGCCGCGATTGGCTCGTGGTGCGGGGCCTATCTCTCGCTGGCATGGCTGCGGCGGTAACGCCGTCATTCACGGCGCGCGACCAGCCAGCAGCCGATCGACGATACCACCAGGCCGCTGATTGTCAGGAGCGACAGCGCCTCGCCCAGCAATACCCAGGCGAGCAGCGAGGCGGTTCCTGGTACCAGGTAAAAATTCGCCGCGGCTCGTGCCGCGGTGCCGTGGGACAGCATGAAGTAGTAGAGTGCCATGCCGCCAAGAGAGACAGCCAGGACATTCCAGGCTAGGGCGGCGATTGAGACTTCGTTCCAGACCGCGTGCGGCGTTTCGAACAGGATTGCGGCGACAACACAGGCGACAGCCGCGGCGGCGAACTGAACGGTGGTGCCCTCCAGCATGGGCGTGCCGCGGCAGAAGCGACCGAAATACAATGTTCCGCTGCACAATCCGACGACGCCGCCGACAGTCAGCAGCAGACCATGCAGCTCGACCGGGCTGCGAAGTGCAGCCATGCCAACGATGAGGAGGACCCCAGTCGCGCCGAGCAGCAGGCCGAGCCATTGCAGCGGGCGGAGCTTTTCACCAAGGACTGGCCAGGCGAGCAGCGCGGTCAGCAGCGGGTTCAGAGTCTGCACCAAGGCGATCTGGGCTGCGCCCGTGTGCACCATGGCGTAATGAGCGGTCATCAGCAGCAGGCTGTTCGTGAGCACCCCGGAGACCGCGAGGTGTCCCCAGCGCCCCGCAAGCACGCGCCATGACCGGTCGAGCACGACCATCAATACGATCAGGGCTGCCGCGGCGATCACCATGCGCACTGCCACGAACAGCAACGGTGAGAGGTGGCGGAGGCCCGCCCGTGAGGCGATGAACGACGAACTCCACAGCAGCACGAAGGCGAATGGAGCGAAATTCAGGCCGGGTTGCAGTGCGACGCGCGACCGGGCGGGAAGATGAGTGGCGTCCACGGATCCCGCTTAGCTGCAGGCGCCCGGATGCGCCAGGGTCCAGCATGCCGATTGCCTGATGGAACCTATCTGTAAGGATATGGCCGCCATAGGCAGAGGCTGTTCCCGCCGGATTGCGCCGCCTCGTTACACGGCCGATCGAGAACTGGCGGAGAGCGCACAGGTTTCATCGGAGCCCTGTTAGGGGTTTGACACTTTTTATTCATAGAATATTGAGACTTTTCCTGGTCTCAACAGAAGGTGGCGGTTTCCCCGGTCGTGGCATGCTGAAAGTTGCCGTCGTTCTGCTGACTTTCGTGTCCCGTAACCGTCGGTTATGGTTACGCACTGTCTGGCATGCGCCGATTGTGGGCGGCTTGGTGTTGCAGGGGCGATTGCGCGGCCGATGACCGCCAGGATTTTGATTGTCGATGATGTGCCGGCCAATACCCGTCTCCTAGAGGCGAAACTTTCGGCCGAGTACTACCAGGTTGCCAGCGCCAAGGATGGCTTCGAGGCGTTGCGTATGGCGCAAGAGTGGCAGCCCGACCTGATCCTGCTCGACGTGATGATGCCGGGAATGGACGGGTTCGAGTGCTGCCGGAAGCTGAAGGAAGATCTGGCGACGCTCCACATCCCCGTGGTGATGATCACAGCACTGGGAGAGCCTGCGGAGCGCTTGCATGGGCTCGAGTCGGGTGCCGACGATTTCCTGACCAAGCCGGTGGAATACGAGACGCTGATGGCGCGGGTGCGCAGTCTGGTCCGCTTGAAGCGGCTGCTGGACGAGTGGCGGGCCCGCGGCGAGACGGCGCGTGCGATGGGCTTGACGAGCGAGACCGTGGCGTTGCCGAGCGTGACCGGTGCGCGCGCACTTGTGGTGGACGATTGGGACCTGGGCGCGCAAACCACGCAGGAAGCACTGTCACGCGACGGGATTGTCGCCGGGCGTGCCCGGTCGGGCTCGGAAGCGCTGGCGCTGTCGTCGGCGATCCCCTTCGACCTGATCGTGCTGAGCCTGTCACTGATTGAAGAGGATCCGCTGAAACTGGCCTCATCGCTGCGCGCGGCGGATGCCACCCGCGACGTCCCGCTGCTGTTGATTGCCGAACCGGAGGAGCGCGACAGCATTCTGCGGGGTTTCGACCTTGGCGCGAACGACTGGCTGGTGCTGCCGCTTGATGAGAACGAGCTGCGTGCCCGCGCCCGCAACCAGATCCGCCGTAAGTTCTATCAGGACCGGCTGCGCAGCGATCTTGGCACGGCGCTTGCGCTGGCGCTGATTGATCCGCTCACCGGAATGTACAATCAGCGCTACCTGATGCGCCATCTTCGCGGGCTGCTGGAAGGTGGACAGCAACGCGAGCTTGCGGTGCTGATGGTCGATGTCGATCACTTCAAGTCGGTGAACGACGACTACGGCCATGCGACAGGCGACAAGGCATTGCGCGCGATCGCCGATGCTCTGCGGGCCAACACGCGAGCCTTCGATTCACTCGCGCGCTATGGCGGCGAGGAGTTTGTTGTGGTCATGCCGGGAACAGGACTTGATGACGCCTGTCAGGCAGCAGAACGACTGCGTATCGCCGTCGAACAGACCGAGTTCACCTGCGAGGCGCCGCACTTCATTCGCCTGACCGTCAGCATCGGTATCGGGTGCAGCCCGCTGCATGCGGCAACACCTGAAGCATTGCTTCGGGCTGCCGACATCGCGCTTTATTCGGCCAAGCGGTCCGGCCGCAATCGCGTTGCGATCGCCGAGGCACCGACTACTTGATCTTGGCTTCGCGGAACGGCACGTGCTTGCGCACGACCGGATCGTATTTCTTCAGCTCCAGTTTGCCGGTCTGCGTGCGCGCATTCTTCTTGGTCACGTAGAAGAAGCCGGTGTCGGCGCTGGAGATGAGTTTGATCTGAACGGTATTGGTCTTTGCCATGGCCAGGTCCTCTGAGACCGGGGAAGATGCGTATCCGGACCGCTGAGGTCAATCCCCGAATATCGGGTGCGGTCAGTGATCGAGCTTTTGAAGACTGACGCCTGAATAGTCGGCGTTTTCGCGCATCGGCGGGAGCAGCGCTGCCGCATAACTGGCGGGGTCGCGGATCAGGACGCGGGCGGCGTCCAAATCCCGGTCGCGGCCCACGGCGGCTGGACAGGCGTTGCGGATCGCGAGGATGGCCGCCGGCGTGAGCGGCGCGCGGGCGGCGCGCTCCGCGGCGACAGCGGGCGCCATAGCGTCTTTGCCCTGCGCGAGAGTGGTGAGCTGAAAGTCCAGCGAATCTTGCCCCAGACTGGTGCAGACCTGCGGCAGCACGCCCAGGCCCTGGATCGGCCAACCGCGCGGAGCGAGCACTCGGCTCCAGGTGATGAACAGTTCCCCACCATCGGGCATCGGTGCGATGGTCTGCACCAAGCCTTTGCCCAGGGTTGAACTGCCGACGACAACGGCCCGCCCCCGATCCGCAAGTGCCGCTGCCAGGATCTCGGCGGCGCTTGCGGTGCGGCCGTCCACCAGCACGACGACGGGCAGATACTCCGCCAGGTCTCCGCTCGTGGAGCGCCAAATGCGGCCGGCATCCGGATCGCGCCCGGCAGTGGTCACGACGACGCCCGCGGACAGCAATTCATCTGCGGCCTCGACTGCCTGGCGCAGCAGACCGCCCGGATTGCCGCGCAGATCCAGCACGAGGCCATCGGGCCGGCGCGTCGCCGCCAGTGCGTCCTGGATGGCTCCGGCCAGATGCGCCGCGGTGCTGCGGTTGAAGGCGGTGATCTGGATCACCTGCATGTTGTCCGCGCGCTGCGGATAGACCGTTTCGGCAGGGACCAGCGTGCGTACCAGGTCCGCGGAATGCCGACGCCCGTCGCGCGTGCGCCAGACGAGGGTAACGCTGGTCTGTTCCGGACCATTGATCCAGCTGGAAACCAAACGCGCATCCTTGCCCAGGGTGGACTGGCCGTCGACCGAAAGGATGGCATCGCCGGGCTGGATGCCGGCACGGGCGCCGGGGCCGTCCGAGACAGCGGAGAGCACAGCTATAGACGAACCGCGCTGGATCAGTTGCAGCCCTGCGCCAGCCTCGCCGGCGCGCCGCTCGCGATCTTCATTGGCCTCGGCAGGGCCAACGTAGCGCGAATACGGATCCAGGTGGTTGAACAGCTCGTCGAAGAAGCTTTGTATCACGCCTTGCGTGCTGGCGCGGCGCACAGGGTTCGAACTGTTTGCGGCCACCACGGCAAATTCGCTGGCCAGAGCTGCCCATCCTTCGATGTCATCGCCTGGGGGAGGCGGGCGCTCGGCGAGCAGACGGCCCCGGTCAATCAGTTGCAGTTTGTTGTCGCGTGATCCAGTTGCGATATTGGGATCCAGCGCGGTCAGCCCGTGCAGGCCCCAGATCGCAAGCTGCGAGACCGGCACCGGCTCCAACGTACGGGGCGCCATGAAGGCGAGGGCTGTGACATAGACGTTGGCGACCAGATGTGGATCGAAACCCGACGCCGCGGCGACAGGCTGAGCATGCACGGGAGCAATCAGCAGCATAAGCAGCAGGGTGGTGGTGCGTCTCACCTGGACCTTGGCCGTTTGCCTCGTCGTTTGGGGGGCGCGCCTTGCAGGATATGGAAGATCAGACCGCCGGTCACCGGGCTCGCTTCGGCAAGCCGCACATCCACCTCCTGCGCGAGGCGGAAGACGAGCCGTGTGCTGCGTCCGGTCAGCGTTTGCTCCCTCTCATCGTGTTGCCAGAAGTCGTCCGGCAATGAGCGCACAGGCACGAGACCGCTCGCGCCGCTTTCCGCAACTGTGACGAAAAGTCCGAAGCGCGTCACACCGGAAATTCGTGCTGCGAAATTCGCACCAACTTTGTCAGCCATGTATGCAGAAAGGTAACGGTCGATCGCGTCGCGCTCGGCCAGCGCGGCGCGACGCTCGGTGGCGGTGATGTGCAGGGCGGTGTCGGGAAAGCGGCTGGCTTCGTCGGTCGCCAGTGCACCGCTGCCGAGTTTCAGCCCGCGGATCAGTGCCCGATGCACCAGCAAGTCGGCGTAGCGGCGGATCGGGCTGGTGAAGTGTGCATAACGGGATAGGGCGAGGCCAAAATGGCCGACGTTGTCGGGGCTGTATTCCGCCTGCGACTGGCTGCGCAAGACGACTTCGTTGACCAGTGGGGCGTCCGGCGTGCCGGCCACGCGGCGCAGCACGCGATCGATGTCGCGCGGGTGGATCTGGTTGCCAGCCGGCAATGACATGCCGAAGCCGCGCAGGAAGTCGCGCAGCGAGGCGAGCTTTTCGTCGGAGGGAGGCGCGTGATTGCGGTACATCGCTGGCTGATGGAGGCGCTCCAGTTCCTCAGCGGCAGCGACGTTGGCGAGGATCATGAACTCCTCGATCAAACGGTGGCTGTCGAGGCGTGGCCGCGGCGCGACGGCGGCAACTCCGCCGTCGTTGTCGAGCACGACGCGGCGTTCAGGCAGATCGAGATCGAGCGTGCCTCGGGCGCGGCGTGCGTGCGCGAGCGCATGGAAGGCCGCGTACAGGTTCGGATGGTCCGTATGATGGCGTTGGACGTGTTCATAGGTCAGCCGCGCTTTGCTGCGCATCAGTCCACGGCCGAAGCGGTGCGCGGTCTTGTATCCTCTTGCGTCGATGTGGAGGTCGACGAACAGGCAGCCCCGGTCTTCGTCGGGACGCAGACTGCACCACCCGTTGGAGAGGGATTCCGGCAGCATCGGGACGACGCGATCCGGAAAATAGACGCTGTTGCCACGCGCGCGGGCCGCATGGTCGAGCGGCGAGTCAGGGCGAACGTAATGAGCCACGTCGGCGATGGCGACGATGAGGCGGAAACCATCGCCTTCGCGTTCGGCGAAGACGGCATCGTCGAAGTCACGCGCGTCGTCGCCGTCGATCGTGATGAGGGGGATGTCGCGCAGGTCGGCGCGGCCGCCGAGCGGAGTGGCACGCGCCTTGTCCGCCTCTTCGTTGGCGGCGGGGGGGAAATCCTCGGGAATGCCGTGGGTGTGGATGGCTATAAGGCTGATCGAGCGGGCGTCTCCCATGGAGCCGAGGCGTTCGATGATCCGGGCGGGTTTCAGGCCGAGAGGGCGATGGTGGGGCAGCGGAGTGGCGAGGACGATCTCGCCATCTTCCGCGCCTGCGGTTTCGCCGGAGGGGACAAGCCATTCAGATTTGGCGCGACGGTCCGTGGGGATGATGCGGTTGTCGCGATAGACGCCGAGGATGCGGGCCGGGGAGTTGGCGAGGCGGTGGAGGGTGCGGCCTTCATAGCGGCCCGCGCCTGTCGGGCGGAGGCGGGCGAGGACACGTTCGCCGGGGGCCAGGGCAGGGCGGCCGCGGGGTTCCGGAGCCATGACAATGGTGGGGGGCGAACCGGCTGCCGGATCCCAGGTGGCAGGGCGGGCAGTGGCGTCCCCGTCCAGATCGGTGCCGGTGATGATGACAACAGTGACTGCGGGAAGGGCCCTCTCCCCCCGCCCTCCGCCCGCAGGGGGGAGGGGAGTCTTCCGCCGATCAGTGCTGCCGCGTCGCCGGCTTGCGGGCACGACGGGCCGATTTCTTCTTCGCAGGGGTCTTGGTCTTGGCGGCGGCACGTTTGGCTGTGGCAGTGGGGCGGCGCTTGGCAGCGGATCCGCCCTTGCGGGCGGGGGACTTGCGAGGTTCGCCAGCGGTGGCCTCTTCCTGGGCGGCGGCCTGCTTCTGGGCAGCGCCTCGGCCGCGGCGGCCGGCGGCGCCACGGGGGCGTAGCTGCTTGCCTTTCTCCGCCAGGAGCGCAACTGCCTGCTCCAGCGTGACATCTTCCATCATCACGCCGCGCGGCAGATTGGCGACCGTCTTGCCATGCTGCGTGTAAGGGCCGAAGCGACCCTTGCGGACCGAGACCGGTTCCTTGTCTGCGGGGTGCGGGCCGAGATTGCGGACGCTCGCCATCTTTCGGGCGATCAGGTCCACCGCGCGGTTGATGCCAAGGGCAAGCACATCATCGTCACGGTCGAGCGAGCCGTAGATCGCGCCCATTCGAACGTATGGACCAAAGCGGCCGATGCCAACTTCGATCGGCTCGTGAGTTTCAGGATGTGGGCCGACAACACGGGGCAGCGACAGCAGGCCGAGTGCCTGTTCCAGGGTGATCTGGTCGCCATCCATGCCGCGAGGCAAGGATGTCCGGCGCGGCTTGACCTTCTTCTTGCCTTTCTCGTCCTCGCCGTTCTCGCCCTGCTGCACATAGAGGCCGTAGGGGCCACGGCGGACGGTGATTTCTTCCCCGGTGTCGGGATGCTGGCCGAGGACGCGCATGCCCTCTTTCAGCGTCTCACCCTGGTCCTCGCCGGTCTCGATCGCGAGGCGGCGGGTGTACTGGCAGTTCGGATAGTTGGAACAGCCGATGAAGCTGCCGTAGCGCCCGAGCTTCAGCCCCAGCCGGCCATTGCCGCAGGCGGGGCAGGCGCGTGGATCGCTGCCATCCTCGCGCGGCGGGAAGAAGTGGGGGCCGAGATCCTCGTCCAGGGCCGTGATCACGTCGCTGATCTTCAGATCCTTGGTCTGGTCGATCGCGCGGGAGAACTCGTCCCAGAACGCGCGCAGCATGGCGCGCCATTCGATGTCGCCCTCGGCGATCTCATCGAGCTTCTCCTCCATCGAGGCGGTGAAGCCGGTGTCGACGTAGTGCTCGAAGAAGCCCACCAGGAAAGCGGTGACGAGGCGGCCGCGGTCCTCCGGTATGAAGCGGCGCTTGTCCAGACGGACGTATTTACGGTCCTGGAGGACAGACAGGATCGAGGCGTAGGTGGAGGGGCGGCCGATGCCGAGTTCCTCCATCTTCTTGACCAGGCTGGCCTCGGAATAGCGAGGAGGCGGCTGCGTGAAGTGCTGGGTTGCGGTGACCTCGCCGCGCTTCAGGGGATCGCGCTCCGCCATCGGCGGGAGCATGCGGCCTTCATCTTCCTCGGCTGCGTCGTCGGTGTCCTCACGATACAGCTTGAGGAAGCCGTCGAACGCCACGATGGACCCGGTAGCGCGGAGCGTGGTGCCATGACCGTCGGTAACTTCGACCGTGACCTGGTCGAGTTCGGCGGACTGCATCTGCGAGGCGACGGCGCGCTTCCAGATCAGCTCGTAAAGGCGGCGCTGATCGTTGGATAGGAAGCGGGCGACGCTGTCGGGCGTGCGCTCGACGTCGGTGGGGCGGATCGCCTCGTGAGCCTCCTGAGCATTCTTGACCTTGGTCTGGTACTCGCGCGGTGAGGGCGGCAGGTAGTTGGTGCCATAGCTGGACTGTACGTGATCCCGGATCGCAGTGATCGCCTCGCGCGCCATCTGCACGCCGTCGGTCCGCATGTAGGTGATCAGACCGACGGTCTCGCCGTCGAGGTCAACGCCTTCGTAGAGCTGCTGTGCC
Source organism: Acetobacteraceae bacterium (assembly GCA_035492535.1). Lineage (GTDB taxonomy): Bacteria > Pseudomonadota > Alphaproteobacteria > Acetobacterales > Acetobacteraceae > JAMXLO01. Next base: position 17,425 of record DATJJM010000393.1, on the reverse strand, counting down.
AGGCGCATGGTCTGCTGCGCGCCGAAACCTAGCTTGCGGGAGGCTTCCTGCTGGAGGGTGGACGTGGTGAAGGGGGCATAGGGGTGGCGCTTGACGCGGCGCTTCTCGACGGAGCCGACATGGAAGCGGCCGGCCTCGACGCGCTGCTTGGCGCGCAGGGCGGTGGCTTCATTCGGCAGGTCGAACTGCTCGAGTTTTTTCCCTTCCAGATGGGTCAGGCGGGCGGCGAACTGGGCGCCGGCGGGGGTGACGAAGTCCGCTTCGACCGTCCAGTATTCGCGGGCGCGGAACGCCTCGATCTCGGCTTCGCGCTCGCAGATCAGGCGGAGGGCGACGGACTGGACGCGTCCGGCCGAGCGGCTGCCGGGCAGCTTGCGCCACAGGACCGGCGAAAGGGTGAAGCCCACCAGGTAGTCGAGGGCGCGGCGCGCGAGGTAGGCTTCGATCAGTGGCTGGTCGAGATCGCGCGGCGCAGCCATCGCGGCGCGGACAGCGCTCCGGGTGATCTCGTTGAAGGTGATGCGGCGGACTTTTACGCCGTTCAGCGCCTTGCGATCAGCCAGCATCGCCTGGACATGCCAGGAGATCGCCTCACCCTCGCGATCGGGGTCAGTGGCCAGGTAGAGCGTGGACGCGCCCTTCAGCGCCTTGGCGATGGCACCGACCTGCTTCTCGCCGCGGGAATCGGACTGCCAGTCCATGGCGAAATTCTGGTCCGGGCGGACCGAGCCGTCTTTAGGGGGCAGATCGCGCACGTGGCCAAGGCTGGCAAGGACGGTGAAGCCGCCGCCCAGGTAGCGGTTGATGGTCTTGGCTTTCGCGGGAGACTCAACGACGACGACGTCTGACATCGGCCTTTTGGCACCTTACAATGCGGTCTCCGGCAGCAGGGCAACCCGGCTGCCAGGCAGCGTCTCAATGCGGCCCGCGAGCTCCAGTTCCAGCAGGACCGCCATGATAGCGGAGGCAGAGAACTGGCAGCGCCGCACCACATCGTCAACGGCTGTTGGAGAACTTCCAAGTAAATCAATGACTTGTTTTCGAGCTTTGGCAAGGTCAGCGACGGATTCCGTGGGTTCAGCCCAGCGTGGCGGGGGTTCCGCGAGGCCTGCGGGCATATCGCGGGCGAACAGCGGAGAGCGCGCCAGGCCTTCGCGCGACGGGTGGTCCGGCAGGTTATCCAGCACGTCCTGGGCCGCTTCGGTCAGGTGCGCGCCCTGGCGGATCAGGTCGTTGCTGCCGCGTGAGCGGGGATCGAGCGGCGAGCCGGGGACCGCGAACAACTCGCGGCCCACTTCCTGGGCGAGCCTGGCCGTGATCAGGCTGCCCGAGCGGAGCGCCGCTTCGACGATGACCACGCCGAGCGACAGGCCGGCGATGATGCGGTTGCGGCGCGGGAAGTGGCGGGCCTGCGGCTCCGTGCCGAGCGGTGCTTCAGTGACCAATGCTCCGTTTTCCGCGATGCGGCGTTGCAGGGCGGCGTTTTCGGGCGGGTAGGGGATATCGAGACCGCCGGCGATCGCGGCGACCGTCTTGCCTGTCTGCAGCGCGCCGGCGTGGGCGGCGGCATCGATGCCGCGGGCCAGGCCCGAGACCACCACGACGCTCTGCGCAAGGTCGGCGGCAAGGGTCTCGGCCATGCGCTGGCCATTTGCGGACGCATTGCGGCCTCCAACGAGAGCGACAGCGCGCCTGGACAGGAGCGACGCGTCGCCCAGGACGGCAATCGCGGGAGGCGCGTCGTCCAGCATCGCGAGGAGCGGCGGATAGGCCGGGTCGCCGAAGAAGATCATGCGGCCGCCGAGCCTCGCGAGTTCCAGAAATTCCCGCGCCGCGGCTTCGCGCGAGGGGATGATGGGCGGAGCGGGGCGGCCGCCGGCGAAGGCCAGGGCTGGCAATGCGGCCAGCGACTCGCTGGCGGAGCTGTATCGCGTCAGCAGGCGGCGGTAGGCGACGGGGCCCACGCCCTCGGTGCGGATCAGACGCAGGCGATCCAGGTCATCCTGGTCCGGCGGAGGAGGTTGATGCTCGGTGACCAATGCGCGGCTCGCTGCCCGCCAGCAGTCGGCGGATGTTGGTGTGGTGACGGACGAACACCAGCACAGCGATTGCCAACGCAATCTTAACGGCGGTGGCATCGGCGACCAGAAATGCGAAGATGGGTGCGGCCGCGAATGACACCAGCGCGGCGAGGGAGGAGATGCGGAATAGCGCCGCCATGACCAGCCAGACGGCGCCTGCGGCGATCCCGACCGGCCAGGCGGCGGCGATCAGCACCCCATAGGATGTGGCAACTGTCTTGCCGCCGCGAAAGCCGAGCCAGACAGGAAAGGCGTGTCCCAGCACTGCGCCAATTCCCGCCCACATGACCCCGTCGCGTCCGGCGAACCAGCCGGCGAGCAGGACGGCAACTGCGCCTTTTGCCGCGTCGAGCAGCAGAGTTGCGGCGGCGAGCGCCTTGTTTCCGGTGCGCAGGACGTTGGTGGCGCCGATGTTGCCGGAGCCGATATTGCGGATGTCGCCGAGGCCGGCAGCCCGGGTCAGCAGCAACCCGAATGGGATCGAGCCGAGCAGGTAGCCGAGAAGGAGAGAGCCGCCAAACTGGAGCATGCGCTATCGATGTCATTGCGGGCGCAGCGGGGCAATACCCATGCCGAGGCGCTGCCACCTCACTTCACATGCCCATGTGTGGCCAAGCGCTCTTCGTACCCCCATGATGGGCACATGGACGATGCTGAATTCGATCGGGCCCTGATCGCCGCAGCTTTCCAGGTGGCGGCGGAGAAAGGTTGGCGTTCCGTCAGTGTCGGCGCGGCCGGACGGGCTGCAGGACTGCCGCTCGCGAGGGCGCGCGAACGGTTCCCGGGGCGGGCTGCGCTGCTGCTGAAGTTCGGGCGCCTTGCCGATCAGGCTGCGTTGACGGAGGCGCCGAGCGATGGGCCGGCGCGCGACCGGCTGTTCGACCTGCTGATGCGGAGGCTCGACGCGCTGCAATCGCACCGGGCCGGTGTGCTGGCGCTGCTGCGGGCTTTGCCGTCCGAGCCGCCCACCGCACTGCTGCTGACGCTGGCGACACGACGGAGCATGCGCTGGATGCTGGATGCCGCGGGCGTTCCGACGCGCGGGATCAATGGTGAATTGCGGGTGCGGGGCTTGCTCGCGGTATGGCTTTGGACGATCCGTGCCTGGCGCTCTGATGAGACCGAGGACTTGAGTGTAACGATGGCGGCGCTCGATGCGGCGTTGCGGCGCGCGGAGCAGGCGGCCGAGTGGCTTGGCTGGCGAGCCGCTCCGGCTCCACCTCCCGCGGAGGAGGCTCCCGCGTCCGATCCGCCTGCTTGAGCCTCGTTGCACTGCCGCCTATCACATACGCCACAGCAGGGGATGGTGCCGTGATGGCGACGCGCAACGTGGCGACGGTGTTTGGCGGATCCGGTTTTATCGGCCGCTATATCGTGAAGCGCCTTGCCCACAAGGGCTACGTGGTACGCGTTGCCGTACGTGATCCCGAGGCGGCGCTGTTCCTGAAGCCGATGGGCTCGGTCGGGCAGGTCGTGCCGCTGTTCGCCTCGTTGACCAACGAGGCCACTGTCCATCGGGCGGTTGAAGGCGCGGACGTAGTGGTGAACTGCGTCGGCATTCTGCATGGCGATTTCCAGCGGATTCATGCCCAGGGGCCGGGGTTGATCGGGCGCCTCGCCGCGGAGGCCGGGGTCGCGCGGCTCGTGCACGTATCGGCGTTAGGCGCACGGCCGGATGCGTCGAGCCAGTACGCTGCGACCAAGGGTGCCGGCGAACGGATGCTGCTCGAGGCATTCGCCGGTGCGACCATCCTGCGGCCATCGTTGGTCTTCGGGCCGGAGGACAATCTGTTCAACCGCTTCGCCGCCATGGCACGGATGCTTCCGTTCATGCCGGTGATCTGCGGCGATACCAAGTTCCAGCCCGTCTATGTGGGTGATGTGGCCGATGCGGTAATGGCCGCTCTTGCGCGCCCGGAAGCGGCTGGTGCGGTCTACGAACTCGGCGGGCCGCGGGTGTGGTCAATGCGCGAGATTCTGGCCTATGTGCTGAAGGAAACCGGCCGCAGACGTCGCATGATCGATGTCCCGGTCGGTCTCATACGATTCAAGGCGGGTTTTCTCGAAATGCTGCCGAATCCCCCGATCACCCGCGACCAGTTGCTCATGCTGCAACAGGACAGCGTGGTCGAGGCTGATATGCCGGGCCTTGCCGCACTCAATATCGTTCCGACGCCGGTCGAACTCATTGTCCCCGGGTATTTGCAACGTTTCCAGCCCGGGGGTGGACGACGTCGCGTGTTACCGCAGGACCAAGTCAGCGGCGCTACCGACCTCTCGTAGCAAACGAGGGATTGATAGCGACGCGGGGCGGTATGCGATAAGCACATTGCCATGCGGACGCTCTACCATCTGCCCCTCTCGCCATTCTCCCGGAAAATTCGCTTGGTGCTGGCGGAAAAGCGCCTGCCGTTCGATGCGCGGTCGGAAAAAGTGTGGGAGCGGCGGGCGGAGTATCTGGAGCTGAATCCCGCGGGAACGGTGCCGACGCTGGTCGAGGACAACGGGCTCGCCATCCCCGATTCGAATGTGATCTGCGAATACCTGGAGGAAGCCTATCCCGATACGCCACTGTTGGGGCGCACGCTGGCCGAGCGTGTCGAGGCGCGGCGGCTGGTCGCATGGTTCGATGGCAAGTTTGCCGCCGAGGTGACGCGCAACCTGCTGGGTGAGAAGGTGATGAAGCGGATGGCGGGGCGGGGCAATCCGGAACCGGCAGCGATTCGCACCGGCTATCTGGCGCTGCGCTATCACCTTGAATATCTGGGATGGCTGGCGGAAACGCGAAAATGGTTGGCTGGCGCATCGATATCGCTCGCCGATTTCACCGCGGCGGCGCACCTGTCGTGCCTGGATTTCATTGGGGACGTGGACTGGACAATATCGGCCCCGGCGAAGGACTGGTATGCACGGATGAAATCGCGGCCCAGCTTTCGGGGAGTGCTGAGCGATCGAGTGCCCGGGATGGCGGCGCCGGCGCACTACGCGGATCTCGATTTCTGATCAGTCGCGGTCGAGCACCGCGGCGAGCGTCTGACGAAGCAATGTCAGGTCCTGCGGGCGCGACAGGCGGTGGTCGCCGTCCTTCACCAGGATGACCTGCACATCCTGACTGGTGACACGTTCGGCAATGCGCAGGGCGGTTTCCCACGGCACATCCGGATCCTGCTGGCCGTGCAGGAGCCGCACCGCGCAGTCGATGGCGATGGGGCGGTCCATCAGCAGGTGGTTGCGGCCGTCCTCGATCAGCGCGCGGGTAATCGGAGTGGGTTCGCCGTACTGGCTGGGGACATGCAGGATGCCATCTCGCATCAGCGCGTCGCGTTGCACCGGAAGCAGCGCCTGCCACATCAGTGCCTCCGTGAAGTCGGGAGCGGCCGCGATCCCGATCAGGGCGGTGATGCGCTCCCTGCGTGCCAAGGTGGTGAGCAGGGCGATCCAGCCACCCATCGATGATCCGACCAGGATGAGCGGGCCTTCGCTGAGAGAGTCGATGGCCATCAGCGCGTCACGGGACCACTGGCCGATCGACCCTTCCTCGAAGCGGCCGCCGCTGGCGCCGTGGCCGGAATAATCGAACCGCAGGCATGCCTGGCCGCGATCCGCGCAGAATGCGGCGATGGCGGTTGCCTTGTCTCCGGCCATGTCGCTGCGGAAGCCGGGCAGGAAGACGACGGTCGGAGCGTGGCCACGTTGCAACGACCAGGCGAGTTCGATGCCGTCGCCGCGATCCAGTCTGCCTTCGGCCTGCATCATCGCGAGGCGCTGGCTTGCGGCGCGAATGGGCGTCGTTTAGTGGGCATTCCCATGGCGGCTTCCCTGGCGGTCGAGGAACCCGGCGCGAACCTAGCGGCGGCGCCCGACGTGCGCAATTTGACCGTGTTGCAGGTGCTGCCATCGCTGGTAACGGGCGGCGTCGAACGCGGAACCATCGAGATCACCCAGGCCATTGCCGACGCCGGCGGGACTGCATTGGTGGCAAGCGCGGGCGGTCGGCTGGTGACTGCGATCGAGCGAGCCGGCGGGCGGCACATCACGCTGCCGCTGATGCGCAAGGATCCGTTCGCGGTTTGGCGGAATGGCGGGCTGCTCGCGACGATCATTCGTGGGGAGCGGGTGGATATCGTGCATGCGCGCTCGCGTGCACCGGCGTGGTCGGCCTGGCTGGCGTGCCGCCGTGCCGACGCGCATTTCGTAACAACGTGGCACGGCACCTACACTGAGAACCTGCCGCTCAAGCGCCGCTATAATTCGGTGATGGCGAAGGGCGAGCGGGTGATTGTCGCGAGCCGGTTCGTCGCCCGGCTAGTTGAAGAGCGGCATGGCGTTGATCCGGACCGGATACGGCTGATCCCGCGGGGCGTGAATCCGAAGGTGTTCGATCCGAAGGCGGTGTCGGGCGATCGGGTGATGCGGCTGCTGCGCGCCTGGCGGGTGCCGGAACACGTGCCTGTCTTGGTGCTGCCCGGGCGGCTGACGGAGTGGAAGGGTCACGGCGTGCTGCTGGAGGCGATCGCCCGGATGGGGCGGCGAGATGTGTGCTGCGTGCTGGTGGGGGCTGAACAGGGGCGTGTCCGGTATACGGCACGGCTGGTGGCTCGGGCGGAGACGCTGGGCATCGCGGATCGGCTAAGGCTGGCGGGCGAGTGTGATGATATGCCGGCGGCCCTGATGGCGGCCGACATCGTGGTGCATGCATCCACCCAGGCTGAAGCGTTCGGGCGGGTGGTGGTGGAGGCGCAGGCTCTAGGGCGGCCCGTGATCGCCGCCGACTTAGGGGGGCCGGCAGAGACAGTGGAGCATGGGGTTACCGGTTGGCGAGTGCCGGCGGGGGATGCCGCGATCCTGGCGGAGGCAATCGATGCGGTGCTGGCGCTGCCGGCGGAGACGCTGAATGCGGTGGGGGCTCAGGCGCGTGTCTCGGTGTTACGGGACTATACCGTGTCGAGGATGCAGGCAGCGACGTTGAGCGTTTACCGTGAGGTGATGGGGTAGCTCCTATCATCGGCGTCGCGATCGCTGTCCCCAGGACGAACGGGAGCGCGCCACTTGCACCACTGGAGAGGCGACGCCATAGACAGCGCTCCTGCAACGGAAGGAAGGACCCGAAACCGATGCCTGCCATCACACTGCCCGACAAATCCGTGCGCCGCTTCGACGGGCCGGTGACGGGCACGACGGTGGCCGAAAGCATCGGTCCTGGCCTCGCCCGTGCCGCCATCGCGATGAAGCTGGACGGCAAGCTGGTTGATCTGGGCACGGAGATCGCGGCGGACGCCGAGGTGGTGTTCGTGACCCGGCGCGATCCGGATGCGCTGGAACTGATCCGCCATGACGCCGCGCATGTGCTCGCCGAGGCGGTGCAGGAGCTCTATCCGGGAACCCAGGTCACGATTGGCCCAGCGATCGCCGACGGGTTCTATTATGACTTCGCGCGCAATGAGCCGTTCACCCCGGAGGACTTCCCGCCGATCGAAGCGAAAATGCGCGAGATCGTGGGGCGCGGCGAAAAATTCGTGCGCAGCGTGATGGAACGTGACGAGGCGATCCAGTTCTTCAAGGACAAGGGGGAAAAGTACAAGGCGGAGATCATCGAGGATCTGCCTCGCGGCGAGACCATCTCGCTGTATCGGCAGGGCAACTGGGTCGATTTGTGCCGTGGTCCGCACATGCGATCGACAGCCGATGTCGGCGGCGCGTTCAAGCTTATGAAGGTCGCGGGCGCGTATTGGCGTGGCGATCATCGCAACGCCATGCTGAGCCGAATCTACGGCACTGCCTGGCGTGACCAGAAGGAGCTCGATGCGTACCTCCACATGCTCGAGGAGGCGGAGCGCCGGGACCATCGCCGCATTGGCAAGGAGATGGACCTGTTCCATTTCCAGGAAGAGGCGGCTGGCAGCGTGTTCTGGCATCCAAAGGGCTGGAAGCTGTACCGCACCGCCGAGGCGTATATGCGGCGGCGCCTGGAGGCGGACGGCTATCTGGAGGTGAAGACACCGCAGCTCCTGGACCGCTCGTTCTGGGAGAAGTCCGGGCACTGGGAGGCCTACCGCGAGAACATGTTCATCGCCCGCATCGAGGACGAGGACAAAACGCTCGCGGTCAAGCCGATGAACTGCCCGTGCCATGTGCAGATCTTCCGGCAGGGAATCCGGTCGTACCGCGAACTGCCGCTGCGGTTGGCGGAATTCGGGTCGTGTCATCGCTATGAGGCGTCGGGGGCGCTTCATGGGCTGATGCGCGTGCGCGCATTCACCCAGGACGACGCGCATATCTTCTGCACCGAGGAGCAGATCGCGGGCGAAGGTGCCCGGTTCGTGCGACTGCTGTCGTCGATCTACCGGGACTTCGGCTTCCCCGAATTCATGGTGAAGTTCTCTGACCGGCCACCGGTGCGGATTGGCGCGGACGAGGCGTGGGACCAGGCGGAGGAGGCGCTGCGGCAGGCCTGTGTCGCCGCGGGCGTGGAGCCGGTGCTGAATCCCGGGGATGGCGCATTCTACGGTCCGAAGCTTGATTTCGTGCTGAGGGATGCGATCGGACGCGAATGGCAGTGCGGGACGTTCCAGGTGGACATGCAACTGCCGGGGCGGCTCGACGCGGAGTACGTGGCGGCGGATGGGTCACGGAAGACGCCGGTCATGCTGCATCGGGCGATTCTGGGCAGCTTCGAGCGGTTCCTCGGCGTTCTGACCGAGCACTATGCGGGGCGGTTCCCGCTCTGGCTGGCGCCGGTGCAGGCAGTGGTGGCGACAATCGTGTCCGACGCGGATGCCTATGCCGAGGAGGTGTCCGGGGTGCTGCGGCGCGCCGGCCTGACGGTGGAAACCGACACCACGAACCAGAAGATCAATGCCAAGGTGCGTGAGCACAGCCTGGCGCATGTGCCGGTGCTGCTGGTGGTGGGACGGCGCGAGGCGGAGCAGCGGACCGTGGCGCTGCGCCGGCTGGGCGGCGAGGCGCAGGAGGTGCTGCCGCTTGATGAGGCAGTGCGAAGGCTTGCGGAAGAGGCTGTGCCTCCCGATTTACGGAATTGAAACCGGAAGGGGCCGATACGGATCTCCGTGCGAAACCCTTCCTTTTCCGACGGCAATCCGCCAGACTGGCCGCTGACTACCCCAGCAATCATGACAGGAGAAGACCATACCAAGAGGACCATTGCCCGCTCCGCCTAGCCGCGAGGGGCCACGCGTGAATGACGAGATCCGTGCGCCGCAGGTGCGGCTGATCGATCAGGATGGCGAGATGCAGGGGGTGATGAGCGCCCGCGACGCTTGGCTGCGCGCCCAGGCGGTCGGCATGGACCTGCTCGAAATCAGCCCGAACGCCGTGCCGCCGGTGGTGAAAATCCTCGACTTCGGCAAGTATAAATACGAACAGCAGAAGAAGAAGAACGAAGCCAAGAAAAAGCAGAAGGTCATCGAGATCAAGGAGATCAAGGTCCGCCCGAATATCGACGAGAACGATTACCAGGTGAAGTTGCGCGCCATGAAATCGTTCATCGAGGAAGGCGACAAGGTGAAGGTGACGCTGCGCTTCCGCGGCCGCGAAATGGCGCACCAGGAAATCGGCGTGCGCGTGCTCGAGCGGATCAAGAACGAGATGGATCCGACGAGCAAAGTCGAGCAAATGCCGCGGATGGAGAACCGGCAAATGGTGATGGTGCTGACGCCGAGGTAGGCGTCCATCATCCGTGCCCGTCTCCCATTATCGGCGCGTCATTCGCATGATGGTCGGTGCAGCTTTTTGCGCGACGTGCAGCGCCTGCGCGTCGCTGGCGGGCGACTGCTCTCGTTCCGGCCACTCCGCCATGCTCGAGTATCACTTGTTCTTTGGTCGCAGCATCCCCGGCCGTGCCGCTCTCACCGACGCAGAATGGGCCGATTTCGCGGCTCGCGTGATCACGCCGAACCTGCCAGACGGTCTTACGTCCTTCGACGCCTATGGCCAGTGGATGAATCCCGCCACCCATCGCATCAGCAGTGAGCCGACCAAGGTCATGATCGTCGCGGTCCCTGATACAGCCGCAAGCATGGCCGCCATCAAGGCAATCGAGGACGCCTACAAGGCCGAATTCCACCAGCAGTCTGTTGGCGCCACGGTCGTATCGGTGTGTGCCGCGTTCTGATGGTCCCGTGACATCGCGGGCCGCATTCGCTATTCGCGGATGCAACATGAGTGTCTCTGCTGCCGGCCTGCCGATCGTCGTCGTGCCGCAAAGCCCGGGGCGGCTGGCGCTGCGCCGCTTTGTGCATCGGCCGGTCGCGGTCGCCGGACTCGTCGTCATCGTGGTGTTCGTCGCGGTAGCGGTCTTTGCGCCGCTGCTGGCGCCGTACGACCCGATCGCCACGTCCTGGACCGCAATCCGCAAGGCGCCGTCGCTGGCACATTGGATGGGCACGGACGAGAACGGGCGTGACGTCCTGTCGCGCGTCATCTTTGGCGCCCGTGCCAGCCTGATGGCTGGCGTCGTATCCGTGCTGATCGCGGGGGCAATCGGTGTGCCCACCGGCCTGCTGGCCGGCTTCGCCGGCGGCTGGGTCGACTCTGTGCTCAGCCGCCTCACCGACGCGATGCTGGCCTGCCCGTTCCTGATCCTGGCGATCGCGCTGGCAGCGTTCCTTGGCCCGAACCTGACCAATGCCATGATCGCCATCGGTGTCTCGACCGCGCCGCGGTTCATGCGGGTGGCGCGGGCGGCGACGCTGGATGCCAGCAGCAATGACTACGTCGAGGCGGCTCGGGCCATCGGCAATCCGGGATGGCGGGTCGCGGTGCGGCATATCCTGCCGAACATCGTGCCGCCGGTGCTGGTGCAGGGGACGCTGGCGATTGCGGGCGCGATCATCGCCGAGGCGAGCCTGTCGTTCCTTGGGCTGGGGCAGCAGCCACCCGACCCGTCGTGGGGATCGATGCTGAACTCGGCGCAGCGCTTCCTGGAGCAGGCGCCATGGCTCGCCGTGTTTCCGGGCCTGGCCATCTTCCTGGTAGTGCTGTCGTTCAACCTGGTGGGTGACGGGCTGCGCGACGCGCTGGATCCGCGGGGGCGCTAGGTCACTCGCCGTGCTGGACGCTGTCCAGAAACTCGAGCCAAACGGCCGGAAGGCCATGAGCGCGTGCGCCGTCGCGAAGCAGCGTGATGTAGCGACGCGAAGGTCTGCCGTCCGCCTCCCTGCCCTTTGCCATGTATGTGACGGCGGTCACCATGTTGCCGTTGGCGTCTTCGACCGGCACCAGGATGTGGCGATAGTTGCGGCCAGGGACTCCCTCGGTCGAGTCGAGGCGCAGAAGTTCGCGGCGCGTGATGCGGTAGAGCACACCCCAAACCTCGCAGCTGCCGTCAGAGCAGATGTTGGCAGGTGCAGCCTTGCCGATCGGGCGGCCTTCCAGATTGAAGCGCAGGCGATAGCCCTGGAGCCGGCCGACGCGCCATTCCGTCGGCTTCATGCGCCGCCGTTCGCGGAAGGCGCTGTGGTGCATGTTCGAGCCGTAGGCGAAATACCAGACAGGTTCGGACGGCCGGCCGAGAAGTTCGTGGCCGTGCCAGCGATAATGCCAGCGAGCCAGTGCCCAGGACTTTATTGCCAATCGCCGCCAATGAATACGGGCGGTTCGGCGCAAATCATTTGGCAGGCGGTCGGTGATGAGGCGCAGCATGCTTCAGATCGGTTGGGCGTGTCGTTGGCGTGGCGTCAGGATCGTAGTCTGACAGGCCGGATCCCACAAAGGTCTCCGGCCGGTGGGTGCCAGTGCGGACCATTTGCCTAGCGCGCCTTCAATCGGCTCAATTGGCGCCGAGCGTCACGCACGGAGGACATCGCCTATGCCGCAAATGATCGCCGGGAACTGGAAGATGCATGGCCTCGCCGCCGACGCGGTGGGGCTGGCGCGTGGCGTTGCCGCGGGGGCGGCCGGGCTTGCGTGCGAACTCCTGGTGTGTCCGCCGGCGGTTCATGTGGCGGCGGTGGCCGAGGCGGTGGCCGGTTCCTCGGTCGTGGTTGGGGGGCAGGATTGCCACCAGGCGAAGCAAGGTGCGCACACCGGGGATATTTCCGCACCGATGCTCCGGGACGTGGGCGCATCGTGGGTGATCCTCGGTCATTCCGAGCGCCGGCATAACCACGGCGAGACTGACGAGTTGATCCGCGAGAAGGTCCTGGCGGCAGTCGAGGCGGGGCTGTCCCCCATCGTCTGCGTTGGCGAAACCGAAGATCATCGCGTCGGTGGACAAGAGACTGAGGTGGTCGGCTGGCAAATCGCCGGCAGCCTGCCCAAGCCATTCACTGGCGTGGTCGCGTACGAGCCGGTCTGGGCCATCGGCACGGGCCGTACTGCGACTGAGCAGGATGTTGCCACGATGCATGCCTTCATCCGCGAGGAACTGGTGCGCCAGTTTGGCGACGCAGGGCAGGGGATTCGCATCCTGTATGGTGGCTCCATGCGTCCTGCCAATGCCGCCTCGCTGCTGGCGGTGCCGAACGTTGGCGGCGGACTGATCGGCGGTGCCAGCCTCAAGGCGGAGGACTTTCTCGCAATCGCTCGGGTGGCAAAGGGCTGAGGCGGGCGATGACAGAGGCGTGATATTGGATCATTCGAGCGAAGAGTGGCTTTCCGCAGCGACAACCGCACCAGCGTGCAGTGCCAGGTAGGGGACAATTGCCCGAGGCCGCGGGAAGGGGATAGAACCCCCCGCCCAGAGGAGCCTGAACTTTGACCGCCGTTCTGCTGATCATCCACCTGTTCGTCACGATAGCGCTGATTGGCGTTGTGCTGATTCAGCGCAGCGAAGGCGGCGGGTTGGGCATAGGTTCCTCACAGGGCATGGGCGCGTTCATGTCCGGCCGCGGTACCGCCAATCTGCTGACTCGGATGACGGCCATCCTGGCGACGATCTTCATGGCGCTATCGCTGACCCTGGCATTGATGAACCGTGGCACGGGCGGCGTCGGAGGTGGTCTTCTCGCCAATCCGCCCCCGGCGGCATCAGCCCCAGTGACGCCTGCGCCGCCGCCTGCGCCGAAGGGGCCGACGGTTCCGACGAATTAACATTTGAAGGATTAAGGCGCGCATGTGACGCATGCGTGATGCCGCATATCAGGGCTTCCCCTGCCCCGATTCGGGTTCGTATAACGGCCTTCCATGACGCGGTATGTATTCATCACCGGCGGCGTGGTCTCTTCCCTCGGCAAAGGCATTGCCTCGGCATCCCTCGGCGCCCTGCTGCAGGCGCGTGGATTCTCGGTGCGCCTGCGGAAGCTTGATCCGTATCTCAATGTCGATCCCGGCACGATGTCGCCGTATCAACACGGCGAGGTGTTCGTGACCGATGACGGCGCGGAAACCGACTTGGATCTGGGGCACTACGAGCGCTTCACCGGCGTTTCCGCTACGCGTTTCGACAATGCGACCACCGGGCGGATCTATTCGGACGTGATCGCCAAGGAGCGCCGTGGCGACTATCTGGGCGCGACAGTTCAGGTGATCCCGCACATCACCGACGCGATCAAGGAAACCGTCCTGCACGACACGCGTAATTTCGACTTCGTATTGGTGGAGATCGGCGGGACTGTTGGCGACATCGAAAGCCTGCCGTTCTTGGAGGCGATTCGTCAGCTCGCCAACGAGTTGGGGCCGGAGCGAGCGATGTTCGTGCACCTGACACTGGTGCCGTACATTCCATCCGCCGGAGAGCTGAAGACGAAGCCGACGCAGCATTCGGTGAAGGAGTTGCTGAACGTCGGCATCCAGCCGCAGATGTTGCTGTGCCGCTGCGATCGGCCGATCCCTGAGAATGAACGGCGCAAGATTGCGCTGTTCTGCAATGTGCGTCCGGAGGCGGTGATCGCGGCGCTGGATGTGGACACAATTTATGCCGTTCCGGGCAGCTATCATGCCGAAGGCATGGACCGTGAGGTCCTGCGGCATTTCGGTCTGCCGTCCGATCGTGCACCTGATTTGTCTCGCTGGCAGGGCATCGTCGATGCGATCCGCAACCCGGAAGGCGAAGTGCGCATCGCTATCGTTGGCAAGTACACCAACCTGCTCGACAGCTATAAGTCCCTGGCCGAGGCGCTGGTGCACGGCGGCATTGCCAATCGCGTGAAGGTCCGCCTGGAGTGGGTGGACAGCGAGGTCTTCGAAAAGCCCGATGGTGCTGTGCATCGGTTGGAAGGGGTGAATGGCATCCTGGTGCCCGGCGGCTTCGGCGAGCGTGGTACGCCGGGCAAGATCGAGGCCGTGCGGTTCGCCCGCGAGAAGGCCGTGCCGTTCTTCGGTATATGCTTCGGCATGCAGATGGCGGTGATCGAGGCGGCGCGCAATCTGATCGGTTTGCGCTGTGCGTCCTCCACCGAGTTCGGGCCGTGTGATGAGCCGGTGGTGGGTCTGTTGACCGAGTGGGCGCGCGGCAATGAGATCGAACGGCGCATGGAAGGCTGCGACCTGGGAGGTACGATGCGGCTCGGTGCGTTTCCGGCAGTGCTGACACCTGGCTCGCTGGTTTCCGAGTTATACGGCGATGCGACGCTGATCGAGGAGAGGCATCGGCACCGCTACGAGGTGAACGTGCATTACAAGGAAGCGCTGGAGCACGCAGGAGTGCGGTTCTGCGGGATGTCGCCGGATGGCGTGTTGCCGGAGATCATCGAACTGCCGGACCATCCGTGGTTTGTGGGTGTGCAGTATCATCCGGAACTGAAGTCGAAGCCGTTCGAGCCGCATCCGTTGTTTGCGGGGTTTGTGGCGGCGGCTGTGCGGCAGGCGCGGCTGGTGTGACTATTCGATAGCTATCAGGGCGGGGCGTGGCGTCGGTCCGGGGTCGCTGCGCTGCAGGATGTACTCCGCACCGGCACCCAACGGATATTGAACATCCTGATGGAAACGCATGCCGAGACGATGCATCACCTTGCGTGACTGGTGGTTCGGGATATCGTGCCCCGCGATGACCGCATCGATGTGGGACAACTGAAATGCTTGTGCAGTGATGGTCCAGGCCATTCGGGTCGCCAGCCCCTGGCCCCATGTCGCTGGATGCAGCAGATAGGTGATTTCGGCCTGTCGCGGGCTGCCAGAAGGACGCAACTCGATACAGCCCAGATATGGTCCGGCGCCGTTTTCCAACAGCCACATCCCCAATCCCGGCGTCGTCCGATGAGCAATCGCTTGCGCGACTCTGTTGGCAATGAATGCCTCGCTCGGCGGAGTGCCGTCGAACAGGAAACGATATACCGGTGGCTCGCGGGTCAGGATGTGGAGGCGTCCCGCATCGTCCAGCGTCGCTGGTCGCAGCCGCCAATTGGGAACCGGATGCGGGGCCAATGGCTACTGTCCAGAAGGACGCCATATTCCAGGGAACAGGCGCAACGCGAGATCGCCGATATGCTCCTCTCCTGGCCGGCTGGCTGACGACGACCAGACAGAGAAGCTGTCGCACTTGTTCCTCAAGCGAGTATTGTTGCGCCTTTGCACGCTCCTTCACTCCCCCAAGCAATGCAGCGTCCAACTTGCGAATCAGCCAGCTGGGCACGCTGGCTTCCTTCGATTGCCGGCATATGCTAGCGGACTCGCATCTGCATAGGTAACGCCGTGAACCAGGTCATAGAGATAGGCAGTACTGTTGTCGCCAATCACCTGCCGTTCGTCTTGATCGCTGGTCCCTGCCAGATCGAATCCCGTGCCCATGCGCTGGAAGTGTCCGCGGGACTGCGCGAGATGTCGGCGGCGTCAGGCGTGCCGGTGATCTACAAGTCAAGCTTCGACAAGGCCAATCGCACGTCGGTCTCGGGCGCGCGCGGTATAGGGATGAGCGACGGCTTGGCCATCCTCGCCGACGTGCGTGAGGCCACCGGCTTGCCCACGTTGACCGATATCCACACTGCGGAACAGTGCGCGATCGCCGCACAGGTCGTCGACGTGTTGCAGATTCCGGCGTTTCTCTGTCGGCAAACCGATTTGTTGCTGGCGGCTGGCGAAACCGGGAAGCCGATCAATGTAAAGAAGGGACAGTTCCTCGCGCCGTGGGACATGGCGAACGTCGCGGAGAAGATTGCCAGCACGGGGAACGAGAAGATCCTGTTGTGCGAGCGCGGGGCGAGCTTCGGCTACAACACGCTGGTCAACGACTTTCGCGCGCTGCCGATCATGGCGCGGACCGGTTATCCGGTCGTGTTCGATGCGACACACTCGGTGCAGCAGCCGGGAGGGCAGGGGACGTCATCCGGCGGGCAGCGCGAATTCGCACCGGTGCTGGCGCGGGCTGCCCTGGCGGTTGGTGTGGCGGCCGTGTTTATCGAGACGCATCCGGATCCGGATCGCGCGCCGTGTGATGGGCCGAATATGATCGCACTGCGCGATATGCCGGCGTTGATCGCCCGGCTGAAATCATTCGACGAGCTGGCGAAGCGCGCCGTGTAGGTGCGCCGCTACTCTCGTGGCCGCATGGACTCGGCAATCAGGAACAGGGCGGTGACGATCGCCAGCACGACGACCGATGCCGCGGCAAGCGTCGGGCTGACCTGAAGCTGGATGTCGTCCCACATCTGCCGCGGCAGAGTTGTCTTGAGACCGCCACCGATGAACAGCGCGACGGTGAGTTCCTCGAAAGAATGCAGGAATGCAAAGATGAACGCAGCGAACAGGCCGCCGCTGATGAGCGGCGCGGTGATCCGGATCAGCGTTCGCCACCGATTTGCGCCGAGCGTCGCGGCGGCCTGGTTGAGCCGCCAATCGTAGCTGCGCAGCGTTGCCAGCAGGATGACGACGGCCAACGGAATGCCGCCGACCGTGTGGCCGATGGCGATACCAAGGTTTGTCGCGACGAGGCCTAGCTGAGCGAACAGATAGAAAAGTGCCACGGCACTGACGATCGACGGCACCACGATGGGCGAGAGGAACAGCACGAAGATCGCGGCGGAGAGGCGGCTGGAGCTACGGGCGATGCCATAGGCGGCGGGCACGCTCATGATCAGCGTGATGCAGGCACTGGCGAGACCGATGCCGAAGGAACGCAATGTCGCGGCAACCCACACGGGGGACGAGACATACTCCTGGAACCATCGGAGGCTGTAACTCGGCGGGGGAAACGACAGGAAGTTCGAGCTGGTGAAGGCCATCGGAACGAAGGCGATGATCGGGAGCAGCAAGACACCGATGATCGTCCAGGCATAGGCAGGCAACAGCCAACGGGAGCCGCCGATGGGTATGGCATCGAAAACTGCCGCCGCGCGCGCCAGCACGCTCATTGCGAAGCGGCGCAACAGGCGATCGCTGGTGCTGCTGCTGGTTGAGCCTCCGGACATCGACGACAGCCCGAACAATCGGTCATAGATCAGGCAGGTGAAGAG
>DATJJM010000392.1:0-15895 GCA_035492535.1 Acetobacteraceae bacterium | reverse complement strand
CGGTCCATCAACACGAACTCGCGCGGCGGCTTCACACCGCCGGAACGCTTCAGCCCCGCATGCACCTTCTCGGCGACCTCGCGGCCGAACTGCGGATCGTCGGTCTCCTGGATGCGGCGGACACGATCCTCGCACAATGGTCCATACAGGAACCGCGCCCACAGGTTCAGCGCCTCCATCTTCTCTTTCGACAGATCGGTGAAGCCCCAGGTCGTATAGGCATGGTGCGCCTTGGCGTCGTCGTTGTCCCGCACCGCCTCGTACAGGTCGATGACGCCCCGCACGAAATCGGACCCGAACACGCGGATCGCGCCGAAATCGAGCAGATTGACCGAACCATCGGGCCGCACCTGGTAGTTGCCCAGATGCGGGTCGCCGTGGATCACTCCGTAGCGGTAGAACGGCACGTACCAGGCACGGAACAGCGCCTCTGCGATGCGGTTGCGCTCTTCCTGAGGCGGCTCCTCGGCCAGCCGCTGCATCAGCGGGCGGCCGTCGAGCCACGTCATCGTCAGCAGACGGCGCGTGCAGTGGCCTTCAATTGGCACCGGAATATGCACCAGCGGATCATCGGCCAGCATGTGTCCATACAGACGCATCTGCGCAGCCTCGCGCTCGTAGTCAAGTTCTTCGCGCAGGCGTTCGGACAGCTCCTTGTAGACCTCTTCGTGCTGGATCGCGTTGTCCATGCGGTGATAGATCGCCATTGCCATGCGAAGCTGGCGCAGGTCGGCTTCGACCGTGCTCGGCATGTCGGGATATTGCAGCTTGCAAGCGACATCGGTGCCGTCATGCAACCGGGCGCGATGCACCTGCCCAAGGCTTGCTGCCGCCGCTGCCTCATGACCGAACTGCGCGAACTTTGATTGCCAGTCGGTCCCCAACTCGCTGGCCATTCGGCGGCGCACGAAGCTCCAGCCCATGGGTGGGGCATTTGCCTGGAGGTGCGCCAGCTCGGCAGCGTATTCGGCAGGCAGTGCATCGGGCACAGTGGACAGGAACTGCGCCACCTTCATCAGCGGCCCTTTGAGGCCGCCCAGCACAGTGCGGAGGTCTTCGGCATGAGCGGCGCGATCGGTCTTGATGCCGAACACACGCGCTCCGGCCACGCGTGCCGCAATCCCGCCGACAGCACCCGACGTGCGCGCCATGCGCCGTATTTCCCCGAACAGGTTGCTGCGATCAGACATGGTGCACGCGGGATGGTTGGCAGTCGTCCTCCCCCTCCCCTTGCGGGAGGGGGCTAGGGGGAGGGGGCCGTCGAGCAGCCTGCTCTATTGCGACCAGCACAAACTCCAGATCATCCAGGACTTCGCGATTAGAGATACGGAGAACGCGGATGCCGTGCTGGCCCATCCACTTGTCTCGCACCACGTCACGCGCCGCGTCGATATGCGAAATCCCATCGAGTTCAATCACCAGGTGCGCGGTAGCGCAGTAGAAATCGGCAATATACGGGCCCAATGGCACCTGGCGGCGGAACTTCAAGCCGCCAAGTTGATGATTGCGAAGCTTTTGCCAGAGCTTGCGCTCGGCCGGCGTAGAGTCGCGGCGCAGCGCGCGAGCGCGGGAAAGCATGGTTCCCGCTTGCTGGGCCCCCTCCCCCCAACCCCCTCCCGCAGGGGGAGGGGGAGGATCTTGTTTTGCCTCTTTGGCAATCACCCTACGCTCTCCAGCTCATCGATAAATCCGGAGATCACGTCCAACCCCTTCTTCCAGAATGCCGGATCCGATGCATCGAGCCCGAACGGTGCCAGCAGTTCCTTGTGCCGCTTGGTGCCGCCCGCGCGCAGCATGTCCAGATACTTCGCCTGGAACCCCGGATGCCCGGCCTGGAACACCGAGTACAACGCATTCACCAGGCAATCGCCGAACGCATAGGCATAGACGTAGAACGGCGAATGGATGAAGTGCGGCACGTACGACCAGTAAACGCTGTATTCCGGCGTAAACTCGAAGGCCGGCCCCAGGCTCTCGGTCTGCACCTGCATCCACAGCTCGCCGATCCGATCGGGCACCAGCTCGCCTGACCGCCGCTCATCGTGCAGCAGCGTCTCGAAGTAATAGAACGCCACCTGCCGAACCACTGTGTTCAGCATGTCCTCGACCTTCGCCGCCAGCATGATCCGCCGCCGCTTCGGATCCGCTGCGTCCAACAGCGCCCGGAACGTCAGCATCTCGCCGAACACGCTGGCCGTCTCAGCCAGCGTCAGCGGCGTGCCGGCCATCAGATACCCCTGTTCGCCCGCCAGCACCTGATGCACGCCATGTCCCAGCTCGTGCGCCAGCGTCATCACGTCGCGCGTCCGTCCATGGTAGTTGAGCAGTAGATACGGATGTGCGGTCGGCACCGTCGGGTGCGCAAACGCACCGCTTGCCTTGCCCGGCTTCAATGTCGCATCGATCCACGGGCGATCAAAGAAGCGCTTTCCCACCGACGCCAGCTCGGGGCTGAACGCGCCATAGGCGGACAGCACCCGTTCGCGCGCCTGATCCCACCCGATCACGCGATCATCGTCGTCGGGCAGCGGCGCATTGCGGTCCCAGTGCATCAGTTTGGGCAGCCCCAGCCATTTCGCCTTCATCAGGTAGTAGCGGTGCGCCAGGCGAGGGAAGTCGGACCGCACCGCGGTCACCAGCGCATCCACCACCTCGTCTTCCACCATGTTGGCGCGGTTGCGATAGCTGCCGGGCCGCGGGTAATGGCGCCACGTGTCCACGATCTCCTTGTCCTTGGCCAATGTATTGGTGACCAGGGAAAACAGCCGGATATTCCCGCCAAACGTCTCGCCGATCGCCTTTCCCGCCGCCTCGCGCACCGAGCGATCGGCGTCGGACAGCTTGTTCAGCGCGGCACTGACCGTCAGTTCCTCGCCGTCCAGCGGGACCCGCATCCCGGCGACCGTCTCATCGAACAGCCGGCTCCAGGCACTGCGCCCGGTCACCTCCTTTTCGTGCAGCAGCTTCTCCAGATCGTCGGAAAGCTGGTGCGGCCGGAACACGCGCATGTCCCGCAGCCACGGCCGCCACCGAGCCAGCGCCGGATCCGCGAACTTCTGCTCCAGCACCGCGTCATCCACCCGGTTCAACTCGAGCCCGAAGAACAGCAGGTGGCTGCTGATCGCGGTCACCCGTTCACTGACCGTCTGGTAGAAGCGCCCGATCTCGGCGTTCGCCGAATCGCCCGAGAACAATAACTGGGCGTATGACACAAGCCGCCCCAGGATCTCCTCGATCCTTTCGTACTCACCGATTGCGGCAGCCAGCGCGCCACCTGGCATCGAAGCCAGCCTGCCCTGCAAGCCAGCCGCGAACGCCCTCGCCGCACTCTCCGCCTTCGCCAGATCGGCCTCAACGGCAGGACTGTCCGGTGCGGGATAGAGATCTGCCAGATCCCAGCTCGGCAGGGATTCCTCCGCAACCTGACTGGATGCGGCATCGGCAGGGGATGTATGGCGCATCTTGGCTTCCTTACGAGGCTACGGTTGCTATCCATGTAAGGTAGTGAGGGCAGAGGTCAAAGGCTTGCGTCCGGTGCAGGCCAGACAGCGGGGGTGACGTGGACGACTATCCGACCTGGCCAAACTTGCCGGCGATGATGTTCGCCCTGGCCCGTTCCTGGCCAAACAAGCCCATGCTGCGGGCATTCCGTGACGGAGCGTGGCAGTCCACCACCTGGGGCGAATTCGGCCGCATGGCAGCCTCGTGTGGGCGCCACCTGCGCACGGCGGGCGTGGCGGCCGGCGATCGGGTGTTGATCGTTTCGGAGAACCGCCCCGAATACCCGATTGCCGAAACGGCTCTCATGGCCATCGGCGCCGTGCCGGTGCCGACCTACACGACCAACACACCGGCCGATCATGCCCATATCCTGCGCGACTCCGGCGCGAGGACGGCGATCGTGTCCTCCCCTGCCCTCGCCGGCACCCTTCGTCAGGCCGGCCGGCTGGCAGGCGGCCTTGACCTGCTGGTGGTGATCGACGGGCCGCCCGACGATGCCGGTGGCTCGCCCCGCCTGATGCACTGGGCCGGCCTGGTGGGCGACAACGATTCGCCCGACGATGTCGCGCTTCAGGCTGCGGCGATCTCCTCCGATGCGATGGCGTGTCTCATCTACACCTCCGGCACGGGCGGCGCGCCGAAGGGAGTGATGCTGCCCCACCGCTCGATCCTGTCGAATTGCCGTGGCGCCTTCGAGCTGGTGCGTCCGCTGCATCTGAAGGACGAGACCTACCTGTCCTACCTCCCCGTCTCGCATAGCTACGAGCACACCGTCGGCGGATTTTTCCTGCCCAGTGTCGGCACCGAGATCGTCTACTGCCGTGGCGTCGAGCACCTGGCGGCCGACATGCTGACCATCCGCCCGACCATCCTGACAGCCGTGCCGCGCGTGCTGGAGGTCATCCGTTCACGCGTGCTCTCTCAGGTGGCGCGGGAGCCGCCATGGCGCCAGGCATTGTTCCGGCGCGCCATAGAGCTTGGCCTGCAGCGCGTGGACGGCCGGCGGCTCGGTCTCGGCGACCGGCTGCTGGACCATCTGCTCGAACGCCTGGTCCGCGCCAAGGTCCGCGCCCGCTTCGGCGGACGGCTGAAGGCTGCGATGTCAGGCGGCGCACGATTGGAACCGGAGGTCGGCCGCTTCTTCCTCGCACTCGGGTTGCTCATTATGCAGGGCTATGGCCAGACCGAGGCCGGTCCCGTCATCAGCGCCAACCCGCCTGACGCCATCCGCATCGACACGGTGGGACGCATCCTCGAAGGCGTGGACCTGAAGATTGCCGATGACGGCGAAATCCTGGTCCGTGGCGAGTTGGTGATGCAAGGCTACTGGGGCCTGCCCGACGCAACCGCCGCCACGATCCGCGATGGCTGGCTGCACACCGGCGATATCGGCGAGCTCCACGATGGCTATCTGCGCATCACCGATCGCAAGAAGGACATGATCGTACTGTCCGGCGGCGAGAACGTCTCGCCGGCAAAAGTCGAAGGCATGCTGATGGCCGAGCAGGAAATCTCTCAGGCCGTCGTCGCCGGCGACGGCCGCTCATCGCTGACCGCGCTCGTCGTGCCGGCGGATGGCCACGATGACATCTCGGCCGCGCTTGCTGTCAGCCGGGTCAATACACGCCTTTCCGTGACCGAGCGGATCCGCAAACACGCCGTCGTGCCGCCATTCACGCTGGAGAACGGCCTGCTTACGCCGACGCAGAAAATCCGCAGGATGCTGGTGATACGCGCCAATGCCGAAGTGCTTACGCGCCTGCACGGCTGAGGAATTCACGGTGATTTGGAGCGGTTTTAGGATGACTGGGAACGTCATGTGAGCGGAGCGCTGTCAGGGGTGGCATGTGCACTCTCTCGACGTGCTCGTGTGGCATGCGATCTGGTGCATGGCTGACTCCACCCTTCTCCGAAAACACGACGACCAAGGTCTGGGATCACAAAGGTCACTGCTATACGAGTAGCGCTATACGAGTAGCCGTTACGGCACAGACCCGGTTCGCTGATCTGTTCGTTGTGCCAACTGATATCCGCGTGACACGGCGGCGATTGCGCGCGAAGATTATCGCATGAACATCCTGGCTCCGCCAAAAGCGCGCCTGGGCGTCGAGATCGTCCATGATCTCGTCTGCCCCTGGTGCTATCTCGGTGTCCGCCGGCTTATGCGTACGTTGCACCGCCGCCCGGATCTTCTGTTCGACCTGACCTGGCGGCCATTTCTGCTCAATCCCGACATGCCGCGCGCCGGTATGGCCCGTCCAGACTACGTGATCCGCAAGTTCGGTGGCGAGGATCGCGCCCGCCGGCTCTATGCCTCGATCGCCGAAATCGGCCGCTCCGAGGGGATCTTATTCCGCTTCGATCGGATCCGCCGCACACCCTCCAGCGTCGATGCCCACCGCCTTGTCCGCTACGCAGGCCGATTTGGCCGCGCCGAAGGCATGGTGGAGGCGCTGTTCTCCGCCCATTTCACCGACGGCCTGGATATTGGCGATCACCAACTGCTGGTTGCCATTGCGTCGGCCTGCGGCCTGGATCCGACTTCAGCGCACCGCTTCCTGCGCAGCGACGACGAGGTGGATTCCATCCACGCCGACAACCTCCGCGCGCACCGTCTCGGCATCAACGGCGTGCCGTGTTTCGTCATTTCTGGTCGCCACGCGATAGCGGGCGCACAGGAACCTGAGGTAATCGAGCGGTTGCTTGACGTGGCGGCCGTTGAGGCTGCCGAGATCTGAACACCTGAAGCCGGAGTGCCGATGAGCCAGCACATGGAAACAGCGCTGCTCGCCGACATCGGCGCGACCAACGCCCGCTTCGCGCTGCTCGCCGGCGACAGCGTCAAGGCGGTTACGACCTATGCCGTGAAGGACTACCCGACACCGGTCGACGCGGCGCGCGTGTTCCTGGCGGGCCCCGCCGGCGGCGCCCGGCCAACGCTGGCGGTGATCGCCGCCGCGGGCCCGGTCGTGAATGGCCGCGTTACCATGGTGAACGCCGCCTGGTACGTCGATGCCGCGGAAATCCGCCAGGGCCTTGGTCTGCGCGCCGCCCACGTGATCAACGACTTCGCCGCGCAAGCCTGGGCCTTGCCGGGAATGAGCACAGGGGATCTCGTCACGCTCGGCAGCGCCCCGCCGGCGAACGGCACGATGGTGGCGATGGGTCCGGGCAGCGGCTTCGGCCTCGCCGCGATGACGCACGATGGCGGACGCGAGATCGTGCTGGTGACCGAGGCCGGTCACGCCACGCTGCCCGCCGAGAACGCCCGCGAGGACGCCCTGATCCAGGCAATGCGCGCGCGGTTCGGCCACATCTCCATCGAGCGCGCGCTATCAGGACCGGGCCTGGTCCACATCTATCAGGCGATTGTCTCGGTGGACCGTCTCTCGGCGCCGGATCGAACCGCCGCCGAGATCGTTCAGCACGCGCTGGCTGGCGACTGCCGCGCAAGCCACGCGACACTCGAGGCGTTCTGTGCCTTCCTCGGCGGCGTGGCGGGCAATGCGGCACTGACCTTTGGTGCGCTTGGTGGCGTGTTCATCTGCGGCGGCATCGCGCCGCGCTTCACGGATTTCCTGCGGCAGTCGGCATTCCGCGAACGGTTCGAGGCGAAAGGACGCCTGTCGTCGTACCTGGCCCCGATCCCGACGGCGGTCGTCGTGCATCCGAATCCCGCCTTCGTCGGCCTGGCGCGACTGGCACGGGTGGTCGGCTGAAGCAACCTGCCTTCTGGCACCGACGCCGCAACGGACTCTGGCCCAGGCGATGTGCAACGTCCATTCATAGGCATTAATGTGCTTTCCGCTCCATGGAATATCATGGGCCTGGAAACATCTGCCAAGAAGAGGGGAGGATCCGATGCAGACCAAAGTCTTGTCGACGATCATGGTGGTATGTGCCACCTTCTGGCCGCTCGCCGGACATGCGGCCGTCACCGAGGATACGTTCCAATTGCGCTCCACTGGCGACCTGTTGGAACTCTGCTCCGTTGCGCCACAGGACCGGTTGGGCTCGGCCGCCCTCCACTTCTGCCAAGGCTTCGGCATCGGCGCATTCCGCGTACTGCAGGAGATACAGTCTGCGCAAGGGCTGAAGATGTTCTGCATGCCGGATCGCATGCCAACGCGAAATGAGGCGCTTGCCGCTTTCGTGGCATGGGGCAAAGCCAATCCCGGCAAACTGGATACGGCGCCGCAGGATGGCGTTATGGACTTTCTGTCCAGCCAATATCCATGCAAGAACAAGAAGTGACGCGGAGGACAAGACCATGAAAGCCGCAATGACCCTTTTGATTTGTGGGGTGTTCCTCGCGGGATGCTCGGGAATGAGCGATACGCAGCAGCGCGCGCTGTCCGGAACCGCTATCGGCGCCGGCGGCGGTGCAATCCTGGGTGCGATCGGTGGCAATGCCGCGCTTGGCGCGGTTGCGGGTGCAGGTGCGGGCCTGGTGGGTGGCTTGATCTACGACAAGGTCAAGAAGAACGAGCAGGCGCAATACAATCAGGGCTATTCCGCCGGCAAGCAAGCCGCCGCCAGCGGGCACTGATGGCGAGCCGGCCATCATACGTCGACTTAGCGGCCAGCAGGACCACGTGAAGCAACGATCGATACGGCAGTCCCGCGACCTGTGATCGTAATAGGATGATTGACTGACCACACACTATCGCATGACAAATATTAACTATTGTCCCAGATTCTTACATCATCCTTTACTTTGTGCGAAGGATTTGTTAATAAAGGCGCATCGAGCTCGGGGAAGCAAAGCCAATAAGGCCAAAGCTTCAAGGCTGGCGGCGGACTTAAAATCAAGCATCCGCCGCCACGCCGCACCAGCCGGAAAAACTCCTGACTGGATGGATTGACCCGAAAGGGCGTCGAACCTGCGCGCTGCGCACGACCGATTGCCAGGCGCACGATGGCGCCCAATTCAGGAGAACATACATGCGTAAATTCCTGATGGCCGCAACGATCGTTGCGCCGTTCGTGGTCGCGCCGGCATTTGCCGGTGGCGGCGCCGAGGGCGGAGCGATCGCCGGCAACCTGTCTGGCACTGCGTCGATGTCTGTGGGCGGCATCGTGGCGAACCAGGGCACCCAGGCTGGTGCGATGACCGTCGGTAATGGCACGTCGTTCCAGGGCGCATTCGCCGGCAATTCCGCGACCCTCTCCACGAGCGGCGACGCGAACGCTGGTCCTGGCCACGCGAGGACAACAACGACCACGACTGAGGCTCAGCGTGGTGGCACGAGCGTCGTGAGCAACAGCAAGACTAGCCGGTTCGGCATGGCTGGTGGTGGCGCAACCGCGGGCCAGACGAGCACGGTGGCCGGTGGCTCAGTTGCTGCAGCCGGCAACCTCAACGGCTTCGGCGGCGGGACCGTGCATAAGGGTCATGGCCCACGTTGAACGATGACGCTCTTGCGAAAGCACGTGCGATCGCAAGGGCAACCGGTCCTGGGCGGGCTTTCCGCCCCAGGGCTGATCGCAGGAGATGAATCATGAGAGCCCTGTTATTGGCAGCCACGGCGTTGGCTCTGCTATGTGGCTCTGCCTACGCCCAGACGTCGACCTCCGGGTCAAACAGCACCACGACCGTCAATACGTCCTCCGGCTCGCAGTCATCCTCGGTGTCCAACCCGCGGGTGAACGTGATCGGCAATTCGATTGGCAACGGTGCTTCATCCAGCACATCCCAGTCGAGATCGGCGTCATCAAGCCGTTCCAACTCCCGCTCCGCAGCGGTTGGCAATGTGACAAATGTCTATACAGGCTATAGTGGCAGCACCGATCCGGCAGGCACCGGGACAGCCGGCACGGCTGGCACCGGCACGACAAGCGGCGGGGGTGACCCGACGATCACGACGAACTACAGCGGTAGCTACACGATACGCAACACGCCAGAGGTCATCCCGCCGAGCGTTGTGGGCGGTAACGCGTGCGCCGTCGGCGCTTCGGGCGGCATATCAGCGCCTGGCTTCGGACTGGCGATGGGTGCCACCTGGGCGGATCGCGAATGCGAACGTCGCCAGCAGGCGGCGCTGCTGTTCAATATGGGCGAACAGAAGGTCGCTCTCGAGCTGATGTGCCAGGATGATCATGTCCGCGCCGCCATGAAGGTCGCGGCCCGGCCGTGTGCAGCGGACATCGCGCCTCCTGTGCCGGTCGCCGAGGCTCCGGCTGCGGCAGTGCCGGGCGCACCGGCTGCCATGCCCTCAGCGGCAGCGCCAGTTGCGGCCAAGCCCGAATGGTGTGTGCGGGCCAAGCCCGAGACGGAGGCGTCCAAGGCCTACGTCGCACAGCAGTGCGGCAAATGACGCCGCGAAGCGAGGCCGTGGCCCCGCTGCACCTGACTGGAGTGGCCAGGCGCGAACAGTACCATTGCTGAGATCATCGGCACGGACGCCAGCGCCCGCTACTCCGGAGGGGGCCGCTCAACGCCTCCACCAATCTCCTCGCCTCCTTCGGATGGCGCAGGCGAGATACCACCAGATGTGCGAACTCTGGCTGTGCGAGTCGCTGCTCCGTCTCACTCCGCCGCCGGTGCCACGTGCTCCACGCCCAGCGGATTGGATGGCTCCCCTGCAACAGAAACCACCATCGCTCCCGGTTTCCGGTACCCGGCCACAGCTCCGTCCGCATCACCACGCTATACAGCGAACGGACGATCACCCGTCGCATGATCACCGGCCGCTCATAGTCCAGCCAGACCAGATGCGTGGCGCGGCGCCACAGCATGTCGCGCACTGGCCCATAGTTGCCGTCCGCCACCCAGCACGCCGCCAGCGTCGCCTCGCTGACACGGTGAACGAATTCCGGCGGATCATGCCGGACGAGGTCCCGCCAGCCCGGCTGCCAGTTGATCGGGTCGAGTTCTATGTGAGGCAACGCCAGCCTGACCGCGAGCAAGCGGGCCAGCGTCGTCTTGCCTGCGCCGGACGTGCCGGTCACCACAATCCGCATGGACTTCCACATCTCCTTGCCGGGCGACGAGACGTTCATGCGACGTCCCGCTCCACCCCGCGAATTGACACTCGGCCCCGAGGGTGGCATGGGCGCCCGCTCTCAACGCGCCCTTTCTGTGAGGCCACTGGATGGCGAAGTCCGAACTTGGAACCAAGCGTGTCTGCGTCGCATGCAGCACCCGCTTCTACGACCTCACGAAGGTCCCCGCGATCTGCCCGAAATGCGGCACCGAGCAGCCGCCCGACCAGCCACGTCCGCGCCGCACCGGCGGCAACGTGGTGGAAGAGCGCCGCCCCAAGAAGCCGGTCCCTGCGCCAGGCATGGAGGACGCCGACATCGAGGTCGAGGGCGTCGAGGAAGAGGCGGAGGAGGATATCCTGGAGGACGCCTCCGACCTGGAAGACGACGCCGACTCCATCGGTCCCGACATCGAAGTCGAGCCCGATTCGGACGAGACGGAGCGTTAGCGTGCCCGGATGCGCTCGATGACCGCGAGCGCCGCATCGTAGGGGAGCGCCGGAACCTCGCGCAGCCACCAGTAGCAGCGGCCTGGCCATCGCGTGGACGCCGGCACAACCGGCGGCACGGCGGCGCGTGCCCGGACCCCGAACAGCCGCAGCAGCATCACGCAACGCGGCAGGTGGTAGAGGCTGCTCGCGGCAAACACCGGCGCGTCGATCCCGCGGCCGCGGAGCAGCGCCGCCACCGCGCGCGCCGAGGACAACGTATCCATTCCGCTTTCCTCCAACAGAATGTGCGCAGGCGGCACGCCGCTCGATTCGAGCAGCGCCGCCATCACCGACGCTTCGGATGGTCCATGCCGTCCGACTGCTCCGGTTGGCACGAAGAGCGGGTTGGAGAACCGCCGTGCGAAGGCGAAGGCACCCTGGGTGCGCAGCGCCAGCGTCGTGCTGGGCCGTCCGCCCGGACGCACCGCGGCACCGAAGATGACGATGACGGCGTCAGGCGTCGGGATCAGCAGGTCACCAGCTTGCCGGTCGCAACCGAGGTGACCAACGCTTCGAATGCCGCAATGGTATCCAGCATTTCCGCCGTCGTGATCGGATAGTGCACTCGCCCTTCCACCGCGTCGGCAAACGCCTCAAGCTCCGCGCGCAGCGTATCGAGCCGGGTGAAGCGCAACTGCTGCACGGGCTTGCCACTGCGTCGCAGAACCAGCTCGGTATCTCCCAGCGCCTCTGCCGAACCGGCACGGCCGAACACATGCACCCGCCGGTAGTCGGGCGTGGAGCGCAACGTGGCGAACAACCCGGTCGTTCCTGACTTGAACCGGAACATCGCGGCCAGCATGTCCGTGGGATCAGGCGGAGCCTTCCGGCTCTCGAGGTGGGCCGAGACCGATTGCACCGGCCCCATCAGATGCACGAATGCATCCAGCACGTGCACGCCGGCACCGGTCATGCCGCCCGCTGGCGACTCATCCGCCGAGTGCCGCCACGCACCGAAGTGCAAACCGGCATTCTCGTTGCTGGCATGCCCTTCGATATGCATCAGCTCGCCCAGCTCGCCCGACGCAACGATCCGACCGAGCTCCTGCGCGCTCGGCCAAAACCGATGGTTCTCGCCCAACGCCAGCACGACCCCGGCGCTGCGGCACGCCTCTACCGCCCGCGCAGCATCAGCGCGCGTCAAGGCCAGCGGCTTCTCACACATCACCGGCTTGCCCGCCGCCGCCACAGCAATGATCTGGTCGGCGTGCAGCGAGTGCGGTGTGGCCAGCACGACTGCCTCGATGCGATCATCTGCCAGCAGCTCGTCCAATGACGAGGCCAGGGTAAGCCCATGCCGTTCGGCAAACCCCGCCACCGGCGCGTGGTTGCGGCAGGCGCCACGAACGAAGCGAAGGCGGTCGCTCTTGCCCTGGACGGCTTCCACCAGGTTCTTGCCCCACCAGCCGAGGCCGACGATGCCGGCGTTGATCATCGGCCTTGCACCGTCTCAGACCCGCTTCACGTTCCAGAAGATGGGGAACCCCTCCGGCACGCCGGTGATGTCCTTGCGATAGCCCGTCGGCGACAGCATCGAACCAAGCGGATAGAACGGTACCTGTTCGAAAGCCAGCGTCTGCATCTCGACGCCAATCTGCTTCTGTGCCGCGAAGTCAGGCGCATTGAACCAGGCGTCGCGCAGCGCTTCCATCTTCGGTTCGTCCGGCCAGCCGAACCACGCGCTCTTGCCGTTGCCGCGCAGCGGCAGATGGCTGGCGGGCGTAAACCAGTCGAGGCCGGAGAAACCGGTGCAGAACATGTTCCAGCCACCCTCCGCCGGCGGCTTGGTCAGCGCGCGCCGTTGCACGACGGTGCCCCAGTCAGTGTTCTGATAGTCGAGGTTGATGCCGACGCGCTTGAGCATATCGGCGATCACGTCACTGAGTGACTTCAGGATCGCCTGGTCGGTGCCAACCATGAGCACGACCTTCTCGCCATTGTAGCCGGCGGCTTCCAGGTCCTTCTTCACCTTGCCGTCGTCGCGCTTGGAGGTCAGCGCGGTCATGCCGGCATCATTGGCCAACGGCGAGGTGGGCGGGAAGAAGCCCATCGGCACAGTCCACAGCGAGGTGTCCTCGCCCATGGCCGCGATCATGAGATCCTTCTGGTTGATCGCGCCCATCAGCGCGCGCCGCACCGCCGGCTTGTCGAACGGCGGGTACAGCATGTTCGGGCGCAGGAGATACGGCGTTCCCGTGTGGTCGGTCACCTCGACGGTGATGCCGTTCTTCTTCAGCAGCGGCAGCAGGTCGGCCGTAGGGTTTTCCCACCAGTCCATTTCGCCCGCCTGCATCGACGCGGCCTTGGTCGCAGGATCAGGCTGCACGTGCCACTCGACGCGATCGAAGTGCACGACCTTTGGACCAGAGGTGAAGCTGGCCTCGCCGCTCTCGCGTGGCTTGTATTTGCCGAACTTCTCATAGACGAACAGCGAGCCAGGGACGCGTTCGCTGGCCTTGAAGGTGTAGGGTCCGCTGCCGATCACCTCGGTGAACGCCTTGAACGGATCGGAGTTGGCGATGTGCTCCGGCATGATCGCGCACATGTTGGATGCGCCGTGGCACAGCGCGTCCGGCAACAGGGCGAACGGCGCCTTCAGCCGGAACATGATTGTCTTGTCATCAGGCGCGGAGAGTTCATCGGTCCGCGCCATCAGCGCCTGGCCGAATGCATCGCGCGCGCCCCAGCGCTTCACCGAGGCAACGCAGTCGCGTGCCAGCACCTTGTCACCGTTGTGGAACACGAGGCCGTCGCGCAGCGTCAGCTTCCAGACCTTGCCATCGCTTTCGGTGGTATGACCCTCGATCATCTGCGGCATGGCCTTGAAGCCGCCTTTCTGGCCCGCCTGTCCATACAGCGTATCGAACACCATGTAGCCATGGTTGCGGGTGACATAGGCGGTGGTCCAGACAGGATCGAGAATGGCGAGGTCGGACTGTGGAATGAATTTCAGCAGCCTGGCGTCGGCGCCGCGGCTGACCGCCGGCATGGCGAGGGTGGCGGCAGAAGCCGCCAGGAAGGTCCGTCTGCGCATGTGAAGTCTCCCAGCTTGTTGTTGTTCCCCCCTGGCTTGCAGGGGATGGTGGCGCGGGAGTATCGGATTTGTCCAGGAGGACAGGCCATGAAGTCGCTATCCGACGCCGCCGCTCAGCAGTATCGCGAACTTGGCTATTACGCGCCGGTGCCAGTGCTCACGCGCGCCGAGGCTGGTGAGCTTCGCCATAGGCTCGAAAGCTTCGAAGCGACCGGTGGCGCTATGCAAGGCCTGATCCGGCACAAGCCGCACCTGCTGTTCACTTGGCTAAACGAGTTGATCCGCCATCCGCGGATCCTGGACGCTGTTGAGGATATCATCGGTCCCGACATCCTGTGCTGGGGCACGTCGTTCTTCATCAAGGAGGCGCGCAACTCCAGCTACGTGTCGTGGCACCAGGACTCAACCTATTGGGGCCTGGAACCGCCCGACATCATCACCGCCTGGGTCGCCTTCACCGACAGCAACGCGGCGAACGGCGCGATGCGGGTAATCCCCGCGACACACAAGCTGGACCAGGCACCGCACCGCGACACGTTCGCGACCGACAACCTGCTGTCGCGCGGGCAGGAGATCATGGTCGATGTGGACGAGGGCGAGGCCGCGATGCTGCAACTCGCGGCGGGCGAGATGTCGCTGCACCACGTGCGATTGATCCACGGCTCCGATCCCAACCCATCGGACGACAGGCGTATCGGCTTTGCCATCCGGTATGTTCCGACGTATGTGCGCCAGGTCGCCGGCAGCGCCGACAGCGCATCACTGGTGCGTGGCGAGGACCGGTTCGGGAATTTCGAGCTGGAGCCACGTCCCGAATCCGATCTGTCGCCAGAGGCGGTCGCGTACCACGCGATGACGACAAATCGATATTCGCAGATCCTGATGCGCGGGACCGGCGGGCGCGAGATGCGGGCGTAGCAGCAGTCAGGAACCTGGGGCGCTGCTGGCGCGCTGCCGTAACGCCTTCATTTCCTCGAATCGCCTGGTCACATCGCGCATGATCGCGGCGATGCCAAGCATCCTGCCGGCGGTATCGTGGAACGGCGTGACGGTGAATTCGATCGAGATACGCGACCCATCCTTGCGAACAGCCGGCACAGACAACAGGTCACCGTCGCCGTAGCGTGTCGTGCCTGTCGCCATGGTCTGGCGGTAGCCGTCCCAATGTCTCTGCCGCAGCGATTGCGGGATGATGATATCGAGCGATTGGCCCACCGCCTCCGCTGCGACGAAGCCGAAGATCCGCTCAGCACCGCCGTTCCAATAGCGGATCAGACCCTCCGCGTCGGCATAGACCACGGCGTCGGAGGTCGTCCGAAATAGGGTCGCGGCGAAGCGATCGATGTCGAAGGTCGCACTCATGCGGCGGGCTCCAGATTGAGCAGGGAGGACAGTTTCCGCCGCGGACGCACGAGGTCCGCGAGGGTTGTCTTGTCCAGCACGGCCAGGAACGCCTCCAGCGCATTTCCGAGCACTCCCTGAAGGACACAGCCAGGTTGGATCGCGCAGGCGTTGCCGGCGCCGAAGCAGGGTGCGACGGCAAAGTCTGGCTCCGTGCGACGCAGAACCGCGCCGATGTTGATCGCATCGGCTGACCGGCCAAGCCGCAGTCCGCCGCGCTGTCCGCGCACTGTCGCGATGTCTCCGGCCAGCGCCGCCTGGTGCACCACTTTCGTCAGGTGATTGGCGGAGATGTTGTAGGCCTCGGCGATCTCGTCGATCGTTGAGAGCCTGTTCGGCCGCAGCGCCAGGTAGATCAGCGTGCGCAGCGTGAAATCGCTGAACGTGGTCAATCGCATGTGCTGGCGACCTTTCCGCGTTGGCGCAGGTCTTCCGGCCATGGCCGATCCGCGCGGAAGAATATCGCAAGCTTCAGGCTCTCGGC
>DATJJM010000391.1:0-7932 GCA_035492535.1 Acetobacteraceae bacterium | reverse complement strand
GCTCAGAGTGCCGGCAAAACCTTGTGCCTGCTGCACATAATCTTCCATGTAATAGGAGAACCAGCCGGTGGCGCTGGGCGGATGCAACAGGGCACTGCCGGCATGGATGCCAATCGGCAGGCCGTGCTTTTCCGCCGCCCGATAAACCGGCCAGTACTGCCGTCGACCGAGCGGCATTTCCGCTTGCGACAGAAGCAGCACCTGCACGAAGCGCTTGTCTTCGGCACAACGCTCAATTTCCTCCGCAGCCAGGTCCGGACTGCGCACCGGGACGACGATCGAGGCGCGCAGGCGCGGGTCGCGATCCAGCCACTCGGCGGCGAGCCAGCGGTTGATGGCGCGGCAAAGCGCGGCCGACAGATCTTCGCTGTGGAGAATCTGTGCGCCGTTCAACACGTTCAGGATGGCGCAGCGGGAGCGGAACGTATCGAGCGTATGCCGGCACAGCAAGGCGATGTCGGCGCCCGCGGGCCCACGCGCCGGGCGCCAGTCGGGGCGGCAGTTCAGCGGTGCGTTCGCTGGGAAACTGCTCAATTCCAGGTTGTCGGTTTCCAGCCCGCGACGTGCGATGTGTTCACGCCAGTAGGCGTCCAGGTAAGGCAACAACACCCGCGTGGTCGGGATCGCCGGGTGGACGTCGCAATCAATCGGCTGGAAAGACGAGGGGTCCAATGGCGGCACTTTCGGCAATCAGCCTGATAGGCGTAAGCGATTACGGATGCGCAGTCCAGCCTTCTGCGCTACGAACACCCGGCGATTATTGACTAACCGCCCATAATCGTCCAGCGTTTATGTAAGCGCTATCAAAATGGATGGGGACACGCCATGAAAGGCTTCTGGCTGGCGACAGCTTTGCTTGCTGCCGCGGCAGCGACGCCAGCGACGGCTCAGCGAGCGGATGTGATCCACTTCTACACCAGCAGCAGCGAGTCACTGGCGATTGCGGTCTTCGCCAAGGAGTACGACAAGCGCGGCGGCCCGTGGGTGGACGATCCGGCGGTCGGGCCGCAGGCGGAGTCGGCATTGGCACTGAACCGGATTGCGGGCGGCAATCCGCCTGCGGCAATGCAGTGGCCGGTCGGTGCGGCGACACGGGAACTGGCGCAGCAGGGCATGCTGACCAATCTCGACGACCTCGCCGCGGCGGGAGGCTGGGCGAAGAACCTGCCGCCGCTGCTGCTGACGTATATCGCGGTGGATGGACACATTGTCAGCGCGCCGGTCGATGTCCATGGCGTCGATTGGATGTTCTACAGCGTCGAGGTGTTCAAGAAGGTCGGGCTGGAACCGCCGAAGACCTGGGATGAGTTCTTCGAACAAGCGCCGAAGCTGAAGGCGGCCGGCTACATCCCGATCGCGTTCGGGGCCAATGCCCAGCAGGAAGACTGGCTGTTCATGGCATTGCTGGCAGCGGCGGTGGGCAATGAGGGCTACCTTGCGATCGTGACCAAACACGATGCCAAGGTGGCGGGCAGTGCCGATACGCAGAAGGCCTTCGAGGTGATGGGCAAACTGCGGCAATATGTGGATGCCGGCAGCCCGAACCGGAAGTGGAACGACACCCTCGCCTTGGTGGAGACCAACAAGGCGGCGCTGATGATCGTCGGCGATTGGGCAAAAGGAGACCTGGCGGCGGCCAAGCTGAAGGTGGACCAGGACTGGGGATGCGCCTTGGCGCCGGGCGTCCGGGACGGCTACATCTTCACCATCAATTCGTTTGCCTTCCCAAAGTCCGACAAGCCGGAGCAGGCTGCGGCGCAACGCAAGCTGGCCGGCGTGTTCATGGATCCTGCCGTGCAGGCGGAATACACGTCCTACAAGGGGTCGATCCCATCACGGCTGGATGCCAACATCAAGTCGCTCGACCGATGCGCGCAGCAGGGACAGAAGGTGATGGCCCAGGGGCCGGCGCATCAACTGCCGCATTTCCTGCTGTCGTTCACGCCGGACGTGCTGGGGCAGATCAATGATGTGCTGGCGCAGTACTGGAGCCATCCGGAGATGACTGCCGCGGACGCGACGAAACAGTTCGCGGCGATCGTGGGCGCGGCGGGCCGGTAAGCCAGCCTATAGCCGCGCCTCGGATTCAGGATCGAACAGCGAGACCTGGTCCATCGCAAAGTTCAATCGCACGCGGCCGTTGATGCCGCGCGCCACTTGTGGCGACAATCTTGCAGCGAGGCGATGCTCGCCGCACTGGAACCAGCCGAGCGTGTCGGCGCCCATCGGCTCCATGAACAGGGTATCCGCCTCGACTGTGGCCTCGATGGGGATGTCCTGGGCGAGGCTGATATGCTCCGGGCGGACACCGATCACCACGTCGCGCGCGACCTGCCCATGCTGGAACGGATAGCCGTTCAACGGCAGCGTGACGGCGCCAAACCGCACCGCGCGCATCGCATCGCCGACGAGTTCGCCGCGCAGGAAATTCATCGCCGGCGAGCCGACGAAGCCGGCGACGAACAGGGTCGCGGGCTGCTCGTACAATGTATCGGGCGTGGCGTATTGCTCGATGCGGCCGCCGCGCATCACCGCGATGCGCGTGGCCAAGGTCATCGCCTCGATCTGGTCATGGGTGACGTAGATGATGGTGGCGCCGAGTTCCTTGTGCAGGCGCTTCAGTTCCACGCGCATCTCGGTGCGCAGCTTGGCATCGAGATTGGACAGTGGTTCGTCGAACAGGAACACCCTGGCCTGCTGCACCAGGGCGCGGCCGATTGCGACGCGCTGGCGTTGGCCGCCGGAGAGCTGCGACGGCTTGCGGTCCAGCAGTTCGTCGATCTGCAGCAGGCGCGAGGCCCATTCGATGCGCTTTTCCACTTCGCGCTTCGGCGTCGATTTGACCCGCAGACCGAACGACAGGTTGCCGCGAACGCTCATGGTCGGATAGAGCGCGTACGACTGGAACACCATGGCAATGCCGCGCTTGCTCGGCTCATGGTGGGTCACATCCATATCGCCGATCTCGATCGTGCCGCCATCGATGTCCTCGAGGCCGGCGATGGCATTGAGCAAGGTGGACTTGCCGCAGCCCGAGGGCCCGAGCAGCACGGTGAATTCACCGGCCTCGACCGGCAGGTCGATGTCGCGCAGCACGCGCAACGGCCCGAACGCTTTCGACAGTCCGCGTACCGACACCGCCGACATCGTCAGCCTTTCACCGCGCCGGCCGTGATGCCGCGCACGAAATAGCGTCCCGAGGTGAAGTAGATCAGCAGCGGCGGCAGGGCGGTCAGCAGTGCGGCCGCCGTGTTGACATTATATTCGATCACGCCGGTCGAGGTGGTGGAGATGGCATTGAGCTGCACCGTCATCGGGATGTTGTCGCGGCCGGCGAAGATCAGGCCCAGCAGATAGTCGTTCCAAATGCCGGTGGTTTGCAGGATGGTTGCCACGATCAGGATGTTGACCGACATCGGCAGCATCACCCAGAAGAAGATGCGCCAGAACCCTGCGCCGTCGATGCGCGCGGCCTTCACGAGTTCCTCGGGCAGGCCGGCATAATAGTTGCGGAACAACAGCGACATCACCGGCAGTCCGAACAGCACGTGCACCGAGATGATGCAGGGCAGCGAGCTGTAGATGCCGATTGTGCTGAACATTTTGACCAGCGGATACAGGATCACCTGGTAGGGGATGAACGCACCCAGCAGCAGGAACAGCATGATGATGTTGGCGCCACGGACGCGCCAATGCGAGAGCGCATAGCCGGTGACCGATCCGGCGAAGACCGAGATGATGACGCTCGGGATCAATATCCGGACTGAATTCCAGAAGCCGACGTGTACGCCGCCGCAATTCAATCCGGTGCAGGCGGAGAGCCACGCCTTCACCCAGGCGGCGAAGCTGGGTG
The DNA here is from genome assembly GCA_035492535.1 of Acetobacteraceae bacterium. GTDB lineage: Bacteria > Pseudomonadota > Alphaproteobacteria > Acetobacterales > Acetobacteraceae > JAMXLO01. The sequence goes on along the minus strand of DATJJM010000391.1, from coordinate 4,079 downwards.
ACGCAGGCAGGCTGAAGATGGAGAAGGTACGGACCTCGTCCGAGGTCTTCAGCGATGTCGCGATGACCACCAGCAGCGGGATGGAAAAGAACAGGCAGGTCCAGAGCAACAGCACGTAGAGGCCGATGCGACCAATGCGTGCCTGGGCGCTGGCCGCGGTCATCGGTTCTTCCGGGACAGTTCGAAATACAGATAGGGCGCGACGATGGCCAGCACCGAGCCGAGCATGACCGTGGCGGCGGCGGATGCCTGGCCGATGTTGGCGCGCTCGAATTCGAAATCGACCACGAACTTGCCGGGCAGGTCGGAAGCGAATCCCGGTCCGCCGTTGGTCATCGCCACGACAAGGTCGTAGCTCTTCACCACGGCGATCGCGATCAGCACAATGCAGGTCACGATCAGCGGCCGCAGCATCGGCAGGATGATGTGGATATAGGCGCGCCAGGCCGGGATGCCCTCCACGCGGATGGCGCGCCAGATTTCGCGGTCGATGCCGCGCAGGCCGGCCAGCATGATCGCCATGATCAATCCGGACTGATGCCAGATGCCGGCAAAGACAAGCGTATAGATGGCGCGATCCGGCTGTGTGATCCAGTCGAAGACGAAGTCATTCCAGCCGAGGCCGCGGATGAAGTTCTGGAAGCCGATCGTCGGGCTGAGCACCCATTGCCAGGTCAGGCCGGTGACGATGAACGAGATCGACAGCGGATACAGCATGATGGTTCGGAACAGTCCCTCGAAGCGGACCCGGCGATCCAGCAGCACCGCCAGCAGCGTGCCGAGGAACAACGTGCCGACGATATCGAGCACGCCGAACAGGAACATGTTGCTATAGGCGACCTGCCAGCGTGGCGTGTGGAACAGCCGCTCATACTGCGCGCCGCCGGCGAAGGCGTAGGTTGGCAGCAGGAAGGACCGCGTCATCGAGATGTACACGGTCCACAGCGCACTGCCATAGAAGCAGACCAGCATCACCAGGACCGTGGGCACCAACACAAGCTTGGCCATTAGGCTTCGCGCACGATACGGCCGCGAAGCCTTGACCGCGCCGGCTGCGGTTACAGCCAGGCGGCCAGACCATGGGATTGCGATGGAGCGGTTCAGCGGCATTCCGTGCTACTGGCCGGCGTTGGCGATGATGGTGCCGAGCTGCTTGGCCGCGTTCGCCGGGGACGTCGAGGCGTTGGCCCAATAGTTGACCAGGAGATCCTCGATCTGGCCTTGCGTGTCCGGGCTGAACGCCAGTGCGAAGTTCGGCAGCTGATTGGCCGCACCGCCGCCCATCACCTTCTGGCCCATTTTCGCGCAGTCATCCAACTCGGCGATGTCGGCATCGAGGCGCGCCGGCAGGGCACCCTTGAAGGCGTTGAACTTCGTCTGCACGGCAGGATCCATCATCAGCGTGGCAAGCTTGTTCTGTGCGGTCTGCTGGTCGACATTGGTGTTCTTAGGAAAGACGAAAACGTCAACCGTCATCACGTAGGCGTCCTGGTTACCGGGAGCCATCGAGCAGCCATAGTCCGTGCCGAGCTTCTTGTTGGCGGCAGCGAAATCCCCCTTCGCCCAATCGCCGAGGATCATCAATGCCGCCCTGTTGTTTTCCACCAGGGCTAGCGAATCATTCCATTTTCGGTTCGGGCTGCCGGCATCGACATATTGCCGAAGCTGCCCCATCACCTCGAACACATGCGCGATCTCGGGGCTGCCGGCAGCCTTGGCGTCATGATCGACCCAAATCTTGCGGTACAGGTCCTTGCCGCCCACGCCGACGAGCAACGCCTCGAACAGCCAGTCCACCTGCTGTGCGTTGGCGCCGTAGGCCAGCGGGATGTAGCCGGCCGCCTTGATCTTCGGCGCCATGGCGAGGAATTCGTCCCAGGTCTTCGGCGGCTGCAGCTTCACTTCATCGAACACCTTGGGGGAATAGAACATGTAGTTGGCGCCATGCAGATTGACCGGCACCGCGATGACGTGGCCGTCATAGGTCATGTTCTTGACCAGCAACGGCGGCAGGTTGGCGGTCCAGTTGCCTTGCTTGGCAAGGCTGTCGAGCGATGTCAGCACGCCTTGTTCCGCCAGCTGCCGCACCGCGACGCCGATGTTCCATTGCATGGCGGTGGGTGGATTGCCGCCGGCGATGCGGTTCAGCGCCGCGGCGTGTTCCGCTTGCGGCCCGACCGAGGCATCGTCCACCCAGGTGCCGCCGCGCGCCTCATATTCCTTGGCGAATACCGCAACCGCGCGGGATTCGCCGCCGCTGGTCCACCAGTGCATGACGTCGGCCTTCTGTGCCGATGCGGGCCCCGCCGCTAGCCCTGCTACGAGCCCCAAAACGACGCTTGAGCGCATCCTCATTGCATCCTCCCGTTAGCGGATTCCCGCTGTGTTAGCGTTTACATCAGAGTTTGGCGGCGAGGTCCCTCTGTCAAGCGGTCCGGTGGTCAGCCACCGTTGTGCAGAATGTCGTCCGCGATCTTCTCGGCGACCATCATGGTCGGGATATTTGTGTTGGCGCAGGGGATCATCGGGAAGATCGATGCATCCACCACGCGCAGACCATACACGCCCCGCACGCGACCTGCTGGCGTGGTCACCGCCATCGGGTCGTCGTCCGCGCCCATGCGGCAAGAGCAGGAGCAATGCCATACGCCCCTTGCGCCGCGACGCACGTACGCTTCCAGCAATTCGTCGTCCTGGAGGGCCTGGCGTATGCCGGGGGATTCCATGATGAAGCTGCGGAACATGAATTGACGAAGCGGCGCCGGCCCATCGAGCATCCAGGCTCCGACTGTTGTCAGGATCCGGTTCTTCAGATTGACGTCACCGACTTTGCGGACCTTGTCGGTGAAGCTGGCGGGAAACACATGGGATGTGATCGCCTTCAAAGGCGGCAGGTCATGCAGCGCGGCCATCTGCTGTAGTCCCGTCATCAGGCGGACAAGATCCCGCTGATCCGACAGCAGATTGAAATCGACCTTCGGTTCATCGCGCCAGTCTGTCGAGGAAAGATACACCTGACCGGTTTCGGAGAAGGTCTTGTTCACCCAAATATTGATCGTGGCAATCCGATCGCCGATGGAATGCCACGCCGACTTGTTGGATGCGGTCAACGCCATGTCACCGGCCGGCGCACCTTCGAGTCCAGACGAATACCGCAAGCCAACGTGCAGTGATCGCTGGCTGTGAGGGTTCGAACGGGCCCGCGGATGCAGGTAGCACGCCACAGAGATTGAAGGGTGATCCATCAGCCGCTGACCTACGCCTGCCAGATGCGCGCGCACCTCGATGCCCAGGTCGCGCAGTGTGGGGCCTGGCCCGATGCCGGCGCGCAGCAGCATTGCAGGCGAATGAATCGCGCCGCAGGAGAGGATGACCTCCCTGCCACGGAACTCGGTCTGCTTGCCATGGACCACCGCGCGGATCCCGACGCAGGCGGCATCCTCGAACATCAAGGAGCTGACCTGTGTGTCAGTGGATATGGTCAGATTGGCCCGCTGCCGAATCGTCGGACCCAAATAACCAATCGCGGCTGACACGCGGCGGTCATAGAGGTTCGACATCGCCAGTGGATAATACCCGTCCAGATATTCGCCATTCTGGTCAGGCACATAATTGTAGCCTGCGAGTTCGAATGCTTCGCCAACGGCTTTCGCATAGTCCGACCAGTTGTCCGGAAACACACGACGCACTGGAATGCGGCCGTCGCTGCCATGCAGAGGCCCGTCGAAATCGATATCGCGTTCAACCTTCTTGAAATAGGGGAGCACCGTGTCCCATCGCCAACCAGAAGCGCCACGTGCTTCCCAATCGTCGTAATCCGCCGGCGAGCCGCGATTGGCTAGCTGGCCGTTGATCGAGGAGCCTCCGCCCAAGACGCGCGCCTGTTCGTAGCGGAGCGCGATGGGTCGAGGTGCGGTCGGGTCATTGTGCGGAATGACTTCCGTCGTGACTCGCAACTGATGCCACAGAAACCGCGGGTCGCGCGAGGCGAAGCCGGAGCGGCTTTCCAAAATCGGCTCGGGCACGCGGCCGTCCGGCGTGTCCTCGCCGGCCTCACAGAGAAGAACGCGATTGGTGCC
>DATJJM010000390.1:0-3306 GCA_035492535.1 Acetobacteraceae bacterium | reverse complement strand
CGCTAGTGTTGGACTTCGACACGCGCGCGACCTTCGATTGGCAGCACTATGCCTTCAAGGTAAGCGACGGTGAGTTCGACGGGATCTTTCAACGGGTCAGGGACGAGGGTCTTGCCTATGGCAGCGGACCATTCTCGCCCGACGACATGACGATCAACCGTCGAGGCGGCGGACGTGGCTTCTACTTCAAGGATCCAAACGGTCATCTGCTCGAAGTGCTTACGGTCTGAGGGATCGCCAGATCAGCTTGATCAGTCCAGAACGACGGCCGCCCGAGATTGGCTATATCAGGCGAGCGCGGCGAACTGCTTGATTTGCGCCAAGCCAGTCTGCTTGGAGCTCGCGTCCTCCAGGACGAATACCTTCTGCCTGCCGATCGCGACCCGTTGCGGCATATCGAGCGGCTCGGCGATGGTGCGCACGGTGCGATTCGCCTGGAAGACCGCAAGCAAGCCTCCGGGCTCGGGGACCCTTCCCCCCTTGGAAGGCGGTGCCGCGGACGACGTGGATCCAACCGCTATGCATTGCGACGTCAAGCAGGATTGATGCGCGGTACAGTACGGCCACCTCGCCCGTCCGCTGGTTGATTTCCATGAGCTGTTCCTGCAGCAGCGCGTAGAGAAATCAACCACCGGTCGCGAGTTTCGATAGCGCTCCGTTCACGTCTCTGGTCGCGACCAAGGCCCGCAACTTCACACCCCCCTTATCGATCGCGACGATGCCGTCATCGGGCATTGCCAAGTTAATTGCCGGTGGCGCTTGAACCGAAGACGGGCAAGACACACGAGCCCGTAACGGATCCTCGGCATCGATTTCCGGCCGCGATCATCAGTCACGCCGTCTGGCTGTATCATATGTTTAGTCTGCGGGATGTCGAGCTGATCCTGGCCGAACGAGGCATCGTCGTGACCCATGAACGCATCCGGCATTGGTGCTTGAAATTCTGTGCTGACTTCGCCGGGCGGCTGCGCCGGCGCCGGCCGCAGCCCGGCGACATCTGGCACTTGGATGAGGTGTTCATCCGCATCCGCGGCATACTGCACTATCGGTGGCGTACTGTGGACCAGCACGGGGTCGTACTCGACGTTCTGGTGCAGGTTCGGCGCAACGGTGCTGCCGCCTAGCGTTTCATCAAGCGCCTTCTACATAGAGTGCGATACAAGCCGCGACGCCTCGTCACCGACGGGCTGCGCAGCTATGGCGTCGCTCAGCGAGCTATCTTACCCGATGTGCGTCATCGGACGAGCCGGCATTTGAACAATCGTGCAGAGAATTCGCATCGTCCCATGCGACGACGAGAGCGAGTGTGAACCCTACCCTAGCGTGTGCGGATCACGCAGCCTGGCGCAGAACGGCAGCGCAATGAGACAAAGCCCAGACATAAACAGAAAGGCGAGGCCGCCAAACCGGGCATAGAGGAAGCCGGACGCGAAGGTCACAATTGCGATTACAACGCCTACGCAGAACGTTCCATAGACCGCCTGCGCTGTTGCCGCCAGCCGGACCGGCACGATTGCGACGATGAGTTGGACCGCGGCGAGGTGGAACAATGCGAACGTCAGTCCATGCAAGGGCTGAATGCAGGCAAGGATCCACGGCCCGGTCGTAAACGCAGCAACGCTCCATCGGAGCACCCCAGCCCCAACGGCTAGCATCATCGCCCCGTTCACGCTGATCCTTTTGATCAACCATGGCCCGATCAGGACAAAAACGATAACTTCGGCGAGCACCGACTCCGACCAAAGTATGCTGATGGTGATGAAATCGATCCTGGCGCCCCTCCATCGGATCACAGCGAAGGAATCATGCAGGGCATGGCTCCCCCACAGCATCGAGGCAACGCACAACAGCAAGCGATAGACCGGGATGCGAAGCAACAGGAGACCATCCCTCAGTATCGAGGTGCGCGATCGCGGCCCTTCCATCCTGAGCTTTGGGAGGAACAGCACGAGGATGCTGCTCATGATCAGAAGGCCGGCACTAGTCAACAGCGATGCTGCAAGTCCGGCCGCGACGGAAATCCATCCGCTCGCCAGGTCGCCGATCGCGAAAGCACCGGATCCGGCTGCGCGAAGCCAGCCGTACTGAAAGCGCCGCTCGCCCCGGCTGCTCTCCGCCGCCGTGGCGCCGAGCGCATCCATGATCGGTGCAAGCGGTCCCAGCATGGCTGCGTGGATAAGCGCGATGCCGAACAAGCCGACAAAGCTGCGCGGGAGCAGGTAGGCAGCCGATGCCGCCGCCGAGAGTAGGGCGCAGCCGCAGAGGATCAGGGTATGTAGATGCAGACGGTCGGCAGCATGGGACACAAGAGGACCGGCGAGGACCCTGACGACCATGGCGCCGGCCAGCACGAGTCCGATGTCCTCCGGCTGTAATCCCCGCTCGCTCAGGAGAGGCGGGACGAAGGGGGACTGGACGCCGAATGCGCCATAGAGAAGGGCGTATGCCGCTAGAAAGAGCCAGATGGTGTGCATCCCTGGAGATTACTCCGGATGTGCAGGGGTGGAGCTACACCCCCTCCACCATTCGAACCCGTGTGAGCGGCGCGTTTCCACCAACTTGGCATGACTACGGTTTGTGCGCTGATGGTTTGGCATGAACGGCGAAGTAAGGGGCACTATTTCCAGATAAGATGGGAGTCGCAATATCACTCCGTTAGGCCCGGCAACCAGTCTATTTTCCGCGTAAGGGATTCGAATCGAAAAAGCGGACAGTCGTGCACTCCATCACGTCTTACTCATCGATATCATCGTCATGGCGCCGTTGGCCCTGCGGCTCGGGGCGGCGCCTCACAATTCTGATGGTCGCGCTTGTATTGATCATGAGCTGCCGGTATCGAAAAATCGAATAGCGGCCTAGTCACCGGCCCACACGAGGACAAGTGCAACTGCCAGCATAAGACAGAATGGACGTGTCATTTTGTTGACAGTTGGGATCAGATGTCGATGGACGGCTGGACAACGTGCTTATCGAGCGACCGTGACAGCTGTAGCGGTCAAAGAAACGTAAGGGCCGGACCGCGACATAACTGCATGGTGGCACCGCTGATGCTCGCGCCATCAACGGTGACGCCTTCCTCGCATATGTCGAGCAGTTCCTTGAGCCCGCCCTCCTGCAGATATGGGTCAACTCGGCAATGCCTGTGTGCGTGTAGCGCTAAGTTGCCTCACCGCAGGGTCGGCTCATGATGCCCACCTCTTGTCAAACCCACGCATGATGGTGCCACACTGACAATCAAGATGCGTCACCATCAGAAAGGGAGATCGCCATGCACCTGATGTACTTCACAGAACAGCCGATGTCTGC
>DATJJM010000389.1:0-4658 GCA_035492535.1 Acetobacteraceae bacterium | reverse complement strand
GGCGTCGTGGTCGAGGAAGATCGCCTGGGGGCGGGTCTTGGGATCGAAATACTCCATGCGATGATCGAGGTCGGGATTCTTCAGGCCGGTACCGGCACGGTTCATCGCGCTGGTGGGCGTGGTGGGGATGTTGATGATCGGTGGTTTGGGGGCGAGCAGGCGGGGGCTGTAGGCGGGTTTTCCCTCCGGATACTGGGTCATGAGCTGGAACGGATCGCCTGGTTCGGACAGGAAGATCGCGACGGCGCGCGTGGCGACGATGACGCTGCCGCCGCCGACGGCGATCAGGGCATCTGCGTTGGCGTCGCGCGCCGCGGCGGTTGCGGCGAGGACCGAGGCGTAGGTGGAGTCCTTCGCGATGCCATCATAGACGTCTGCATATACGCTGCCGAGGGTTGTCTCGATGCGGCGGATGATGTCGGTGCGGCGGTTGACCGAGGGCGAGCAGATCACGAAGGCGCGTTTGGCACGCGCACGATCAGTGGCTTCCCTCAGGCTCTGCTCGATGATCCGCGGGCCGCAGTGCAGGCGCCACCCATAGCCTGCTGCCCGGAAGCTGCTGTCGGTCATTGGGTGCGGTCCTTTGCGATATGATTGCGCTCGACGGCTCGGTGGCCGCAGTATGCTGGCACCAATCGACGGAAGCGAGAACCACTGCCGAACGACAAACCCAAGACAGGAGGAGGCTTGCCATGGTGACGAGGGCTCCGTTCTTGAAGGCGCGTTACAGCGGTTACCATCATCGTCAGGTTCCCAGGGAAGATACCGAGCTGACGCATGTCGGGCCGGACACGCCGTGTGGCGAATACATGCGACGCTTCTGGCAGCCGATCTGCTATTCGGACGAGCTGCAAGATCTGCCGCTGCCGGTCAAGGTGCTCGGCGAAGAGTTGGTCGTGTTCCGCGACGGCAGCGGCGCGGTGGGTTTGCTGGAGCGGCATTGCTCGCACCGCGGCACGTCGCTCGAGTTCGGTCTGGTTGGCGCCAAAGGGATACGCTGCTGCTACCACGGCTGGCTGTTCGACGTGGACGGCGCGATCCTGGAGACACCTGGCGAGCCGGCGAACAGCACGCTGAAGGACAGGCTGTGTCATGGCGCCTATCCGGTGCACGAGGCGCATGGGTTGGTGTTCGGCTATATGGGGCCGCCAGAGCAGATGCCGGATTTTCCGGAGTACGACAGCTTCAGCCGGGCGGGGTATCGGATTGTTCCTGGGCAGAAATACGTCTACCCGTGCAACTGGCTGCAAATCCTGGAAAACACGATGGATGCGGTACACACCGCATTTCTCCATACGATCGTCAGCGGCTCGGTGTTCACCGACGAATTCGGCGTGTTGCCGGAGCTGGATTTTACTGAGACCCCTGTCGGCATCATCTACATTGCGACGCGTCGCGTCGGCGAGAATGTCTGGGCGCGCATGGTCGAGAATGTGTTGCCAAACCTGCAGCAGGTCGCCCCGATCTGGGAGAGTGGTCAGCAGGCGCATCCGTTCAGCGGGCCGATGATGAGTCGCTGGATCGTGCCGCTGGACGATACCAATACGATGCTGATCGAACTGCGCCATGTCAGTGAGACTGAAGGCGTCGTGACACCGGCCTGGTGGGCTGATCGGAGCACGGCGCTTCCAGGGCAACTTGCCGCCGATAGCTATGAGGAAAGCCAGCGCCGGCCGCAGGATTTCGAGGCACAGGTGTCGCAGCGGCCGATCGCCGTGCATGGCCTTGAACATCTCGGCACGACGGATCGTGGGATCTCGATGTTCCGCAACCAGATCAGGCGGGGTATTCGAGCGGTCAAGGCGGGCGAGGATCCGGTTGGCGTGTTTCGCAATGGCGGCGGCGTGATTCCGACGTATTGCAACGATACGGTCGTGCGTGTGCCACCAGCGAAGACGGCTGAACTCGACAAGAAGCTGCTGCGCGAGACGGGCCGGAAGCTCGCCCAGGGGTATATCGAGGCACCACCGCTGATGGCCGCCGCAGAGTAGTCGCCGCGAGCGATGGCTCGATGATGCGCGTGCCGCTGAGGCGGCGCCGGCGGTTGCCTGCGTGGTAGGCAGGGTCGGTCTCTGCTGGCCTTCGCTTGGATGGTGCGCCTGTGACCCGGCATAGTGCGGCGATGCCAAACGGAGGCAACGTCGTGAGCAAAGTGATCGTCGAGCAGAGCGGGCCGGTGAAGACGGTATGGATGAACCGGCCGGAGAAGCGGAACGCGCTGGATCGCGAGATGCGCCAGGCTTTGACCGACGCGTTGTGCGCGCCGGTGGGAGCGGATGAACGGGTGGTGGTGATCCGCGGCAAGGGCGGCGTGTTCTGCTCGGGGCTGGATATGGCGGAGCGGCGCGCCTCGGCCGAGACAGGTGAGGCGAGCGGCATCGAGGTGATGCTGCGGGCGATCGAGCTGTGCCCGCTGCCGGTGGTTGCCGTGGTGCATGGCGATGCGATCGCCGGCGGCAACGAGATGGCGCTGCACTGCGACCTCGTGGTGGCGAGCGAGGCGGCGCGGTTCGGCATGTCGCTGGCGCAGGTGGGGCTGGCACCGAACTGGTTCCTGTCGAAGAAGCTGATGGAGGTGCTGGGGCCGGTGGTGACGCGGGAGATGCTGCTGCTAGGGGATCCTTTGCCCGCGGGGCGGCTGCACGCATTGGGGCTGATCGCGCGCTGCGTGCCGGCGGAGCGGCTGGAAGCGGAGGCCGCGTCCGTGATCGAGCGGCTGGCGGCGAATGCGCCGCTGTCGCTGCGGGCCATGAAGGCGACGACGGTGCGGATGCTGGAATTCCGCGACACGATTCCGCACGAGGATGTGGATGCGCTGGTGCGCACGGCGATCAGCAGCGAGGATGCGCGCGAGGGGATGCTGGCGCGGCTGGAAAAGCGCGCCGCGCGGTTCCAGGGACGATAGGCGATGCGCGAGCTGGTGACGCACGAGGCGCTGGTGGCGTCGGAGCTGCCGGGGGTTTCGCTGTATGTGCGCGAGAAGCATCCGGCGGACATGACGCGGTTCACGCCGGAACGGACGGTGCTGTTCGTGCATGGTGCGACGTATCCGGCGGAGACGGCGTTCGACCTGGCGCTGGGCGGGTTCAGTTGGATGGATTTCATCGCGCGGCGCGGGTTCGACGTGTTCCTGGTGGATGTGCGCGGGTATGGACGATCGTCACGACCGGCGGCGATGGATGGGCCGCCGGAAGCGAATCCGCCGTTCGCGACCACGGCGGAGGCGCGGGCCGACGTGGGCGCGGCGGTTTCGTATATACGCGCGCGCCGCGAGGTGGAACGGCTGTGCCTGATCGGCTGGTCCTGGGGTTGCGCGACGATGGGGAGTTTTGCCGCGCTGCATCCCGAACTGGTCGAGCGGCTGGTGCTGTATGCACCGGGGTGGGTGCGCGACGGAGGATCCGCCGCCGATCCGGGAGGTGCGTTGGGGGCCTGGCGGAGCGTGACGCGGGAGGCGGCCCTGGCTCGGTGGCTGAACGGAGTGCCGGACGACAAGCGCGATGCGCTGATCCCGGCGGGGTGGTTCGATGCCTGGGCGGATGCGACGTTTGCCATCGATGCTGTGGGGGCGGCGATGGATCCACCGGTGCTGCGGGCGCCGAATGGCGTGGTGGCGGATGGGCGTGCCTACTGGTCGGTGGGGCGGCCGTTGTACGATCCGTCAGGTGTGGTGGCGCCGACCATGATCGCGGTGGGGGAGTGGGATCGCGATACGCCGCCCGCTCTGGGGCTGACACTGTTCTCGCTGCTACGGAATGCGCGGGAAAAGCGGTTCGTGCTGCTGGGCGAAGGGACGCACACTGTGCTGATGGAGCGGAACCGGATGGCGTTGTTCCAGGAGGTGCAGGGGTTTTTGGAAGCCGGCGTCTGAGCTCTACGCATTGGAAACGTCGGAAGGATAATGATCATGTTGGAGACGCGGGAAGGTGGGTGTCATTGCGGACGGGTGCGGTTTCGCGCCCAGGTGGATCTGGAGTTGCTGTCGCAGTGTAGTTGCACGGTGTGCACGAAGAAGGGGATTCTGCATCTGCCGGTGTTTCCCTCGGAGTTTGAGCTGCTGCGGGGCAAGGATGCGCTGACTGTGTATACGTTCGAGACCGGCGTGGCACAGCATGCGTTCTGTTCGCATTGCGGGATGCACGGGTTCTACGTGCCCCGGTCGCAGCCGGACAAGATCACGGTGAATGCGCGGTGCCTGGACGATATTGATGGCACGGCGCTGAAGCCAACTCGGTTCTTCGACGGCAAGCACTGGGAGGATGCGCAGCGCAACCGGATCGCCGGAGGCGGGCATGTCTCGCCGGCGGGGCTGAGCGGGGCAGTGACGCTGCGGGCGATCCTGGATCGCGCGCCGGCGTGAGCGATCTGGTCGCCGCGGCGGAGCGGCTGGTGCCCGCGGTGCGGGCCGCGCGCGACGAGGCGGAAGGGATGCGGCGGACGCCGCCGGCGCTGGCCGCCGCGCTGACCGAGGCCGGTATCTACCAGATGTATCTACCGCGCTCGATGGGCGGGCCGGAGACGCCGCCGCTGACGGCGTTCCGCGTGGTGGAGCTGCTGTCGCAGGCGGATGGCTCGGTGGGCTGGTGCGCGATGATCGCCACGGCGCTGTCGCTGAATGCGGGGCGGTTGCCGGCGGCGGTGGGACGCGAGCTGGCGGG
>DATJJM010000388.1:0-5131 GCA_035492535.1 Acetobacteraceae bacterium | reverse complement strand
GGTCTTGCCTATGCCCCCTGGCCCCACCAGGGTGATGAAGCGGCGCTGTGGCAGTTGTGTAGACAGTGCCGCGATGACCTGTTCCCGGCCGATCACGCGGTGGAGCGTGGTGGGCAGGGTATGGATCGGCTGCGGCACCGGAGCCGTGGCCAAGGGCGTAGCCTGGACTTCTTCCAAGGTCGCCACGAACCGGTAGCCGCGCCCCTGGTCGGTTGCAATGTAACGCCGTCCGTGCTGTCCGTCGCGCAGCGCCCGCCGCAGCAGGGCGATGTTGACCCGGAGGTTGCTGTCCTCGACGAAGGTATTTGGCCACACCCGCGCCATCAGGTCCTGCTTCGAGACCAGTTCGCCGGGCCGCGCCACGAGAGCGATGAGGATGTCGAGCGCGCGGTGACCGAGGGCAACCTGCGTCTCGCCCTCGAACAGGATGTGGCGCGCCGGGTCGAGCCGGAACGGCCCGAAACTGAACATACGATCGCTGTCGGCGGCCCCGGGTCCGGCCATGCAGCGACTCTGCCCGCCGTGAGGGGAGATCGCAACAACGATTCACGGGATTTAATTGGCGAGCGGGCGGTCGGGCTCCCATCATGCCGACCTACGGCGGGCATGATGGATTTGCGGCATTGCATGACAAGGTGAACTCACCCACGCTCGAACTGGCGACGCAGCAGTTCCTCGACACGCTGACCGCCGACACAACCTACAATGTGCTGCCACCGGCGGACGCTGCCGTCGCGTTCCAACGATTACAGGCGCTTCCCGTCGGCCGGCCTGGCGCACAGATCCAGGACCTGACGTTCCCGGTCGGCCCCACGAGGTCCGTTCCGATCCGCATCGTCCGACCCAACGACACCGACGAAGCGCTGCCGGTTGTGCTGTATTGCCATGGCGGCGGCTGGTTCTGCGGCGACGTCAACACGCACGATCGGTTGATCCGGGAGATTGCCGTCGGAGCGGGAGCTGCCGTTGTCTTCGTGAGCTACGACCTGCTACCGAACGCGCAGTTCCCGGTGCAGTTCGAGCAGGTCTATGCCTGTTTGCAGCACGTGGCGGACCATGCGGACGAACTGAACCTGGATGCGATGCGCCTCGCGATCATGGGCGATGGCGCGGGCGGTGCGCTCGCTGCTGCCGTGACGCTCGCTGTCAGGGAGCGCCGCGGCCCGAAGATCGACCTCCAGGTTCTGATGTGTCCGGTGCTGGGCGCGCATTGTAACACTGAGTCCTATGAGCTCTTTGCCGACAGCCCCTGGCTCGCCAGGGCGACCATGCAGCAGGTCTGGAGTGCTTATCTGCCGGACCCTGCCCTGCGCGAGGACGTCGTTGCCTCGCCGTTGCGCGCATCCATCGAGCAACTGACCAACCTGCCCGAGACACTTGTCGTCGTCGCGGAGTGCGACGTGATGCGTGACGAGGGTGAGAGCTATGCCCGCAAGCTGTCCGATGCCGGCAACCGCGTGACCTCAGCCCGCTATAATGGCACGATTCATGACTTCGTAGTATTGAATGCGCTGGCCGACACGCCTGCCGCGCGGGGGGCGATGGCGCTGATCATTGCCTTGCTGACCTCGACATTCGGCTGACGGCTGTGCGCGTTGCCGCTTGACTTCACGGCGTACCTCCCGCCACGCTTGCCACAATCATAAGTGGTCGCACAGGCCAAAACAGGAGGAGTACGTCGATGCAGCCGAAGAAGCTGTCACGCAGGCACGTTTTGACGGGAGCGGCTGGCGTGTCCGCCGCGACCATACTGCACTGGCCTGCGAATGCAGCCGAGTTCAGTTACAAACTGGGTTCGTCCTCGCCGATGGAGCATCCGGCGATGGCGGCGCAACAGGAAGCCGCCACCAGGATCAAGCAGGAAAGCAACGGGCGGATGGAGATCACCATCTATCCGAACAGCGTGCTTGGCGGCGACACCGCGATGATTTCGCAGACGATCTCCGGTGCGATGGAGATGTACAATCTGCCGGTCGATCTGCTGGCGCCGCGCAATCCGATCTGCGGCCTGTCAGGTGTCGGATTCGCGTTCCCGGACTATGCGCATGTCTGGCCCGCCATGGATGGCGAGTTCGGCGCGGCTCTGCGTGCCGCCGCCGAGGAGATCGGCCTCTATTGCCTGGACAAGGGCTACGATCATGGCTTCCGCCAGATCACCACGCGCACCAAGCCGATCACCGGGCCGGATGACCTGAAAGGCTTCAAGATCCGCCTGCCGGTGGCACCGTACCTGATTTCGCTGTTCCGCCACCTGGGTGCATCACCGACCGCGATCAACTTCAACGAGGTCTACAGCGCGCTGCAGACCGGCATTGTCGATGGCCAGGAGAACCCGCTGGTCCTGATCGATACCGCGAAGCTGTTCGAGGTGCAGAAGTATTGCAGCCTGACCAACCATGTCTGGTCTGGGTTCCACACGTCGTTCAACGTCGCGGCGTGGAAGAAGCTGCCGCCGGCTCTTCAGGAGATGTGCCACCGCAATTTTTCCGAGGTCGCGCTCAAGGAGCGTGAAGTCTTCGTCACGATGACGAAGGAGGAGCAGCAGAACCTGACGGGCAAGGGTCTGACGTTCAATTCGCCGGACACCAAGCCGTTCCGTGAGGTGCTGGCGAAGACCGGCTTCTACCCGGACATGAAGAAGACCGCCGGCGACAAGGCGTGGGCGCTGCTGGAGAAATACGTCGGGCCGCTGACGTCGTGAGCCTCGACGGAACCACCGTTCCGCAGGATGTGCCCGGCTGGGCTATCCTGCGCCGCAGCGCTTTCCTGATCGACCAGGGCATTGGCACGGCGTGCGAGGTCACCGGCGCCCTGCTGGTGCTGGCCGAGGTGTGCATCCTGTTCGCTGGCGTGGTGTCACGCTACGTGCTCGACAGCCCGCTGTTCTGGACCGACGAGCTGGCGAATTTCCTGTTCCTGTGGCTGTCGATGCTGGGCATGGTGGTGGCACTGCGGCGCGACGGTCACATGCGGCTGACAACGGTGGCCAACTGGGTGCCCGCGGGCGTTGCCCGCTGGTTCACTGCCGTCGCATCGCTGGTGGTGATCGCGTTCGTGCTCGAGGTGCTGTGGCCAGCGGCGCAGTACCTGGACCAGCAGCGGTATGTCGAGCTGATCACGCTGCAGATCTCCGACGGCTATCGCGTCACCGCCATTGTCGTCGGCCTGGCGCTGGCCGCCATCATCGCACTGCTGCGCCTGATGGAGACCACGACGTGGCGCAGCTTCTGCCTCGCGGTGCTGACGGTTGGCGGTATCGCGGCGGTGCTGTGGGTGGGACGGCCGGTGCTGCTGGCGATGGGCTTCGGCAGCCTGATCGTGTTCTTCGTGGTCATCGTCGCCGTGTGCGTCGGCATCGGCGTGCCGATCGCGTTCGCGTTCGGCATTGCCACGATGTCGTATCTTGGCCTGACCAGCGCGTTGCCGTTGTCCGTGGTGGTGAACCGCATGGACGAGGGCATGTCGAACTTGCTGCTGCTCTCGGTACCGATGTTCGTGTTCCTCGGCCTGCTGATGGAGATGGCGGGCATCGCGCGCGTGATGGTGGCGTTCCTCGCCGCGCTCGTGGGGCATGTGCGCGGCGGGCTGTCGTACGTGCTGCTGGGCGCGATGTACCTGGTGTCGGGCATTTCCGGGTCCAAAGCGGCTGACATGGCAGCGGTGGCGCCGGTGCTGTTCCCCGAGATGCAGCGCCGCGGCTCGCATCCTGGCGAACTGGCGGCGTTGCTGGCGAGTTCCAGCGCGATGTCGGAGACCATCCCGCCGAGCCTGGTGCTGATCACCATTGGCTCGGTGGCCAACGTGTCCATCACCGCGCTGTTCACCGGCGGCCTGCTGCCGGCGGCGGTGGCGGCGGTGGCGCTGCTGGTGATGAGTTGGTACCGGTCCCGGCATATGGATATCAGCGGGGGTGAGCGTGCGTCTGCCAGGCAGATCGTGTGGACGTTTGTCATCGCGGTGCCGGGGCTGACGCTGCCCTTCGTGATCCGCGCCGCGGTGATCGATGGCGTTGCGACGGCGACCGAAGTGTCGACCGTCGGGGTGGTGTACACCGCGGTGCTGGGGCTGTTCGTGTACCGGCAGTTCGACTGGCGGCGGATCTATCCGATCCTGGTGGATACGCTGTCGCTGACCGGCGCGGTGATGCTGATCATCGGCACCGCCACGGCGATGGCCTGGGCGCTGACGCAGTCCGGCTTCTCGCAGTGGCTGGTCGCGACGATGGCGGCGGTGCCGGGCGGCAAGGTGGGCTTCCTGGCGATCACCGCGGTGACGTTCGTGATACTGGGCAGCGTGCTGGAGGGCATCCCTGCGATCGTGCTGTTCGGGCCGCTGCTGTTCCCGGTGGCGAAGGCGATGGGCGTGCACGAGGTGCACTACGCGATGATCGTCATCCTGGCGATGGGCATCGGGCTGTTCGCGCCACCGTTCGGTGTTGGGTTCTATGGCGCATGCGCGATTGGCAGGGTGTCCCCGGATGACGCGCTGGGCCGGATGTGGCCGTACCTCGCAGCGTTGTTGGTGGCGCTGGCGGTCGTGGTGGCCGTGCCGTGGCTGTCGATCGGGTTCTTGTAAGAGGAAGGGCCTGTCGCGTCCCGTTTGTATTATGATATGGTGGGCGCCTGAAACCGACGGGCGGGCCCATGAGCGCAACCATAGGAAGCGACGATTTCGCCTACGGGGTGCAGCCTGATGCCGCGTGGACTTCGATGTTCCCGAAGGTGCCGAAGCCGGATCGCATCCGCGGTTTGCAAAAGTTCGTGAAGGTCTGACGGGCGCGATGGATGGCGCCGGCGTGACGCCTGTCCGCCCGCTGAAGCGCAATCTGCGCGAGCAGCTTGTGGACATGCTTGGCGGCGACATCATCAACGGCAGGCTTCAGCCAGGCGATCTGTTGCCCAGCGAGGATGTGCTGGTGACGCGTTATGGCGTCAGCCGCACAGTGCTGCGCGAGGCCTTGAATGTGCTGTCCGGCAAGGGGTTGCTGGATGCGCGGCCGAAGCGCGGGACGGTGGTGCGGCCGAAGTCGGCATGGAGCCAGCTTGATCCGGTGGTGCTGGGCTGGCGTGGCGGGAACGTCAGCCGCAGCCTGGATCATCTGATGGACCTGCGACGGATGATCGAGCCGGCC
>DATJJM010000387.1:0-6642 GCA_035492535.1 Acetobacteraceae bacterium | reverse complement strand
GCCGCTGTACAGTCCGACGACAGAGCGGAAGGGGGATTACGGCATCCTCGTGACGTTCGGGATCTCGATCTTCCTGCGCGCTCTGGCGCTGATCATCTATGGACCTTATCCGCTGCGGCCGCCGTCGTTCTGGCCTGGCGTCGCGCAGGTGGGCGACCTGATCATGGCGTGGGATCGCGTGTTCGCCGGCGCAGCGGGCGTGGCGATGCTGATCGGGCTGGTGTGGTTCATGAACCGCACGCCGTGGGGCGAAGCGCTCAACGCGGTGAGCCAGTCGCGCGAGTCCGCGGCGATCGTGGGGATCAATGACCAGCGGTTCTACATGCTGGCGTTCGGATTGGGCGGGGCGTTGGCCGGCGGCGCGGGTGCGCTGGTGGGGCCGATCTACTCGCTGTCGCCGTCGATGGGGCTGCTGCCGGATACGCAGGCCTTTGCCATCGTGATCCTGGGAGGCATGGGGTCGGTCGGAGGATCGATCCTGGCGGGGCTGCTGATCGGGGTTTCAGAGTCGATGTTCGTGGCGCTGTTCCCCGATCCCAGCCGCAGCCTGACCTATGCGCAGGCGTTCAGTCTGCTGATCCTGATGCTGGTGCTGCTGATCCGCCCCACCGGCCTGTTCGGACGTGCGCATGCCGCGATGGAGTAGTGTCGGCGGCGGTGCGGTGCTGGCCATTGTGGTGCTGGCATTTCCGTTCCTGGTGAATGCGTACTGGCTGTCGGTGGGCGTGCTGGCGCTGTTCTACGCGATTGTCGCGGCGAGCTGGGCGCTGCTGGCAGGATATGCGGGGCAGTTCTCGTTCGGGCACATGGCGTTTGTATCGCTTGGTGCCTATACGAGCGGATTGCTGGTGACGACGCTTGGGGTGCCGATCCCGGTGGGGGTGGCGGCCGGGGTTGTGCTGTGCGCGCTGGTGGGCGCCGGCATCGGGTATGTGTGCCTGCGGATGCGGGGGCCTTATCTGGCGTTGTTCACCGTGGCTTTTTCCGAGGTGCTGCGGATCGTCATCGTGTCGGAGAATGAGGTGACAGGGGGATCCGGCGGGTTGGAGGTGCCTGCCTGGTTCGATGCGAAATCCGATATGCCGGTGTACTATCTGGGCGTGGCGCTGCTGGCAGTCTCGATGGCGATCATGCTGGTGCTGGTGACGTCGCGCTGGGGGCTGTTCTTTCGGGCGATCCGGGAGAATGAGGATGCCGCTGCCACGGCGGGCGTGAAGGTGGTGCGGTTCCGGATCCTGGCGTTCGCCATTACCTCGAGTTTCGCGGGGTTGGCTGGCGGGTTCTACGGTCACTACATCGGTATATTGACGCCGGATATCGGTTCGGTGGACCAGATGGGGCTGGTCGTTGCCATGGCGGTGATCGGGGGGGCCGAGAGTTTGGTTGCCGCGATGATCGGGGCGTTGAGCCTGGAGTTCCTGGTGGAGGCTCTGCGCAGCTATGGCCAGTGGCGGCTGGTACTGTTCGGGGCACTGCTGCTGCTGACGATGCGGTTTGCGCGGAATGGGCTGCTGGCGCTGGCGTGGCAGCCTATCGCAAGAGTGCTGCAGCGGCGGGTACGGGGTGTTGGGGGCGAGGTGGTGTCGTGATGGACACGGGCCCGGATTCCCTGCGGGTTGCAGCAAAGGTTTTTAACACGGAGGAAGAGCGGAGGACGACGGAGGGCCACGGAGAAGGAATGGATGCGCTACGCGCGAAGCGCTGTTTTCTTTCTCCGTGGTCCTCCGCGGGTTCTCTGTCTTCCTCCGTGTTAAATCCTCGCAGCCATTGCGGTCGCTCCTGACGATGCCCGCGATGTCTCCCTTGATCGAAGCGCGCGACCTGACCAAACGGTTTGGTGGCATTGTCGCGGTGAACACGCTGAACCTGGCAGTCCAGCAGGGGGAGCTGGTGGGGCTGATCGGGCCGAATGGCTCTGGCAAGACCACGACGATCAACATGCTGACGGGCCATTTGGCACCTGCCGGCGGCCATATCTATTTGCGCGGCGAACGGGCGGACGGGCTTGCGCCGAGTGAGTTCGCCACGCTGCGCGTCGGCCGCACGTTCCAGATCACCCAGCTTTTCAGCCGCATGACAGTGCTGGAGAATATGCTGGTGCCCGGGCTGGCGCGGCCTCACTCGCACAAAGCGGAAGCCACCCGGACCGCGCGACTGCATCTGGAGTTTCTCGGGCTGGCGAAGCTGGAGAGATTGCAGGCGAAGAACCTGTCCGGCGGGCAGCAGAAGCTGCTGGAGCTTGGGCGGGCGCTGATGCTGGATCCGGAGATCCTGTTCCTCGATGAGCCGTTCGCGGGCGTCAATCCATTCCTGCGGGACCAGATCATCGTACTGGTGCAGAAGCTGCACGCGGACGGGCGGACGTTCGTCATTGTCGATCATGATATCGAGGCGTTGCAGCGGCTGGTCCACCGCATGGTGGTGATGTCACGCGGCGAAAAAATCGCCGATGGGACGGTGGCCGAAGTGCGCGAGGATCAGGAGGTGCTGCGGGCCTATGCCGGAGTCTGACGCAGCCCCCGTACTGATCGCGCGCGATGTTGTCGCCGGCTATCTGCCTGGGATCAACATCCTGAACGGCATGTCGGTTGATGTGCTGCGTGGCCAGGTACGGTGCGTGCTTGGGCCGAATGGGACCGGGAAGTCGACACTGCTGAAGGTGCTGTTTGGATTCCTGCCGGCGCAGCAGGGGGAGATGCGGCTTGGTGCGACCTCACTGCATGGCATCTCGTCGCATGACATGGGGCGGCACGGAATCACCTATCTGCCGCAGCGGCCGAGCGTGTTTCCGTTCCTGTCGGTGGAAGTGAATTTGCGGCTGGGGGCTTGGTCCTTTCGACGCAATCGCAGCCTGGCGCGCGAACGGATCGAGCGGGCTTATGCACAGTTCCCCGTTCTGTCGGAGCGACGGCGGCAGACCGCGGGCACGCTGTCGGGCGGGCAGCAGCGGCAGCTCGAGATTGCGCGCGCGTTGATGACCGATCCGACGGTGATGCTGATCGACGAGCCCACCGCCAGCATCGAGCCTCGGATCTCGGCGCAGATCTATGCGCTGATCGCTGGCCTGGCGCGCGACGGAAAGGCGATCCTGCTGGTGGACCAGAACATCAAGGGCGCGCTGGGGATTGCGGATTATGTCTATGTGATGCGAACCGGCACGCTGTTCGAGGAAGGGCCGCGCGGCAACTTCACCGACGATGTGGAGACGCTGGTGAGCCGGTGGCTGTATACGACGTGATGCAAGGAGCAGCGCGATGCCGAGGGTGATCGTCATTGGCTCGGGTGTGATGGGCGCATCGGTCGCTTACCGGCTGGCGGTCGCAGGTGCTTCGGTGACTGTGCTGGAAGCCGGGCGCATCGGGGGCGGCACGTCGAGTTGCACCTTCGCCTGGACCAATGCGAACGAGAAGACGCCGCGGGCTTACTACGAGCTGAACCTCGCGGGTATGCGGGCGCACGCTGCGCTGGCGGAGGAGTTTGGCGGCACACCGTGGTGGCATCCGGGCGGCAGCGTGGAATGGCCGGTCGATCCGGCAAAGTTCGAGCGGCTGCGATCCTGGGGCTATGCCGCGGAGCGGATCACGCCACGGCAGTTGCTGGAGCTGGAGCCGGATATCGATCCGGCGTGCATCGGCGACGAGGCAATTGCGTATTTCCCTGATGAGGGCTGGCTCGATCCTCTGGTCTATATCGCCTCCATGCTCGGCGCGGCGCGGTCGCTCGGCGCGACGGTGATGCAGAATGCGCCGGTCAGCGAGCCGATCCTGGCGGGCGGGCGCATCACGGGTGTGCGGCTTGCCGATGGGCGCGCGTTCGAGGGCGACGTGGTGGTGAACTGTACCGGGCGGTGGGTGAACGATTGGGTGGGTGATGCTGCACGGCATCTCCCGATGGCTTCGACCGTCGGGCTGCTGGCGTTCACGCCTCCGGTGGCGGCGCGTGTCGGGCGCCTTGTGCGTTCGCCTGATATCCATGTGCGGCCGGATGGGGCCGGACGGTTGGCCTGCATCGATCCGGATGAGGTGCTGCCGCCGTTCGAGCCGTTTCCCGGTGCTTCAACGCCGGTTGCGATCGAGCTGGTGCGGCGGGCGAGCCGCCTGCTGCCCTGCATCGGCGATGTGAAGCCGGAAGCGGTTCGCATGGCGATCCGGCCGATTCCGATGGATTCCTATTCGGCCGTCGGACCGATGCCGCGCGTCGATGGATACTATCTTGCGGTGACGCACAGCGGTGTCACCATGGCGCCATTCCTGGGCAAGGCCGTGGCGGACGAGATCGTGCACGGACGTGTCACAGACGCGCTGGCGGACTTCCGTCCGGCGCGGTTCTTCAACTGACGAGGACGAGCGGATGAGCAATATGCAGGATCGGGCGGCTTGGACCGGGGCCACGATCGACTATAGCTCGGACGGGCTGCATACGTTCGGTGCTGACGAGGTGGCGGAGATCGATGCCGCGCTGAAGCACCTGCATGGACGGGGCGATCTGGATTTCCCGCAGATCACGACGGAGACGTTTCCGCTGCCGTCGGTGGGAACGTTGCTGATGGGGCTGCGCGATGAGCTGCGGACTGGGCGCGGATTCGTGCTGCTGCGCGGCATTCCCCGGGAACGGTATTCAACCGATGACATGGCGCGGATCTATTTCGGGCTGGGCGCGTATATCGGATCGCCCATACCACAGTCGTGGCAAGGGGAGCTGCTCGGGCATGTGATCGATGTCAGCGATATCGAGCCGGGTGCGCGGGGGTATCATGCGGGCGGCGCGCAGCGGTTCCATACCGATTCCTGCGATGTCGTGTCGCTGATGTGCCTGCAGGGAGCCAAGTCCGGCGGTGCCAGCCGTATATGCAGTGCGATCACCGTGCATCGCCGGCTGGAGAGCGAGCGGCCTGATCTGCTGAAGGTGCTGTACGACGGCTACATCTTCCGCCGGCGCGAGGTCGATGCGGAATATGGCAGCGGCACGCTGGTGCGGCGGGTCTCGATCTTCGCGCGCATCCGTGACGAGATTTCGGTGAACCTGTCTGGGGATTATCCTAATCGTGCGGTGGCTGCCGGGGATGCGGTGATGAGTGCGGCGCAGCGGGAGGCGCTGGATGAGATCCAGCGCATTGCCTCGGAGAGCTATCTCGACATGAGCATTGGCGAGGGCGACATCCAGTTCCTCAATAACCGGACGCTGCTGCATGGGCGTACGGCATACGAGGACCACCACGAGATGGCCCGCCGTCGGCATTTGCTGCGGCTGTGGCTGGAAGTTCCCGGCTGGCCGGCAATGCCGGCGAACCAGGGAATGCATCGGTCAGATGATCACAGGGGTTGGCTGCGCCAGCGGACGCCGTTCATGGAAGTTCCATCGCGCTATCTGGCGGAGATCACGCATCGGCAGGCTGAACTCGCCGCCTGACGCCTGATCGCCGGTCAGCGTTGCGACGGTGGCGGGGTCGTCGGCCTTGGTGATGAACGGCGATGGGCCGATCACGCTCACTTGTGTGCATGAATGATGTTCACCACTTCCAGCGATTAGATCGATGATACCGATGCCCAGTCCGCAACAGCTTCGCTATCTGACGGCGCTCGCCGAGAGCCGCCATTTCGGTCGGTCGGCGCAGGCGTGCTCGGTAACCCAGTCCACGCTGTCTGCCGGGATCCTGGCACTGGAGCGACAACTGGATGCCGCGATCCTGGATCGCAGCGCCGGCAAGCACGTCGTGTTCACACCGCTCGGTCTGGAATTGGTCGAGCGTGCCAGGGGAGCGCTGGCCGCCCTGGAGGCGGTCGTGGAGGCGGCAGCCGCGGCGCGCACGCCGATGAGCGGACCGCTGCGGCTGGGCGTGATTCCGACCATTGGGGCGTTCCTGCTGCCGCGGCTGATGCCGGCGCTGCGAGGAAGCTTTCCCCGTCTGAAGCTTTACCTGCGCGAGGACACGACCGCACGTCTGGTCGAACGCCTGGCGGGCAATCGGCTGGACATGCTGTTGCTGGCCCTGCCTTGCGACTGCGGCGGCGCCGATTGTCACCCGGTGGCGCGCGACGAATTCCTGGTGGCGCTGCCGCCGGGACATCGGCTCGCGGTGCAGGAGCAGATCCCGGTGGCCGCGCTGGCCGGCGAGCGGCTGCTGCTGCTGGAAGACGGGCATTGCCTGCGCGATCAGGCGCTGGCGGTGTGCGGGCTGCTCGCAGGCGATCGCGAGGGGCAGGACGCTTTCGCTGCGACCAGCCTGCACACGCTGGTCCAGATGGTCGCCGGTGGCCTTGGCGTCACGCTGTTGCCTCGGCTCGCGGTGAATACGGGGATCACCGAAGGCACCGGCATCGTCCTGCGCCCGCTGTCGGCGGCCGGTGCCTGGCGTACGCTCGGTTTGGCATGGCGGCCGAATGCGCCGCGCGAATCTGAGTATCGCGCGCTTGTGCCGCTGCTGGCCGAGACGTGCCGCGATGCGCTTGCTTCACCGGCTGCATTGGTCACTGCCGAGTGAGAGGACCGACCGGATAGGCCCCTGGTCGGATCCGGCGCTTTCAACGCTTCCTCAATGCTTCGGCCTCATCCTCCTGTGTGGAGGGTGGCTACCAGATGCAACTTCTGGAGAGCGTGAGAAGCCTGCTCGGCAAGCACGTGTCG
This sequence comes from Acetobacteraceae bacterium, assembly GCA_035492535.1. GTDB lineage: Bacteria > Pseudomonadota > Alphaproteobacteria > Acetobacterales > Acetobacteraceae > JAMXLO01. Next base: position 18 of record DATJJM010000387.1, on the reverse strand, counting down.
GTATCGCCGGCCATGCTG
>DATJJM010000386.1:0-14916 GCA_035492535.1 Acetobacteraceae bacterium | reverse complement strand
GATCACATCGGCAAACGCGATCTGGTCCTCGGCCTCGTGGCTGTCCTCCAGCCGCTGCGGCAGATGCTTTGCATCCACCACCGTCACGATCGCATCGAGCCTCGCCTTCGCCCGCACGTTCTCATCGACAAAGAATGTCTGTGCAACCGGTGCCGGGTTCGCCAATCCTGTCGTCTCGATGATGATCCCATCGAACTTGTCGCGACGTTTCATCAGGCCGCCGACGATGCGGATCAGATCGCCGCGCACCGTGCAGCAGATGCAGCCATTGTTCATCTCGAACACTTCCTCGTCGGAATCCACGACGAGGTCGTTGTCCACGCCGAGCTCACCGAACTCGTTGATGACCACGGCATACTTGCGCCCGTGCTGCTCGGTCAGGATGCGGTTCAGCAGCGTGGTCTTGCCGGCGCCAAGATAGCCGGTGAGCACGGTCACCGGCACCTGCGCCTCGGTCTCGCTCGTTGCCATCAGGCCCTCTCCGATTGCGTGTTGGCCGCAATATAGGACGCCGCAGGACGATCAGCCACCGCCGCCCCAGCGCGCTTCTGCCATGCCCCAGCCCAGGAGCAGGAACGACCACCCCGCCACCGGCAACGTGTAGAACCCTGTGGTCGAGGCGATCGGCCAGAGCTGGATCACCGCCGCGGCGAACAGCCCCACCAGGACCGGGCGCGGTTCGCGGCGGAGCGCCCGCCCCATCGTCGCGAGCCAGGCGATCGAAAGCGCGCAGAACAGCGCGAGGCCAACGAAGCCGCCGTTATCCAACGCCTCGAAATAGTAGTTGTGAGGATGGTGCCAGCAGATCACCGCGCCACCGCCATCAGCCACCTTGCCACCTATGCTGGGTCGGAAGTAGCGCGGTTCCGGGCAGCCGTAGCGAAAGCCGTCCATGCCCAGGCCCGTCAGTGGGTTGCGCTCGCCGATCTCCAGCGCTCGCGCATACAATTCGCCATACTGCGTGATAGCAAACGTCTCCATCTGCGTGGAGAACTTTTGCACCAGGCGATAATGCGCCTCGGGGGCCACGACCGGCGAGGCGGCCAGCAGCAAGCCGGCAACAACCGCAGCGACGATCACGGCCGGCCGAAGCTGCCGCAGCAGCAGCGCCACCACGACAATGCCGAGCAACGTCAACAGCAGCGGCATGCGCTGACCGATCAGCACCATGACGGCGACGCCAATCAGCAATAGCGCATAGCCGGCGATCACGGATCCGATACCCGGACGTCGCAGGAGTGCCGCAACCGCAGGCACCAGCGCCGGCAACAGGATCCGCGCCAACGGTGGCCCCGCGCGTGGCTTGCCGAACGGCCCGGACAGCACCCCGTCGTTGCCGCTCGCCGGATCGCCATACAGGTTGCGGCCGAACACGAACTGGATGATCACCTGCCCCGCGATATATGCGGCTGATGCCGCGACCACCCAGCCCATCCACCGACGCGGCGCCGTATCGCGCAGGATCGAATGCTCCATCGCCGCGATCAGCACCGGGAAGCGGACCATCACAAGCGCCTGGATGAGTGATGGCCGTCCGCCTTCGCCGAGACCAAGCGCGGGGATTGGCAGGGAACACAGCAGCACCCACGCCCATAGTGCCAGCCCGATCATCAGCCACGGTGTTCGCAGCCAGGCCCAGTCGCGCGTGATGAAGCTGCGGATCAGGAAGCAGACATCGGCCACGCCGATCGCGCCTTCGGCGATGCCGTGTGCGTGCAGCAGGAACAGCGGTGTCAGCAGCACCGCACCAAGGGCTATCCGGTCGAGGGCCTGCAGCCCGCGGTCGCTGGAACCCAAACTCGCGGCAGACATCGTCACGCCGCCACACGTGGCGGCCGCATGCCGGCCAGCACATCCCGCCGCAGCGACGCAAGCTGGGCCGCGATCACCGGCGCATCGAACAGACGGGCGCGTCGCCGTCCCGCATCAGCGAGCGCGTCTCGCCGCGCCGGATCGCGGGCCAGTTCTACCAGCGTCGAGGCAAGCGATCGGGCATCTTCGGGATCGATGTAGACGGCGGCATCACCGCCAATCTCCGGCAGACCGCCCCGGTGAGAAACGACGAGCGCCGCGCCTGCGCCAAGCGCCTCCAGCGCTGTCAGGCCGAAGGGCTCGGCCCAACGGCTCGGTACGACAACAATCGCCGCCCGCGCCATGGCCTCAAGCACGGCCGGGTAGTCGCGATAGCCAGGCATCGCGATGCCCGCCGTCTCGGCGGTCGCCCGCACGCCGCGCATGAAGTCTGTATCAGGGCCGCCTTCCCGCGAGCGATCTGCGCCGATGATCTCCGCCCGCCATCCCGGCAGCTGCGGCAGTGCGGCAGCGCAGGCCGCGGCGAACACGTCCGTGCCTTTTTCTGCGACCACGCGGCCGGCGAACAGGATCAGGTTCTCCTTCTCCCGTAACGGCATTTCCGCCAGATCGATGCAGTTCGGCAGTACGGCCACAGAGGTCCTGGCCGCACCGGTTCCTTCCAGAAACCTGTCGCGCAGATAGCCTGACGAGGTCATGACGTGGCCGAGCTCGCGCAGCAGCACTGCCCGCTCGGCTGGCTCACGGGACGCACGCATCTCCTGCGGGTCGTTGTTCAGCAGCAGCGTCACCGGTGTGGCCGGAAACCGCCGCGCCAGGCGCAGCGCGATCTCCGGCCGGTTATGCACCTCGATCAGTGCCGGCGCCTCCCGCCGAAGCCATGACGCCATTGCCGTCACATAGCGCATGTTGATATTGCCCAGATGCCACAGTGCCGGCTCCACCACGTGGAATGCCACGTTCGAATATGTGGGTCCGAGCTGAGCGCCTCCGACGATCACGGTTCGGAACCCGGGAATGGCCGCCCTGCGACGTGCGATCAGTCCGATGGCGCCCGACTGGCCCGGGCCAAAGCCCTCGCGGGGCGGCAGCACGGCAGCGACCAAAGGCTCGGCGGAATTGGGGGCGTCCAGGCTCACGCGGCGACCCTTACCGATCGAGCCGCGCCGGGTCCAGCGGGCGGCCGCAATGATGACAAAACTGCGAGCGAAGCTATCTACCCATCCGATCCTCACCTGCTGAAACGGACCTTCATGGCGGCCCGCTGCTCTCTTGTCGTGCTCATCGCTCTGCTGGTCGGGTGCGGCCTCGGATGGCTGCTGCTGCACGTCCTTGCCCCGGGAGGATGGACGCTCGCCAAGCTGGTGATGCTGACAGCGTTCATCGGTACCGCACCGTGGACCGGCCTATGCGCCGCCAACGCCCTCATCGGGTTCATCATTCTGATGGTCAGCCGCGACCCGGTGCGAGCTGTGTGTCCGCTCCCTATGCGACCCCCGCGCGTCCTCGGCCGCACAGCGATTGTCGTGACGATCCGCAACGAGGACATGCGGCGTGTCATGCCGCCGCTGCGCCGCTTGCTGACCGGGCTCGATCTGCTGGGTGCAGGCAACGCCTTCGGACTCTTTATCCTATCCGATACCCCGGCCGCGCTGGCAGCCGACGAAGAACGGGCGGTCGCCGTATTCGCCGCCCAGGACCGCGATCCCAGCCGCATTTGCTATCGCCGCCGCAGCACGAACACCGACTTCAAGGCCGGCAACATCATGGAGTTCCTCGACCATCGGGCCGACGGCTTCGAATTCATGCTGGCACTCGATGCTGACTCGGAAATGTCAGCCGAAGCCGTACTGCACCTGCTGGCAACGATCCAGGCCGAGCCAAGACTTGCGATCGTCCAACACCTGACAGTTGGACTGCCGGCATCGTCGGCCTTCCCTCGGCTGTTTCAGTTCGGCATGCGCGCCGGCATGCGCACCTGGGCCACCGGGCAGGCGTGGTGGCAGGGCGATGAGGGCCCCTACTGGGGTCACAACGCCATCGTCCGCATCGCACCGTTCCGCGCCCACTGCCGTCTGCCCGCACTCCCGGACGGACGCCCCATCCTTTCGCATGACCAGATCGAAGCGGCGGTCTTGCGCGGCGCCGGCTGGGGCGTGCGCGTGCTGCCTGAGGAAGATGGCTCGCGCGAGGCCAATCCCCCTGCCCTGCCCGAATTCCTCCGTCGCGAGCTCCGCTGGCTAGCCGGCAATATGCAATACTGGCACCTGCTGCGCCTGCCAGGCCTGCGCCCGATGGGACGGTGGCAGCTCATCCAGGCAATCCTGCTGTTTGCCGGCACGCCGCTGTACTTACTGTTTCTGCTCGCCGCTGCGACGGCCGCCGCAACCGATCCGGTGTCGCCCTTCCCGTCAAACTGGGTGCTTGCGTTGAGCTTGGCGTGGCCGGGCGCGCTCTATTCGCCGAAGCTGCTTGGTTACGCCGAGGTGATGCTGATGCCCGCCAAACTCACCCGTTATGGCGGACCGGCACGCTTCGCATTGGGTGCCGGTGTGGAGTTCGCCTTCGCACTGCTGATGGACGCGATCTCCGCTGTGGCAAAGACCGCGGCCTTGCTGCGGCTGGCACTCGGCGCCCCCGCGCCCTGGAAGCCGCAGAATCGCAATGATCGAGGCGTCGGCTGGCTGGAGGCGGCACGCCTGCTTTGGCTCCAGACGCTGTTCGGCGTCGTGGTGTTCGCTGGATTTGCCCAAGCCGGCTGGGAAGCGGTGCTATGGACCGCACCCTTTGCCGGAGGCCTCCTGCTCGCGATCCCTTTTTGTGTGGTGACGGCGAACGCCCGCATCAGCCGATGGATGCGTGATCACGGGATCGCTGCAATTCCAGAGGAGCTCGACCACGCGCAAACGCATGTGGCGGTCCCGGTCGCCGCGCTGCTGACTCAGGAGCAAGCTGACTGACCACCGGTCACTGTGGCTCTGCGCCGCTCACCTCGCAGCCTCGACAGCCGGGCTCTCCGGCAAGAAGTTCTTCGACAGTGCGTGATAGACCCCCTCGCTGCACACCAGGCGCGAAGCGCCATAAGCGATGACGGCGGCCACCATCAGCGGCAGCACCATCGCGTGGTCGTTCGTCATCTCCGTCACGATCACCACGGCGGTGATCGGCGCCTGCACCACGCCGGCGAAGTACGACACCATCCCGAGCAGGATCAGCGCATTCAGCGGCACTCCGGGAAACAGCGCGGCCATATCGAATCCAATACCCGCACCGACCGCGAGCGATGGCGAAAAAATGCCGCCAGGCACACCGCTGATCGACGCCAACGCCGTCGAAATGAATTTCAGCAGCCCGAACGTCTCGGACAACGGTACGCCGTGCTCCATCAGCATCTTCACCTGCGAATAACCGGTGCCGTACACGGTGCCGCCTGACGCGATGCCGCATAGTGCTGCGCCAAGCCCGCACAGCGCTGCGAACGCGATGGGATGCTGCTTGATGGCATGCCCGATCGTGCCAGGCAGACCGCGACCACACTCGACCAGGATGCGGCTGAACACGCCGCCCAGCAGGCCACCGACGACAGCACAGACCGGCACGGCCATCCACCCGACTGCACCGTGCAGCGTCACGGAGGTGGTACCGAAATAGGTGTAGTCGCCGAGGAATATGAGCGAGGTCAGACCTCCAATGATGATGGCACTGAGCATCAGGCCGATGTTTCGCACCTCGTAGGCGCGGCTCATCTCTTCGATGCCGAAGATGATGCCGGCGATCGGCGTATTGAATGCCGCGGCAATGCCGGCAGACGCACCGGCCAGGATCAGGCCGCTCTGCTGGCGCGGCGACAACCGGCCGATGGCGAACATGATAGACGCGCCAACCTGGACCGTTGGCCCCTCGCGTCCGATGGACGCACCACAGAGCAACCCGAACAGTGTCAGGATGCTCTTGCCAATCGCAATGCGGATCGACACGAGGCGGCCCCGAGCCGCCTGGCTGCGCAGATGCCGGGCCGCGATCGCTTGCGGAATGCCGCTCCCCTGCGAATTAGGGAAGAAGCGGCGGGTCAGATAGGCCGACACCGCCAACCCCAGGGGCGTCACCAGCAACGAGCCATACGGCCAGCGTTCGATGAAACGCGCGAAGATGGCCTGCGCCCCGTCGGCGAGCAGCGCCAGAGCCACCGCTGCACCACCGACAACAACGCCGCCCAGGATGAAGACGAGCTTCCGCTGCGTGCGGGCAGACTGAAGGCGCAGGCGCCGGGAGGGCAACTTCATCCGCGATGGAAACCGTGCTGACACAAGGGATCAACTCCCTGGTTGTCTGACACAGGACGAGCGGCTTGGCCATTCCCGCGGATCAGTGCTGCTGACGGCAACGTGATCGAAAAGGTATGCATGGCCTTGAGGTGGTTCGCCGGATGTGGTGGCATGATGGACGTGGTGTTGGATACTTATTGATCTCGGCCGCCAACTGTGCCCGTGAAGTCGTTCAACCGTACGTTTTCATCAAAGTCCACGCGCGGTGCCGTTGCGAGCGGCCCGCCTGGGGTGCTTGCGTGCCCGGTTGTGTCGGCTGGTCTCGTGCCAGGTTCGCTATCTGGACTGAGTCATGCGAGCGCGAGAAAGCGCAGACGCGAGGCAGGGCTGGCGGTTCTTCGGGAGCGCAAAGACCTGGGTGTCGAAATCCCTGCCATTCTCATGGCGTATCACCATGACCACTTGCCACCGCGTGCTCGATGATGCGGGCATCGGTGATGCGAGGCCTTCCATTGCCTGAATTCTTTGGCTTTTCCGGGGAGACCGTGCGGCGGATTGCCTACAGCGAAAGCGCGGCCGGTTCCCAGGCATGCGGTCGATCGTGCTGGTCGAGCACATTGGGCCGTGTGCGCACGAGTTTCGGGGACGCACGAAGCCGATCCGCACCATGTGACACTCCCGTGGCACGCAACGAATCCGGTCACGTTCCCGCTAGAGGGCTATCGTCCTGCTCGACTCGGTCGATGCCCGCACAGATACTGCCACCATCTCTCCCGGCCGTTTCGCATTCCGCACCGAAAGAGGAAGCAAATGGCTTTCCTCGAGGCTATGCCGCAGTCACGACCTAACGAGCGAACCAGTCATCGCGGGGACCTGTCCGAACGTGCTCATTTCGAAAGATCGGACCACGCTGTCGAGCGTCGAGCTACTGACCAGGCGCGAAGAGCTCGACACGCTCTTGCCCGAATGGCTTGGCCTGTATGAGCACTCATCCCGGAATCTGTTCCTGAACCCCACGTGGCACCAAATCTGGTGGGATACCATCGGTCATCGAGAAGGGTTGCGGCCGCATGTCCTCGTGGGGCGTTCCGACGGCCGGCTCGTGGCCGTCGCATCCATGGCAATTCGCCGGCTCTATGGACTGAGAATACTCGAGTGGGCGGGTGACGAGTTCTTCGATTACCCTGATATTCTCATTGCAACAGGTGTTGATGCCGACGAGTTCTGGGGTTCGATACGCCGCACCGGTGGCTTCGATGTCGCACGCATCCACTCCGTACGCGACGGCACGAGCAGCGCTTCCGCACTTGCCACGTTGGCATGGAGAACGCGCGATACCGAGCCTGCTCATGCAATCACTCTTCGGCATCCATCCGGGCAGGCGTGGCTGGCCACGCTGTCCAAACGGAAACGCTCAAATCACGCTGCAAGCATCCGCATGATCGAAAAGCAGGGTCCACTCGCGATGACGGTGGTCAGCGACCGCGAGAAGCTGCCAGGGCTGGTCGCGGATTTGATACGCATGAAGGATGCATGGGGGACGAAGCAAGGGACCGTCAATACGCTGACAAAGCCCGGGAGGCCCGAGTGCATGACTCAGCTTGCGCTCCAGGCCTGCAAAGAAGAGACGCTGCATCTCTCGGTCCTTACCTGCGGCGAACGGACCATTGCCATACACTACGGCTTCGTCGGCAGGGACGGTCTGTACTATTACCAGCCGTCGTACGACCTGGCATTCGCGAAGGCGTCAGCCGGCCGACTTCACCTGACCTTGCTGGTGATGTGGGCAATCGACAACGGCTATGATCGCTTCGATTTCTTGCGTGGTGGTGAAGCTTACAAGACGGATCTCGCCGATCATGCGCGATGGTTGAACAGCTACCTGTTCGCTCATGGCTTTCTTGGTGCCTGTGCTGCTCGATATCTTGCGATGCGACAGCGCCCCGGAGAGCAGCATCACGGTGTCGCAGATGCCTGAGGGGAAGAACGCGACACAAGCGTTGGACAGCAATCGCACCGTCTACGAGCAGCGATCTATCGTTTTACAGTATGTTGCGGACACCCATCTGACACCTGCCGAAACTCAATTATTGGCAAAGTTCAGCGATGACATCGCGGGTAAGCGCGTGCTTGATCTTGGTGTCGGGGGAGGACGCACCACGTCCTATTTGGCGGAACGCTGCGCCTTTTATGTCGGCGTGGACTCGAGCGAGGCCATGGTTCGCGCGTGTCGGGAACGGTATCCGCATCTGGACTTTCGGCCAGGTGATGCGCGCAACCTGTCGCAATTTAACGATGGAGAATTCGACTTCATCCTGTTCTCGTTCAATGGGATTGATTACGTTGGTCATGATGACCGTGCTCGCATATTGCGCGAGGTTGCGCGCGTGCTGAGACCGGGTGGCGTCCTGGTATTCAGCAGCCATAACCTGGCTTCGGTCCCATCTGGAACCTTGCTGCACCGCGTGTTTGACGTCTCGATCTCGGCCAATCCAATCCGATCAGCGAAGTCAATCGCACGGGCCGCCATCAACCTGATCAACTATCTCCGAAATGCACCGGGGCAACAGCGAACGGCCGACTATGCAATACTTGTCGATCCGGCGCATGGCTTCGTACTGCGCACATACTATGTCAACAGTGAGGAGCAACAGCGGCAGATTGAAGCTGCCGGTTTCTCACCGCTGATCGACGTGGTGCCCGGCACGGATGAAGACGTCCCCTATTATCTCTATTACAGCGCTCGCAAGAAACCTTATCAGCCGTAAGGCAATGCAAGCGGGTTTGCGTTTGTTCCCGCCGGCGCCCGAACACCCCATAACTGCCCGACCTGTTGCGCAGGTGCCAATGCGCACCACGTAAATGGGCGGCGGCTCCACGGCGTGACATGCGGCAACACAAACTTGGCGCACGCCCGGCAGGCCGCCTCACTATCGGCTTCGGACCTGCCCGCCATTGGCCCCGACTAGCCGAACGGGCTATCAAGCGCCTGCCATGATCATCGACATGCACACTCACGCTGGCCGCCCCAACCGGGTTGGTCCGGTCGATCGCTCGGTCCTTGCCACCATGGCGCCAGGAGGCGTGACCGCAGCGGTCGTGTCCGCGATCGCCGACCTCCCGATGATCCGCCGCAATCCCACAACCAAGCGGCTGGAAAAGGTGCGCGATCCGGAACCCGGCGAGTGCTTCGCCTGTGTCGATGAATACCTTGGCACCTTCGAGGCCACCGGCATGCGCATCGCGCGCGAACCGACCGATATCCGGGCCGACGACCCCGCATTGGTACTCGCCGTGGAGGGTTGCGATTTCCTGGAAGGCGATCTCGACCGCCTGGACCTGCTGGAAGCACGAGGCGTCCGTTCGATCCAGTTGACACACTACCTCGTCAATGAAACCGGCGATATTCAGACGGCGGCTCCCGTGCACTATGGACTCACCCAATTTGGCGCCGAGGCCGTCCACCGCATGAACCGCCTCGGCATCATCGTCGACGTCGCCCATTGCTCCGAGGACACCGTTGCTGGCGTTGCGAGAACAACCACCAGGCCGATCCTCTGCACCCACGCCAATCTCAAGGAGCCGGGCCATCCGGATGGCGACCATCCGCGTTATATCAGTCCAGACTATGCGCGAATGGTGACTGACACCGGCGGCGTCATCGGCGCCTGGATTGCGGTGCTCTGGGAGGAGAAGCTGCCCGGCATGATCCGCCATCTGTTCCGTCTGATCGACCAAGTCGGCATAGACCATGTCGGCATCGGCACCGATCTGCCCGCAGGCGCCGCAAAAACCGAGATGCCCAATTTCTCGCGCCATGCTGAAATCGCTGCCGCGCTGCGCGCCCGCGGCATGACCGAAGGAGAAGTGGCGAAAGTCTGTGCCGGGAACTGGCTCCGCGTGTTCAGCGCGGTGCGCGCATGAGCGACCGCGACGCCAACAAGCGAGCCGCCGCCGAAGCCGCGGCTGCCCTCGTCCAGGATGGCATGAAAGTCGGGCTCGGCACCGGTTCCACCGCCTATTTCGCGATCGAGGCGCTGATCCGCCGGGTCCGAGAGGGCCTGAATATCCTGGCGATTGCCACCTCCGAACGCAGTGCGGCGCAGGCTCGCCAGGGCGGCATACCGATGACCACGTTCGGGGAGAACCCGCACCTCGATCTCACGATCGATGGTGCCGACGAGATCGAACGCGGCACGCTGAACCTGATCAAAGGCCTCGGTGGCGCCTTGCTACGGGAGAAGATCGTCGCTGCCGCGTCCGATCGCCTGGTCATCGTCGCCGATGCGCCGAAGATCGTGGACCGGCTCGGTGGCATCGCACCGGTGCCGGTCGAGATCGTGCCCTTTGGCTGGGAAACCACTACGGCGCGCCTCACGGGGCTTGGCGCCAATCCTGTCTTGCGCCTTACCCAGGCGGGGGAACCATTCCGGACCGACGGCGGCAACCTGATCGTTGACTGCCATATCGGTCTGATCGGCGACCCAGCCGCGCTCGATCAATCGATAGGACAGACGATCGGCGTGGTAGAGACGGGACTCTTCGTTGGCATTGCGCAGAAGGCCTACGTCGCTGACGGACAAACAGTGCGCGAATTCACCCGGAACACACCATGATATTGGCCTGTGGAAGCGAGCAAAGCGACGCCGTCCCAACGGATTTCCGGCATCGCTCGGGTAGATGAGACACGGGCCGCACTCTCAGACGCAGGGTCAGCGTGAAGCCAGCTGCCGCTGATCCGGGCGCAGTACCATACAGGGGGCACGACGCCTGCCCAGCATGCTGCATGCGTTCTGCGCTTCAGGTGCGGTAAGGCCGATCACCTGGGCACGCCACAGCGTCCTGCCGCGCTGATTGACCGACTCTACCCGCGGCTCGCCACCATCCGCAGCACGGCGCGCATTGGCTGCAGCGTCGCGTGCCTGGCGTTCGTTGCCGAAGCTGCCGACCTGTATCCCCCAACTCGCCGACGCAAGCGCCACGCGGACGCGCGGCGACGCACGCATCGGCGGGTCAGCGAGTGCCGCCGCATGCGCCACACTGACCAGAGTGGGCAGGCGGCCAGCGACTCCCATTGGTCGCTGCTGCTCGACGGGCACGTCCATTTCTTCGTACCCCTGGTTCAGCAGGGCCGCCATGTGCAGGTTGCGCTCGTTGTTGGAAGCGGCCCCCAGCACCACGCCGATAAGACGTACGCCGCCCCGCACGGCACTGGTCACGAGGTTATGGCCCGAGGCCTCTGTGTAGCCGGTCTTCATGCCGTCGGCACCAGGATAGGTCCGCAACATCCGGTCGTGATTGTAGATGACCCGGTGTTGGTAGGTGAAATTCTCGACGCTGAAATACGCATAGTCGGTCGGGAAGTCTGTCAGGAGGTGCCGGGCCAGGATCGCAAGGTCGCGTGCCGTCGTCCATTGGTTCGGATCAGGCAGACCTGAGGCATTGGTGAAGGTCGTGTGGTTCATCCCAAGCGCACGGGCGCGCAGGGTCTCCATCTGGGCAAATCGTTCCTCGGATCCGCCGAGGAATTCGCCGAGGGCCGAAGCGGCGTCGTTGGCTGATTTGGTGACGAGGGCGAGGATCGCCTCCTGCACGGTCAGCCGCATCCCCGGAAGCAGGCCGAGCTTCGATGGCTCCATCGACGCAGCATGCGCTGAAACCGGAACCAGTTCGTCGTCAGCGATCCGGCGGTCACGCAGCGCCTCGAACGTCATGTAGAGCGTCATCAGCTTGGCAAGGCTGGCGGGATGCCGCGGGGCGTCCGGGTTGGCCGCTTCCAGGACGTTGCCGGTGGTGGCATCCACGACGATTGAGGCGTAACGGTCGGACCCAACCTGCGCGTGTGCCACGCCGACCGACACCGACAGGCAGAGGAAAACGCCGAATGGCGCGACCAGCCGCTTCACAACTCCGCGCGCCGGGCTTCGCCAAGCAGCCATCCGTATTCTCCCCCTTCCACCGTCCCGCTTGACCTTACGGGCGGCGTGCCGCGCCTGTCCAGCCGAATTCCGCGCAAAAACGGAAAAAACTGAACGGCTTACGGGTGGATCCTTGCACAAGCGAAGTGCCTGCCTCGTCATTTGAAATGGCCACAAAAGTTTCTTGTGCAGCGCACAATAAATCGCTTGATCGATCCGAAGAGGGGGCATATATCAATCCCATGCTGCATTGCAGCAAAACGGCTCGGGTCACCGGCGCATGCGACGCACACGTGCACGCCCTGGATGAGCCATTACGGGCCGTACCCGCAGGAGATGACGTACATGTCAAGCAAACCAAAGACCATCGAGGCCACCGCCGCGATCGAGGATCAGACGGCGACCGTGGCCGGCAAGGGTTTCGAAGCCACGGTTTCGGGCCTCAAGGACGGTATGGCAAAGGCGGCTACAGGGCTCGCCGACACTCAGGCAAAGGTGAAAGAAGGAATGGAAAAGGCGATGAAGACGGCCGAGGAGCTCGTGGCGTTCAGCCAGGGGAATGCCGAGGCCCTGATGAAGTCCGGCCAGATCTGGACGGCCGGCGTCCAGGACATCGGCAAGCAGATCGCGGCAAACGCCCAGGCGTCGTTCGAGGAGACGATGTCGACGTTCAAGGCGTTGTCGTCTGCCAAATCGGTGAAGGACGCGTTCGACCTGCAGACGAGCCTCGCCCGTACCACGATTGAGAAGGCCATGGCCGACTCGGGCAAGCTGACCGACGCTTCGCTCAAGCTGACCGAACAGGTTATGGCACCGCTCACGGCGCGCTTCAGCCTGGCCATGGAAAAGTTCGCCAAGTCGGCCTGACCCGGGGCACAGAACGGTGGATCGAGGAAAAGGCCCTGGTCATTCACCCGGGCCTTTTTTTCTTGGACTGACACTCGACCTTAATCTTTGCGCGTCAATGCTCTTTTAACCTGCCACCGCCTTCCGATATGGTTCGTGCTCCGGCAGAGGCCGAGGTGTGGACCAAGGCGCGGCTGGATCGGGACAGGAGCGCCCAATTCGGCGGGGTGTCGCGATAGGGTGGACGCGGAAGAAAGATGAGCGACAGCGACAGGCGTGGCGGCAACAGCAATAACACCGACGGCCCCAATACGGGCGTCGTTGTCCGGACGCGGCCCAAAACCCGCAAGCCGGCGATGTACAAGGTGCTGATGCTGAACGACGATTATACGCCGATGGAATTTGTCGTTCATGTGCTGGAACGGTTTTTCCAGAAATCGCGCGAGGAAGCCACGCGCATCATGCTACACGTGCACCGCCGCGGCGTCGGGGTTTGTGGCGTTTACACATACGAGGTTGCCGAGACCAAAGTGACGCAGGTCATGGACCTGGCGCGGCAGAATCAGCATCCTTTGCAATGTACGATCGAGAAGGAATGATCGAACGGCATCACATTGTAAGACACAGGATGCCACATTCTTTGACTAACGGATTTGCCCTTGAGTACCGAATCTGCCTGAGTTGACGGCGAGGCCAACCGCCGCAAATGATTGGGACGGGCTTGTTGGGGCCTTTAGTGCGTAGGAGCGGCGACGACGATGCTTTCACGAAACCTCGAACAGACGCTGCACCGCGCGCTCTCGCTCGCCAGCGAACGTCGACACGAATACGCCACACTCGAGCATCTGTTGCTGGGTCTGGCTGACGATACCGATGCGGCGACTGTGCTCCGCGCCTGCGGCGTCGATCTCGACAAGTTGCGCACCGATCTCTCGGAATTCCTCGACAAGGACCTCGCCGGACTGGCGACGGACCGCGCCGGCGATCCCAAGCCCACAGCCGGGTTCCAGCGCGTCGTGCAGCGCGCCGCGATCCACGTACAGTCGTCCGGGCGCGACGAGGTGACTGGTGCAAACGTCCTCGTGGCACTGTTCTCCGAGCGTGAGAGCCACGCGGTCTACTTCCTCCAGTTGCAGGATATGACCCGTCTCGACGCCGTGAACTTCATCAGTCATGGCATCGCCAAGGCGCCAGGCCGCTCGGCGCAGCGCCCCGTGCAGGGGACCGGCAATCAGCCGGAAGCACACCAGGAGCAAGAGCGCGAGGAAAAGCCGAACCGCCGCAACCAGGACGCACTGTCCAACTACTGCGTGAACCTCAACAAGAAGGCGATGGCCGGCAAGATCGATCCCCTGATCGGCCGTGACTCGGAAATCGAGCGAACCATCCAGATCCTGTGCCGCCGGACCAAGAACAACCCGCTGTACGTGGGCGATCCCGGCGTCGGCAAGACCGCGATCGCTGAGGGTCTCGCCAAGCGCATCGTCGAGGGCGACGTGCCGGAAGTGCTGGCGAAATCGACCATCTACGCCCTCGACATGGGAGCTTTGCTCGCCGGCACCCGCTACCGCGGCGACTTCGAGGAACGCCTGAAGGCGGTGGTTTCCGAACTGGAAAACCAGCAGGGCGCCATCCTGTTCATCGACGAAATCCACACCGTGATCGGCGCCGGCGCCACGTCCGGCGGGGCGATGGACGCGTCCAATCTGCTGAAGCCGGCGCTGGCGTCGGGCAACCTGCGCTGCATCGGCTCGACCACGTACAAGGAGTTCCGCAACTACTTCGAGAAGGACCGCGCCCTGGTCCGCCGCTTCCAGAAGATCGATGTGAACGAGCCGACCCTGGAAGACAGCGTCAAGATCCTGCGCGGCCTGAAGACGAACTACGAGAAGCACCACAAGGTCCGCTACACGGACGAGGCGATCCGAGCTGCTGTGGAGCTTTCCGCCAAATACATCAACGACCGGAAGCTGCCCGACAAGGCGATCGACGTGATCGACGAAGTCGGCGCGTCACGCATGCTGCTGCCCGAGCACAAGCGCCGGAAGACGGTCACCCTGCGCGACGTCGAAGAG
>DATJJM010000385.1:0-4510 GCA_035492535.1 Acetobacteraceae bacterium | reverse complement strand
ATGCGTCCCGGCGGACTCGACACAAGGCGCAGGATTGAAAGCGCCGTGACGCTCTTGCCACAGCCTGATTCACCAACAACGCCGAGTGTCTCGCCGGCGCGCAGCGAATAAGACACACCATCCACCGCGCGCACGACGCCGGCGGGCGTGATGAAATGTGTGTGGAGATTTTCGATCTCCAGCAACGGACGGCTTGGCGACGCGTCAGGCACGACGCGTGCCGGCGACTGCACTTCACTCAAGACGTGACTCCCATCGTTCCGGCTGTTATCTTTTTCGAAACGGACCGGTTCAGGCTGCCATCAGAGCACGCCGGCACCGGCACTGCAAAGACTAAAGGGAGGCTGACATTATGGAAGGCAGGCGAGCCGCGCATCCGCGGCTGACACGTCGCGGATTACTTGGAACGGGCGCCGCGGCAATAAGTGCTGCTTATGGGCTGTTTCCCACCCCGGTACTCGCCGACATTCCCGATCAGTTCGATGGGACGAACTTCAAACTCGCCGCACCCGATCCAAATCCCAAATATGGCGGCGTTCTGCGCATGGGCATTACAAACCGTGTGCCGCATTTCGATCTGCACCAGTCGGGCACCTACAACAATCTCGGCTCGATGGGCTGCATGTTCGACAACCTGATCCGCCGCGATCCGCGCGATGGTGGCAGGGCCGTGATCCCGGATCTCGCCTATGGCTGGGACATCGCCAAGGACCGCATGACCTATACATTCTTCCTGCGCAAGGGCATCCCGTTCCACGACGGTGCCGAACTGACCTCGGATGATGTGAAGGCCACTTTCGACCGGATCGTTAAGCCGCCGCAAGGCATCAGCATTCCGCGCAGCATCCTGTTCCGCGCCGTCAGCGAGGTCACCGCGCCCGACAAATACACCATCCAGTTCAAACTGTCCGAGCCACGGCCTCCAGCATTCATCATGGCGGCGATCGCCAGCGGCTGGAACGTCATCGTGCGCAAGAAGACGCTGGAGGACAACAACTACAACCTACGCAAGGTCTGGCCCTATCCCGGCACCGGCCCGTTCAAGACCGTGCGACGCGTCGAGAACGAGATCTGGGTGGTCGAGAAGAACAAGGATTACTGGAACAAGGGGCTGCCCTATCTCGACGGCATCGAGTTCTACAACCTGGTGCCGTTCTCGCCCGAGCTTGGCTCCGGCATCCTGTCTGGCCGCGTCGATTACGGCAGGGTCACCGATCCCGTCACCTTCAAGAAGGCGCAAGCCACCAAGGGCATGCGTGTTTCCTCATTCAACCAGAGTGTGATCCACGCGACCTACACCAACACCAAAAAAGGCCCGATGGCCGATCCACGTGTGCGCCGCGCCATGCATCTGGCGCTCGATCGCCCGACCCTGATCGAAGCGATCAAGGACGTGGCGCCGATGCAGATCGGCGGCTTCATGTATCCGTTCTCGGATCTCGCCACGCCGAAGGCGGAACTGGTCAAGCGTCTTGGCTACCAGGAAGATCCCACCGCCGCACAGAAGGAAGCGAAATCGCTGATGGCGGCTGCCGGTTATCCGAATGGCATCCAAGGTCTGGATTACCTGATCCGCGATCTAGCCAGCTATCACGTCTGGTCGCAGGCGGTCCAGGCAATGCTGCAACAGACTCTGAACGTCACCTGCAATCTTCGCTACGTCGTAGAGTCTGTGTGGTTCGATGATATCGCCAATGGCCATTTCGACCTGGCGATCGGCGCCGTGGTGTCAACGCTGCTGGATCCGTCGGACTACTTCAATGCGTGGTATCACACCGGCGGTCCGCAGAACTACTCATCTTACAGCAACGCGAAGGTGGACGCATTGATCGGCCAGATCGATCGCGAGGTCGATCCCGCCAAGCGGCAGGTGCTGATCCGTGAGACCGAAGCGATCTTCGAACAGGACCCGCCGCTGTTACCGGTCGCATGGGAGAAGATTGACGACATCTGGTACGACTACGTGAAAGGCTTGCGTCCGGACGACTATTTCGGCGCCTATGACGTCTGTCGGCAGGATACGTTCTGGATGGACAAGACCTGATACAAGCTCAAGGGGGCACAATACAATGAACAAGACGCACTTCGGTAACCACCGCTGGACGCGTCGCGGTTTTCTGCAAGGCAGTGCTGCGGCGATGGCCGCCGCCTATGGCGTTTATCCTCTGCAAGGCAAGGCCGCCGACATCCCAATGCAATTCGACGGTTCGCAGTTCCAGCTCGCGGCACCCGAACCGAACCCGAAGCACGGCGGCGTGCTGCGCTTCGGCATCCTGAGCCGCCTGCCGCATTTCGATTTCCACCAGTCAGGCACCATCGGTAGTCTCGGCGCGCAAGGCTGCATGTACGACAATCTGATCCGTCATGATCCGCGCGACAGCGGCAAGACGATCATTCCTGATCTGGCACATAGCTGGGAAATCTCGAAGGACGGCAAGACCTACACATTCTACCTGCGCAAGGGCGTGATGTTCTCCGATGGTGCGGAACTCACCTCCGAAGATGTGAAAGCCACCTTTGACCGGATCGCGAAGCCACCCGAGGGCGTCGCCATTCCGCGCAGCATCCTGTTCAAATCAGTGGCCGAGATCACCGCACCCGACAAATACACGGTCCAGTTCACGTTGTCCTCGCCACGCCCACCCAGCTTTATCATGGCGGCGATCGCCAGCGGCTGGAACGGCATCCTTCGCAAGAAGACCCTGGAGGACAACAACTACAACTTGCGTAAGGTGGCCAATATCCCTGGCACCGGCCCGTTCCGCTCGGTCCGCCGTGTGGAGAACGAAGTCTGGGTGATGGAGAAGAACAAGGATTACTGGAACAAGAATCTGCCCTACCTGGATGGCATCGAGTTCTACAACCTGCTTCCGTTCTCGTCCGAGCTCGGCGCGGCGGTCCTGTCCAACCGGGTTGACTATGCGCGCATCGTCGATCCGGTCACCGCGCGCAAGGCGAAGGCCACGCCAGGGATGTCCACCACGGCATTCAATCAGAGCGTGATCCAGGCCACCTACATGAACGACAGGAAAAAGCCGTTCGATGATCCGCGGGTGCGTCGCGCATTCCACCTCGCGCTGGAACGGCATGTCCTCGTCGATGTCACCAAGGACGTGGCGCCGATGCGCGTAGGCGGCTTCCTCTATCCATTCTCCGAATTCGCCACGCCGACCGATCAGTTGTTCAAGCGCGTTGGTTATCAGGAGGACCCGGCTGCCGCCGTCAAGGAAGCGACGGCACTGATGGCTGCCGCCGGCCATGGCAACGGCATCAAGGGTCTCGACTTTATGGTGCGCGACATTGCCTCGTTTAAATTGTGGGCACAGGCCATCCAGGCGATGCTGAAACAGAACTTGAATGTGGAATGCAACCTGCGCACCGTCGTCGAATCAGTGTGGTTCGACGACGCTACCAGCGGCCACTTCGATATCGCCATCGGTGCCGTCGTATCGACGACGCTCGACCCATCCGACTATTTCAATGCATGGTATCGGCCGACCGGTCCGCAGGACTACTCGTTCTGGAACAACGAAAAGTTCAATGCCCTGGTGGACCAGATCGACAGCGAGCCTGATGTGTCCAAACGCAAGGCGCTAATCCACCAGGCCGAAGAGATCATGGAGCAGGATCCACCACTGCTGCCGCTGTGCTGGGAGCAGATCAACGATGTCTGGTGGAACTATCTGAAAGGCTACAACCCGTACGAGTATTTCGGCATCTACGATGTGGTGCGCGAGGACATTTTCTGGCTGGACAAGGCGTAGTCTTCCGCGACTGATCGTCCCGCCCTACTGTCGTTGCGACAGGGGGCGGGGAAGCCGATGCTGACCAGACGCAGTTTCACCACGAGTGCCGCGCTCGCAGCGTTGCCGCTGCCCGCCATCGCGCAATCCGCCAGCAAGGTGCTGCGCGTGGTACCACAGGCCGAACCCCAGTCCTTCGATCCGGTATTCGCCCAGGTGAACAACGTCTCCATGCACGGGGCGATGGTCTACGACCAGCTTTTCGGCTGGGACGACAAGATGAACGTGCAGCCGCAGATGGTGGATACCTGGAAGCTGTCTGACGACCGCCTGCGCTACACGTTCACCCTGCGCAACGGCCTGAAATTCCACGACGGCAGCGATGTCACCACGCGCGACGTCGTCGCGTCTCTGAAGCGGATGTTCGTGCGCGACACCCAGAACCAGATCCTGGCCGGCCTGATCGACGCGTATCAGCCGATCGACGATCGCAGCTTCTCCATCCTGCTGAAGCAACCTTTCGCCTTCACCGAGTTCCTGCTCGGCGGCAGCAACGGCGTCGTCGGTGCGATCATGCGCGAGAAGGACGCGATGACCGATCCGTTCAAGCCGGTGCAGGCGCGTATCGGCTCCGGTCCGTTCCGCTTCGTCGATGCCGAGTACAGGCCCGGCGCGCGTATCGTCTATGAAAAGTTCGCCGGATACGCCCCGCGATCGGAACCCGCGAGCGGCTTCGCGGGCGGCAAGGTGGTGAAGGTGGATCGCGT
>DATJJM010000384.1:0-12132 GCA_035492535.1 Acetobacteraceae bacterium | reverse complement strand
GCGCTTCTGGCCGTAGGGAAGCTGGGTCACCACGGTTTCGGCCTCGCCGGTCAGGCCGACATCGAACAGCAGCTGGCGCGCGCGGTCATCGTATTGGCTCAGCGCCTTTTCCGAACGCCAGAAGTCGAAGCTGGCGCCGCGTGCCCGCTGTAGCGCAATACGGACGTTCTCCAACGCCGTCAGGTGGGGAAAAACCGCCGAGATCTGGAAGCTGCGCACCAGTCCGAGCCGCGCTACGCGTGCCGGCTTCAGGCCGGTGATGTCGTTTCCCTTGAAACGGATGATGCCGCGCGTCGGCGGCAGGAAGGCGGTCAGCAGGTTGAAGCAGGTGGTCTTACCGGCGCCATTCGGGCCGATCAGGGCGTGGATGGTCCCCGTTTGCACACGCAACGAAACATCGTCCACGGCGACGAACCCACCGAATTCGCGGGTCAAGTGCACGGTTTCCAGGATGGTGTCACTCACCCCCGGACGCCTCCCTTTCAGTCTAGCCCCCTGTGGCGCCGCTGATTGCATATCGTTGGCGGAGGCGCAAGATTGCTGCCATGCGATTGAGAAGCCCGTTGTTCGCCCCAGGCGATTCTGAACGCAAAATGATCAAGGCGATCGCCTCGGCCGCCGACGCGATCATCCTGGATCTGGAGGATTCCGTTGCCGCGCCCGCCAAGCCGACGGCGCGGCGGATGGTGCCGGAGGTGGTGCGCGCAAACCCAGGGCGAGACCTGATCGTGAGGATCAACCCACGCGGCACGCCATGGTACTTGGAGGACCTGGCGGCCGTGGTCCCGGCGCGGCCGGCCGGGGTCATGCTGCCGAAGTGCAGCGGCGCCGACGACCTGGGGACGCTGAACCACCATCTGGAGGCGCTGGAAGCGGCCGCCGGCGCGCCGATCGGCTCGATCGGGGTGGTGGCGATTGTGACGGAAACAGCCGCTTCGGTGTTCGGGCTGGGAAGCTACGTGCCGGTCGCGTCACGGCTGCTGGCGCTGTGTTTCGGGGCCGAGGATCTGTCGGGCGATCTGGGCATCAACCCGCGTTATCCGGATGGCGCATACCCCGCCCCAGTTGTGTTCGCCCGTGGCCAGACACTCGTGGCCGCCGGTGCGCTGGGTGTTCCCGCGATCGATACGCCCTATCCGGATTACACCGACCCGGCCGGACTGAAGCGCGAGGCCGACGCCGCCGCGGCCGACGGCTTCGCCGGCAAGATCCTGATCCACCCTGCGCAAATCGACGTGGTGAATTCTGCCTTCACGCCGGCCGATGACCAGGTGCGCTGGGCAGAACGGGTGAATGCGGCATTTGCCGCCAATCCGGATAGCGGCGTGTTCGCGTTGGACGGGAAGATGATTGATCGGCCTCACTGGAAGCTGGCGCAACGGATCCTCGTCGCCGCCGGGCGCTAGATCGCGTCGCGCAGCATCGCCACCGACCGGCGAACGCCTTCGAGCGGCGGCAACGCCTGGTCTTCGTGCTCGATCGAGAGCACGTCGTCATAACCAACCAGGCGGAGCACGGAGCAGAACTCGCGCCACCACAGCAGGTCATGGCCATAGCCGAGCGTGACGTAATTCCACGCCCGATCGGTCGGGCGGTCGTTTGGCGTGGTATCGATCAGGCTGTTGATGGATGCGTTGGTACGATCGATGCGCGTATCCTTGGCATGCACATGATAGATCGCCGGTGCGAGCATTCGCGTGGCCGCGATCGGATCGGCGCCCATCCAGAACAAATGGCTGGGATCGAAATTGGCGCCAACGGTATCGCCCACCGCATCACGCAGCCGGAACAAGGTAGCGACGTTGTAGACGTTCTGCTGACCGTGCAGTTCCAGGCATAGCTTGTCGACACCGGCAGACTTCGCCTCCGCCACCAGGCCTTTCCAGTACGGGATCAGGACCTCATCCCACTGCCACGCCAGCACGCGCGCCGCTTCCGGCGGCCAGGCGGTGGTAACCCAGTTGGCGTTGACATCGCCGGGTCCACCGGGGCAGCCCGACATCATCACGACGCGCTCCACGCCGAGCAGTCCCGCCAGGCGGATGGTGTTCGACGTCACCGCCTGGTGCTGGCGCCCAAGCTCACCCGGATGCAGAGGGTTGCCCGAACAGTTGAGCGCGCTCAGCGAGAGGCCGTGGCCGCGCAGCTTCGCCAGGAATTCGCTGCGAGCCTGAGCGCTGTCGAGCATGGCATCGAGCTTCAGATGCGGTGCCGGCGACCAGTTGCCGCAGGGAAATTCCAGCATCTCGATGCCGAGATCGGCAGCGGCCCGCAACAGGTCGTCCAAGGAGAGGTGGGACAGGCTGTCGGTCACCATGCCAATGCGCATTGTAGCTACCCCACCTCGATCGTTTCTCCGGTTCGC
Source organism: Acetobacteraceae bacterium (assembly GCA_035492535.1). Classification (GTDB taxonomy): domain Bacteria; phylum Pseudomonadota; class Alphaproteobacteria; order Acetobacterales; family Acetobacteraceae; genus JAMXLO01. The sequence continues at coordinate 9,767 of DATJJM010000384.1, read as the reverse complement.
GCCGAGCGCGTCGCAGCATCGGCCAGCAGCAGCGCCTGCAGCCCGTCTTCGCCACTCGGTTTCGGAGGCCGCCCCGCCGCCACAGCGACGATGAACGCATCCAGTTCGCGCCGGTAGGCCTCGGCGTAGCGTTCCAGGAAGAACGGCAGGGCCGGCTCGGTGGCGAACCCGGCGCCGCTGGCAAGCTCCACCGTCGTTGCGGTGACATTGCCCGCCCGCAGCATGCCTTTCTCGCCATGCGCCTCGATCCGCTGATCGTAGCCATAGGTGGCGCGGCGCGAATTCGAGATCTGGCACAGTTTGCCGCTGGCGGTGCGGAGCGTCGCTATCGCCGTATCCACATCGCCCGCCGCACCGATCGCCGGATCGACCAGGCACGATGCCGAGGCGTGCAGCTCCACCGGCTCCTCGCCCAGCAGGAAACGCGCCATGTCCAGATCGTGGATCATGCAGTCGCGGAACAGGCCGCCCGATGTCTCGATGTAGCTGATCGGCGGCGGAGCTGGATCCTTGCTGAAGATGGTCAGCAGCTCGAGCTTGCCGATCTCGCCGGCGTCCATCCGCCGCTTCAGCATGGCGAAATGCGGATCGAAGCGGCGATTGAAGCCCACCATCAACGGCACGCCTGCCCGCCGCACCACCTCGAGACACGTCCTGACCCGAGTGGTATCCAGATCGATCGGCTTCTCGCAGAAGATCGCCCTTCCGGCGGCCGCGGCGCGCTCGATGTATTCGGCGTGAGTAGGCGTCGGCGAGCCGATCACCACTGCATCCGCCGCGAACGCCTCGTCGAGCGACAGGACAGGCGCACCGCACGCGCCGGCCAGATTCGTGGCTGCTGCTGTATCCACATCGGCGACGCCCGCCAGCCGCGCCGCAGGATGTGCTGCGACATTCGGTGCATGGATACGACCAATGCGTCCGGCTCCGATGACCGCAATGCTCAGCATCCTGGCGCCCTCCCCTTCCCGGCTGCGTCGTGGGACAATAACCGCCGATTGAAGGGAGGATGCAATGGCCACCATCCGTCTGACCATGGCGCAGGCTGTGGTGCGCTATCTCGCCGCACAATACACCGAATGTGATGGCCGCGACACGCCCTTGTTCGGCGGCATCTGGGCGATCTTTGGCCACGGCAACGTCGCCGGCATTGGCGAGGCCCTGGCCGCGCATCGCGATTCTCTCCCCACCTATCGCGCCCATAATGAGCAGGCGATGGCGATGGCTGCGATCGGCTATGCCAAGGCGATGCATCGCCGCCGGATGATGGCCTGCACCACGTCGATCGGTCCTGGCGCCACCAACATGGTCACCGCCGCTGCGGTTGCACACGTCGATCGGCTGCCGGTGCTGCTGCTGCCGGGCGATGTGTTCGCCTCGCGCCGGCCCGATCCGGTCCTGCAGCAGGTGGAAAGCTTTGGAGACGGCACTGTATCCGCCAATGACTGCTTCCGTCCTGTCTCACGCTACTTCGATCGCATCATGCGTCCCGAGCAGACCCTCACCGCACTGCCGCGTGCGCTGTCGGTGCTGACCGATCCCGCCGAGTGTGGCCCAGTAACGCTGGCGCTCTGCCAGGATGTGCAGGCTGAGGCATTCGATTATCCGCTGGAGTTCTTCGCCCACCGCATGTGGCACATCCGCCGCGTGCGGCCAGACGAAACGGAACTTGCCGCGGCCGCGGAGGCGCTGCGAGGCGCCCGATTGCCGCTGATCATCGCCGGCGGCGGTGTGCATTATTCCGAGGCGACCGAAGCGCTCGATCGCTTCGCCACCACGCACAACATTCCGGTGGCGGAGACCCAGGCCGGCAAGAGCGCCCTGCCCTACAGCCATAAGCTGAACCTCGGCGCGATCGGCGTGACCGGCACGTCGCCAGCCAATGACGCGGCGCAGGCAGCGGATGTGATCCTCGCGGTCGGGACGCGCCTGCAGGATTTCACCACCGGGTCTTGGGCGCTGTTCCGTAACCCAACTCGCACGTTGATCGGCCTGAACGTGCAGGCGTTCGACCTGGCGAAACGCCACATGAAACCGCTGCTTGCCGATGCCCGCGTTGGCCTGGCTGCGCTGAGCACCGCGCTTGCCGATCATCGTGCGTCCGATGAGTGGAGAGAGAGCCTGTCGCACGGCATAGTGGAATGGCGGGCGCAAGCAGCCGCCGTGACCGCCGCCAGCAATGCGGCATTGCCGTCCGACGCGCAGGTGATCGGCGCCGTGCAGCGGGTCGCACCGGAAGAGGCTGTCGTGGTGTGCGCCGCCGGCGGATTGCCGGGTGAACTCCACAAGTTGTGGCAGGCACAGCGGGTCGGCACATATCACCTGGAGTATGGATACTCTTGTATGGGCTACGAGATTGCTGGCGGCCTGGGGGTGAAACTGGCCCGTCCCGAGCGCGAGGTGATCGTGCTGGTGGGCGATGGCAGCTATCTGATGATGAACTCGGAGATTGCGACGTCGGTGATGCTCGGCGCGAAACTGACCGTTGTCGTTCTGGACAATGGCGGGTTCGGCTGCATCAACCGCTTGCAGCAGGCAACGGGTGGCGAGCCATTCAACAACCTGCTGCCTGGCTCGGCCGCCATCGACTTTCGGGCGCATGCCGCAAGCCTCGGGGCCAACGCCGAGCAGGTCGAGGGTATTGCCGATCTGGAGCCGGCGTTACGCCGCGCGTTGGCGGCGGACAGGACCAGCGTCGTGGTGATCCGCACCGATCCCCATATCTCCACCGCTGCCGGCGGCCATTGGTGGGATGTTGGCGTGCCCGAGGTGTCGATACGCCCGCAGGTCAACGCGGCACGCGCCGATTACGAAGCAAGCCGCGTGGCACAACGTTTGGGCACCTGAGCCAGCGCCGCAGCCATGCTGTCGCGGTAGGCGGCCTCCGAGAAATGCGAGGACGCATAGTCGCTCTGCGCCGCGGACCGCTCGCGCCACAGCACATCATCGGTCAGCAGGTCGCAGATCGCCGTGGCCATTTCCGCTGCCTCACTGTGGATCGAAACGATGCCGTCCAGGCCCAGCAATCCTTGTGCCCCAACGGGGGTGGTGACCAGCGGCAACCCCTCGCGCAAGGCCTCCACCACCTTCAGCTTCACGCCCGCGCCATAACGCAGCGGCACCACCGCGACGCGCGCTGTCTGATACAGCTCACGCAATCGCGCATCACTGACGTTGGCGGTGACACTGACCGATCGACCGGCCAGGGCGCATACCGCCGGCGTCGGATTGGATCCGACAATCGCCAGCCTCGCACAGGGAACGCGCCCCCTGATCCGCGGCAGTACGAACTCCACGAACCAGGTTGCCGCGTCCTGGTTTGGCATATGCGCGAACCCGGCGACGAACAGGATGGTCGGTTCCGCCGGCGGCGACCGTGGCGACGCGAAATCTGCGAAGCAATACGGGAGCAGCGTACGGGCATTCACGCCTGGTTCCATCGCGGTGACCAGGGCGCTTTCGTCATCCGATGGATAGAGCACCACATCCACCGACTGCCACACCGCACGCTCCAGCCGCTCCATCTGATCGGCCTGGCGTGCGATGCTGCGATCGTCCTCCACGCGCGCCTGCATGCGCATCCGGCGAAAGTGCAGGTCATGGCCGAAATACAGCGTGCCGATGTGGGGGTACTGCTTGAGTTCAGGCAGGACATCCATTGCGACATGTGGCCGGCACACCAGCGCATAGGTCAGATCCGCGCCGTTCTCGGCCAGCCAGTGACGGAACGCATTGCCGTCGCCGCCAAAGGCGACCTCCACGCCGAGGTCCTGCAAGGATTCGGTGTAGCCGGGACTGTAACGCTGGTTATGCGGCCAGAACTTCACCACCAACCCGGCCTGCAACAACGCACGGATGATGCATATCGAGCAACGCGAACCGGCATCCCGATCCGGCTCGGGCACATAATGATCAATCACCAGGATGATGTCGCGATGTCCCGCCCGGTCGCGTGCCCGCATGACGTGCTCGCCATTCGGCAGATGGTCGCGCGCCAGCACGTCACGCCACCGCGCACTGAACTTGCGCGTGTTGCGCACCTGGTATGCCTTGATGCCGGTTGCCGTGTCGCGGCCGTTGCTGATGCCCTCGTAGTGCACGACGTGTGAGCGTGGCTGATAGATCACCTTGTAGCCCATCTCGCGCAGGCGGAAAGCCAGGTCGCTGTCTTCGCAGTATGCCGGTGCGTAGTACTCGTCGAAACCACCGATGCGAGCGAACAGCGCCCGCGGTATCATGAGTGAAGCGCCCGAGCAGTAGTCCACCTCGCGCAGGTAGTTGTAGGCGGGACGATCGGGATCATCGAGCCGTCCGTAGTTCCAGCCAGACCCGTCTTGCCAGATGATGCAGCCGGCTTCCTGCAGCAGGCCGTTTGGATACAGCAGTTTCGATCCGACGGCGCCGACATGATCCTGTGCGCAGAACGGTGCCAGCAACGCATCGAGCCAACCAGGAAGGACCTGGGTATCGTTGTTCAGGAACAGGAGGTATTCGCCCAGCGCCACCTGCGCCGCCGCGTTGCAGGCTCGCAGGAAGCCAAGGTTCTTCGGGTTGATGATCAGGCGGATGCCTGGAATGTCCGCAAGGCAGTCTGTCGATCCATCGGTCGTCGCATCGTCCACCACGATGACTTCCATCGACGCTTGTGGCGGATGGGCCGCGATCGACGCCAGACAGCGCAGGGTGTAGGCGACCTGGCCGTAGGACGGGATGATGACCGAAACGAGCGGCATCTCCTCGCGGTCGAAGCGGATGGTGGAAGGGTCGGCAGCTTCTATCAACTCTGGCGAGAGTGGCTGCGGCGACTGCATCTGCCGCGTTTGCCGGATCCGCCACCAATGACCAAGCTGCGTGCGAACCTGCCCCGTCCTGGCCCAATACCATAGCAGGCGGGCGCGGCGTGACTGACGTGCAAACCAGACCTGGGCCGCGGTCGGGCGAGTCCGCAACAGATCGGCAGGCGTGCGCATGTCCATTGCACACGTCCGTAGGCCAGAGTGGTTAATATTGAGTTGCCGTCCGTCTCAAATGAACCGCTGAGCGCCGTACGGTGCCGGGTCGATCCCGGGCGCCTGGCCGGTGATCAGCCGGGCCAATAGCCGCCCGCTCGGAGGGCCGCCGCTCATACCGTAATGCCCGTGGCCGAACGCCAGATACAGGCCGGGCCGTCCGGCGACTGGCCCAAGGATCGGCAGGCTGTCCGGCGTCGAGGGACGGAACCCCATCCAATAACGTACGTCTCCGACCTGAAGATCGGGGAACAGCCGCCGCGCATGGTCCACCAGCACCTTGGCGCGCTGCTCGTTCGGCGGCGCATCGAGGCCGGCGATTTCCACCGTACCGGCGACCCGGACGCCGTCTTCCATCGGGGTCATGAAGAAGGCGCGGGTCTTGCTGCTGATCGGTATCGGCGGGCGCACGCTCGGCGAGAACAGCATGGCGTGGTAGCCGCGCTCGGTTTCGAGCGGGACGCGCACGCCGAGCGGTTTCAGCAGTTGTGCCGACCATGCGCCGGCTGCCACGACCACGGTGCCGGTGTTCCGGTTGGCGATGTTGGTCATTACCAGATAGCCACCGCCTTCACGCGGGATCAGCTTCATCGCGCGTTCGTTGATGATCGTGCCGCCGGCCGCCTGGAACAGTGCTGCCAGGGTATGGACGATGCGCTGCGGACTGACGGTGTAGCCGTTGCCGGGCACGAACACGCCCCGTTTGATGTCGCGTGCGATACCGGGAAACATCTGGCGCAGATCGTCGGCGTTCAGCTGCTGCACGGTGATGCCGTGGCGGTCGCGGATCTGCTGCTCGACCGCCTCGGTTGGGCTGCTGTCGTCGCCTTCCCACACACTGACCTGTCCCGATGGGCGGATCAGGTCGCGGTAACTCTCATCGCCCAGCAACTCGCGCCAGCAATCCATCGTCTGCACGTGCAGCGCGCGCATCGCATCCGACACCTCCAGCACACGGTCGATCCGCCCTGCCTTCACCCATTGCAGCAGCCACGGCAGCGCACGCGGGAAATACGAGGGCCGCACGGCCAGCGGGCCCAGCGGATCGCGCAACCAGCCTGGAACCTTGCGCAGCATCCCAGGCATCGCGATCGGCGTTGACGTATCGGGGCTGAGCATGCCGGCGTTGCCGAACGATGCGCCGCCGGCGGGGCCGAGCGGATCGATTACCGCAACCGTCATGCCGGATCGTTGCAGATACAGCGCTGTCGAGAGCCCGACGACGCCGGCGCCAATCACCAGGGCTGGATCCGCTGCACTCATGACCACGTTTGCCTGTCCAATCAGCTCTCGGCTCCAGGGATCCGTGCAATCCGCCGCGGATCAATTTCCAGCCACACGGCATCGCCCGCCTCGTACACCACTTGCGGCGGAGTACTCACCCGCAGCCGCTGCTCCGATGCGATGGGCCGTACTGCATAGTCCCAGCACTCCCCCAGATAGGCACGCTCGGCGACGACTGCTTCAACCCACCAGCGGCCATTCACATCGTTGGGCGCGTCGCGGCAAATGGCGATGTCCTGTGGCCGGACCGAAAAACTGATCGCTCCCTGCGTCCCGTTCGCGGCACCATTCGCGCGCACCGTGAAGCCGGGAAAGGCGATCATGTCCCCATCCACGGTGCCATCCAGGAAATTCGTGCGCCCGATGAACCCAGCGACGAACCGTGTGCCTGGCCGGGTGTACAGCGAGACCGGATCGTCCACCTGCTCGATCCGGCCATGATTCATCACCACGATCCGATCCGAGGTCACCATCGCCTCTGCCTGGTCATGCGTCACGTACACGGTGGTGATACGGAATGCATCGTGCAGCCGGCGGATTTCCAGACGCATTTCCTCACGGAGGTTGGCATCGAGGTTCGACAGCGGTTCGTCCAGCAGCAGCACCTCCGGCTGAACCACGATCGCGCGCGCCAGCGCGACGCGCTGCTGCTGGCCTCCAGACAACTCCGCCGGATAGCGGTCCTGTAAATGCCCAAGCCGCACGACCTCGAGGATCCGGTCGAGCCGAGTACGCTGCTCCGCCGCCGGCAGCTTGCGGAGTTTCAGCCCGAAGGCGACGTTCTGCGCCACCGTCATGTTCGGCCAGATGGCGTAGCTCTGGAAGATCATCGACATGCCGCGCTTTTCCGGAGCGACCACCCGGCTCGGCGCGGACAGCACGGCGCCGTTCATCTCGATCGTCCCGCTGCTCGGCGTGATGAACCCCGCGATCATCCGCAACGTCGTTGTCTTGCCACAGCCCGACGGGCCAAGCAGTGACACGAACTCGCCCTCCTGCAACGTCAGGCTGACGTCCTGCACCGCAGCCGTCGCACCGAAGTTCTTGCCCAGGTTGCGCAGCACCAGCCTGCTCATGCGCGTTCGCGCCGCAACATGAAATCGCGTCCGAGCAGACCGGAGGCCAATGCAACGATGACCAGGGTGGAGGCGAGCAGCAGGAACCCGAGTGCCGCCAGACTCTCGAAATTGCCCTCCTCGCTCATGTCCATCAGCATCACCGACATCGTGCGGGTCTTTGGTCCATAGAGGAACATCGCCGTAGACAGTTCGCGCGTGGCTGGAATGAAGACCAGCAGCCAGGCCCCGACCAGGCTACGCTGCATCAATGGGGCGAGAACGCGCCGGATCGCCAGCAGCCGGCCGCCGCCGAGGATCCGCACAGCTTCCTCCATTTCGGGGTTCACGCCACGGATCGCCGCATCGGCGTTGGCATAACCGATTGGCAGGAAGCGCGTCGCGAAAGCAAGGATCAGGATCGCCGCCGTGCCGTACAGCGCCAAAGGCGGCGGTGCGTAGGCAGCATAGAACGCAATCGCCAGAACGATACCAGGCACCACGAACGGTGCCATCGCAACGAAGCTCAGCACACGGGCGAACGGCAGCAGTCGGCGGCTGACGATATAGGCGATCGCCAATGCCAATCCGATACCAATGCAGGCGGCGGCCGCTGCGTAGGTGAAACTGTTGACCACCGATCGCGCCGCGCTGTCGTGTTGAAACAGCAGATAATAGAAGTTGTGCAACGTAAGGTTATCGAGGCTCAGTCCGCGTCCCCACGCCTTCGAAAGTGCCGCCTGTGCCAGTGCGGCGTAAGGCAGGAAGACCGCCAGCGACAACAACAGGAACGCATAGCCAAGCATTACCCAGCGCCACGGGCCTAGCGCCATTTCGCGCCGCTCGCCGCCCTTGCCGGTCAGCGCGACAAAACCGCGACGGCGGAGCAGCAGGCTTTGTACGCCGAACAAAGTGACCGTGACCAGCAGCAGAGGTACGGCATAGGCCGCCGCTACTTCGGCACGGATCGGTTGACTGAAGAATTGCAGCAACTGCGTGGTGACCACGTTGAACCGCGCGGGAATCGCGATCAGAGCCGGCGTGCCAAACAGCGCGATCGCCTCGAGGAAAGTGACGATGGCGCCGCCGAGGATCGCCGGCAGCACCATCGGCAACGTGATACGCAACGTTGTGCGCAGCGTCCCGGCACCGAGAATATTGGCAGCGTCCTCCATCTCGGACGACACCACGTCGAGCGCCGCCGACGTGAAGATGAAGAGATATGGAAATGAATAGATGGCAATGTTGAACGCCAGGCCGGCAAACGAATAGATGTCGAACAATCCCTCCTGAGCGCCGGTCAACGCCATCCATGCTCGATTCAGCCAACCCGAATTGGGACCGGCCAGCAGGATCCATGCGATCGAACCGAGATACGGTGGTGTGACGAAGGCGGACAGGACCAGGATGCGGATCGCGCCCTTGCACGGCATATCCGTGCGGGACACCGCCCACGCGAGCGGCACGGCGAACAGCAGGCACAGCACGGTAACCCAGAAGCCGAGCTGCAACGAGTTCCACATCGCGATGAGATAGCGAGACCTGCCGTACGCGGCGACATAGTTGTGCAGCGTGAACGCGCCGGTGTCGGTATCCTGCAGGCTGATCTGCACCAGCCGGAACAGCGGGTTGACCACCAGGAAGATCAGCACTGCCGCCAGCGCGATCCACAACAGCAATGACGGTTCAAATGCGCGGGTGCGCGCCGGCACCGCTAGCTGAACGTGTCGCGCCACTGCTCGATCACTTCCGGCACGCCCTTGGCAATCTCGGCCGTCGTCTGCCGCAATATTTTCACGTCGGCCAGTGGCCTGGCACCCGGCTTCAAGGTCACGTCAGCGCGGACCGGCGTGACGAAGTTGTCGGCACAAACCTGCGCGTATTCCTGCGACAGCAGCCAGTTCTGGAACAAGCGGGCCGCATTCGGATGCGGCGCCTTCGCCAGGACGGCAGAAGGCCCGATGCACAGAAGTGCGCCGTCGGCCGGATACTGCAGCGCGATCGGATTTCCCTTGGAGGCTGACAGCAATGTGGTCGCCAAAGGTCCCAATCCCGCGTTGCATTCGCCGGCATTGAGCAATGTGATCGGGTCGTTGCCAGAGCGGCCAATGCGCGGATTGTTCTTGGCCAACTTGTCGAAGTACTGCCAGCCGTACAGCGTCTTCATCTCCAGCGTCCAGCAGCCGACATAGCCCGAGAACGCAGGATGGCCGAACGCAACGCGTCCTTTGAGCTTTGGATCGAGCAGATCCGTCCAGGCCTTCGGCGCCTCCTCCGGCTTGATCTTCTGTGTGTTGTAGATGATCAGCATCAGTGTGGAGGTCACCGGATAGTACCAACCATCCTGGCCGAGGCCTTTGAATTCCGGCGCCAGGGCCGACGCGTTGTCCGGCACGAACTGCGCCAGTTCGTTGCGTTT
>DATJJM010000383.1:0-7646 GCA_035492535.1 Acetobacteraceae bacterium | reverse complement strand
ACGCACAAGCACGAGGCGCAGCAGCCCGTGACCCTCGACGTCGCTGCCCTGAACCCGAAGAACAAGCGAGGCTGATCCCGCAATGTCCGGAACGACTCGTACCCTCGCTGACCTCAAGGATGCGCTGGCTGCACAGCAGGTGGCTCAGACCGCTGTTCCCGGCGCCCCCCCGGTCCCTTCCGACCAGCCCGCGCGCGAAGCGAAGCGCGATGCGTTCGGGCGATCGTATGCAACTGGGCGCCGCAAGAACGCGGTGGCTCGGGTGTGGATCAAGCCCGGCAAAGGCGAGATCACCGTCAACGACAAGAAGGTCGTGCAGTACTTTGCGCGCCCGGTGCTGCGCATGCTGCTCACGCAGCCATTCCTGGTAGCGGATCGCTACAATCAGTTCGACGTGTACTGCACCGTTGTCGGTGGCGGGCTATCCGGGCAGGCGGGCGCTGTGCGGCACGGCATCTCCCGGGCGCTGACGTATTATGAGCCTGACCTGCGCGGCATCCTGAAGGTGGCCGGGTTCCTGACACGCGATTCCCGCGTGGTCGAACGCAAGAAGTATGGCAAGGCCAAGGCACGACGAAGCTTCCAGTTCAGCAAGCGATAAGTTTGTCATGAATGGAGGTGTGTTGTGGCGACCAAGCCAAGCGTGTTCATCGATGGAGAAGCAGGAACCACCGGCCTAGGCATCCGGGATCGGCTGCGCGCACTGCCTGATGTCGAGCTGAAAAGCCTGCCCGCCGACAAGCGGCGCGATCCGGCCGCACGGCGCGACATCATGGGCGACACCGATCTGGTGATCCTCTGCCTGCCGGACGATGCGGCACGCGAGTCTGTGGCGATGGCAGACAGTCTGGGCAACGCGGCGCCGAAGCTGCTCGATGCGAGCACCGCGCATCGCGTGCATCCGGACTGGGCATATGGCTTTCCCGAGATGCAGGAAGGCCAAGCGGATCGCATTGCCGCGGCGCGGAAGGTTGCCAACCCGGGCTGCTACCCGACCGGCGCGATCGGACTGATCCGGCCGCTGGTGGATGCGGGGATCATCCCGGCCGACTATCCGATCACGATCAACGCCGTAAGCGGCTATTCCGGCGGCGGGCGGTCGATGATCGAAGCGCACGAGCAGAATGGCGGCCCTGCCTTCGAACTGTATGCGCTGAAGCTCGAACACAAGCATTTGCCGGAGACGCAGCTTTATTCGCGACTGTCGCGGCGGCCGATCTTTGCTCCGTCGGTCGGGCATTACCGCCAGGGGATGCTGGTGTCCGTGCCACTGCATCTGGACACGCTGGACGGCAAGCCGAACGGGGCCGACCTTCAGGCGGTGCTGGAGGCGCGGTACCACGGCTGCGACTACGTGCGGGTGGTGGCGCCGCCGGTCGATGGCAAACTGGAGCCGGAGGCACTCAACCATACCAACGTGCTGGAATTGTCGGTCCATGCGAATGACAAGCACCGGCAGGCTGTGCTGGTTGCGCGGCTCGACAATCTCGGCAAGGGCGCGTCGGGCGCCGCGGTGCAGAACCTTCGGCTGATGCTTGGCTTGCCGGCGACCGTGCAGCCGGCGCTGGCGCATGCCTGAGGGGCCGATCTACTCGCTGGACGGCATCACGCCGAAGATCGCTCCCGACGCCTTCATCGCTCCGACCGCCGCGGTGATCGGCGATGTGGAAGTCGGCTCCGAAAGCGGCATCTGGTTCCATTGCCTGGTGCGCGGCGACATGAACTTCATCCGCATCGGCGCGCGGACGAACATCCAGGATGGCGCGATCATCCACGTCGATAGCGGCGCGTTCTCCACGACGATCGGCGATGATGTCACCGTAGGGCACAACGCAGTCATCCATGCCTGCACATTGAAGGATCGTGCCTTCGTCGGAATCTCGGCGACCGTGCTCGATGGGGCAGTGATCGAGGAAGGCGGCATGCTCGGTGCCGGCGGCTTGCTCACGCCGGGCAAGGCGATTGGGCGGAATGAATTGTGGGTTGGCTCGCCCGCGCGGTTGATCCGGGTGATGAGCGACGAGGAACGCAAAAAATTCGATCGCAACGCTGAGGTGTATCGCGCGCTTGCGGCACAGTTCCGCGCGGGGCTGCGCAGCGCGACATAACCGCGCGGCTTGGCACGACGCGTTTCCGCACCAAATGCTCCGATGATTGCCGAAGGAGACTCTTGCATGACGACCTCCCGCAGTGTCGTGGTCGTGCTGTGCGCATCGCTCGCCGCGTGCAGTGCTGCAACGCCTCCGCCTGATACGGCTCAGCTGCCGTTCGCGGCGTTCGGCACCATGGATAACGATGTGGGAGCGGCCAATCTGGCTTCGGCGGCCCTCGCTTCGCCGGCGCGGACGGCCAACAATCCGATCGATGGAGCCCGGGCTTGTGCCGCGATCGACTATCTCGCTGGCGAGCTCAGCAGCAATCCACGTTGGCTGGACCTGTCGCCTTTCACCAAGCAGGAGATGTTGCAGGCTCGGGTCGATGTCCGCACGGTACTCGGCGTTGCGCCAGGAGCGCCCTCGCAGATGGTGGTCAGCGCGTTACTGCAATTCGCCGCGGCCTGGCAGGCGGGCAATCAGCAGGCGGCGTTACAGTACCTTGCTCCGCCGGCATTTCTGCGCGGACCGCAACAGACGCTCCAGATACTGGCAAACCTGCCGTACATCGCGACGGCCAACCGAGCGAGCATCGATGCGGCGAACCAGATGCTGCCCGGCGGCGATAACGCCCGCCGGTAGTCCCCACACGGCGTCCACTTAAGATAGTTCGATCATACTCGAATCATCGTTGACAGGGCGGCTGCATCATCTTAATTTGAAATTCCTCGAAACATCGGAGTCAGCAGTGGACAGTCCTCAGGCCGTGCTGGCGCTCGCGGCACTCGCGCACGACACGCGTCTCGCCGTCTTCAGGATGTTGGTCGAGCGCGGGCCCGACGGCCTCGCCGCGGGGGGCATCGCGGAACAACTCGGCATACCGCCGTCATCGCTGACCTTTCACGTGCAACACTTGCACCGCGCCGGGCTGATCACGCAGCGGAGAGTCAGTCGCCAGGTGATCTACGCGGCCGACTTCGCCGCGATGAACGGCCTTGTGGGCTATCTGACCGAGAACTGCTGTGGCGGTGGCCTATGCCTGCCGGTCTGTCAGCCAGTGGTCGGTGCACCAGTACGCACCGGTCGGCGATCGGCCTGATCACCAACGCCCGGAGCAATCCCGAACCGAAGGAAGACACCCATGGACGCAATCGAGATCAAGGAAATGGTGCGTGCCCGTTACGGTGGCATCGCCGCGGGCGCTGGCTCGGACATGCCTGCCGCGTCCTGTTGCGGTGTATCGGCCGCGTCGGCCGCCGACAGCAAGTCGATGCAGATGGGGTACTCGGCAGACGAGGTCGCTGCTGTGCCCGATGGCGCCAATCTCGGTCTTGGCTGTGGCAACCCTCAAGCGATCGCTGTCATGCAGCCTGGTGAGACCGTCATCGATCTTGGCAGTGGCGCAGGCTTCGATTGCCTGCTCGCCGCGCGGCAGGTCGGGCCAGATGGCCATGTCATCGGTGTTGATATGACGCACGAGATGCTGAGCAAGGCACGCGACAATGCAGCGCGTGTCGGCGCGGGCAATGTCGAATTCCGACTTGGCGAGATCGAGCACCTGCCGGTCGCGGACAACACGGCCGACGTGATCCTGTCGAACTGCGTGATCAATCTGGTGCCGGACAAAGCGCAGGTGTTCCGCGAGGCTTTCCGCGTACTGAAGCCAGGCGGACGGCTCGCGATCTCCGACGTGGTGAACATCCGCGAGCTGACGCCGGAACTGGCATCCGATCGCGCTCTGATCTGCGGCTGCGTTGCCGGTGCGGCACCGGAACAGACCATCAGAGGCTGGCTGGACGCGGCGGGGTTCCGCAACGTACGGATCGACGTGAAGCCGGAAAGCCGCGAGATGGTCGCGAACTGGGCGCCGGGGCGCGGCATCGAGAATTACGTCGCTTCGGCGATCATCGAAGCACGCAAGCCAGGCGCGGACGAAGCGGGGTGCTGTGACTCAAGCTGCTGTGGTTGAAGCCCCCGCCGCAAAGGCCGGCATGGGTTTTTTCGAGCGCTTTCTGACCTTCTGGGTCGCACTCTGTATCGTTGTTGGCGTGATCCTCGGCCAGGTCGCACCGGGTGTTTTCCATGTGCTCGGCGAGGCGACCGTTTCGCAGGTGAACCTGCCGGTCGCTGTGCTGGTCTGGCTGATGATCATTCCCATGCTGCTGAAGATCGATCCGGCTGCGCTGCGTGAAGTCGGGCAGCACTGGCGCGGCATCGCGACCACGGTCGGCATCAACTGGCTGATCAAGCCGTTCTCCATGGCGCTGCTCGCGTGGATCTTCATCGCGCATCTGCTGAGGCCTTACCTGCCTGCGGATCAGATCAGCAGCTACATCGCTGGCCTGATCCTGCTCGCCGCGGCCCCATGCACCGCGATGGTGTTCGTGTGGTCGAACCTGGTTGATGGCGAGCCGCATTTCACGCTGAGCCAGGTGGCGCTCAACGATACGATCATGGTGGTTGCCTTCGCGCCGATCGTCGGGCTGCTGCTCGGGCTGTCTTCGATCAGCGTGCCATGGGATACGCTTTTCCTGTCGGTCGTGCTTTACATCGTGGTGCCGGTGATCGTGGCACAGCTCTGGCGGCGCGTGCGACTGTCGCAAGGTGGCGAGCCCGCGCTGGCACGCACACTGGCGATGCTCACGCCGCTGTCGCTCTCGGCTCTGTTGCTGACCCTCGTCTTGCTGTTTGGCCTGCAAGGCGAGCAGATCATCCGTCAGCCGACCGTCATCGTCCTGCTCGCAGTGCCCATCGTCATCCAGGTCTATCTGAATGCGGGTATCGCATACTCGGTGAATCGAGCCTTGGGCGTGGAGTGGTGCGTCGCCGGGCCCTCGGCGCTGATCGGGGCCAGCAATTTCTTCGAATTGGCAGTGGCGACGGCCATCGTGCTCTTCGGGTTCCAATCGGGGGCAGCGCTTGCGACCGTTGTCGGCGTGCTGGTCGAGGTTCCGGTCATGCTGTCGGTGGTGCACATCGTGCGACGTTCCCGGCCCTGGTATGAAAAGGGACGAAGCACCGCATGACTCTCAAGGCGCGCGCTGCACGGGTCGATGATGCCGCTGCCATCGCGGGCATCTACAACCAGGGCATCGCCGATCGGATCGGCACGTTCGAAACAACACCACGCTCGGCCGGAGACATCGAGCGATGGTTTGACGCTCGATACCCGATCGTCGTCGTAGAAGATGGCGGAGGCGCCGTGGTGGCGTTCGCCTCGACGTCCCGCTACCGGGAGCGTGAGTGCTATGCGGGCATTGCTGAATATTCGGTCTATGTCGCGCGCACCCACCGCGGAATGGGGGCTGGCCGTGTGGCGATGACCGCTCTAGTGGATGCAGCAACCAGGGCTGGCCTTTGGAAGCTGCTATCGCGCATTTTCCCGGAGAACGCCGCCAGTCGTGCGCTGATGGCTCGAATGGGCTTCACGGAAGTCGGCATCTACCGACGGCACGGCAAGCTGGATGGCGAGTGGCGTGACTGCGTCATTGTCGAGCGGCTGATCGGCGAAGCGGAATAAGTGGTGACGCGCAGCACCCGCGCGCCGCGCGCTCAATTCGGCCAGAGACTGCAGAACGCCTGGTTGGCTTCCATGTTGTCGCCGGCATTGCCGTTGGCATCGAGTTTGCGAACCCAGCCGTCTGGCCTATCGGGCGTGGGGGGCTCGCCGCAGTTGGTGTGCACCCAGTGGATGCCGACGTCATTGCCTGAATAGAGCTGACCACACAGCTCGAGCCTGTCGCCGGTCCGGATGGTGTTGAGCGGCGCAGGCACAGACGGCTGGTTTCGGCGATAGCCATCGGCGAAGACGTTGTCGATCGCCACGTCGTAGCGCGTCCCATCGTCGCCTTTCAGTGTGAGATGGGTGTGCGACAGGTACACGCCGTGCAGAGGCTTGCCGCTTTGGAAGTGCGGCCCTCTGGTTACCGTGCCGGCGAGAAAGCTTCCCGCGCCTTGCTGGCACTGCGCAGCGTCGGTTGCCGGGTCTGCCAGGACGATCGACGGATACAGGAGCAGAAGCGCGAGAACCGGATAGATGCGCGGCACAGTGAAGACCCCTCCCGCAATCGGCGGAAAAGATGCACGAACTATGTCCCCTCCGCCACCAGTTTCGCGAAGTCAGCCAACTGATCGGCCTCAACGTCTGACACCGCGTAGTACGTGATACCGCCACGGCGCCAGGTCACGATGTTGAAGCCCTGGCGCGCCTCTTCACGGGGTGCCTCGTCGGAGCGGCCGGGCGAGGCCCAGGCAAACAGGTTGATCACGTGCTTGTCGTGTCTATACACAACCACCGCGGCGGGGTGGCCGTCGACGTAGTCCTCGCGACCGCCGACGAGCGGGAAACCCTGACCCTTCAGTTCCTTGACCGGCGGCGACACATCGAGGCGCGCCGATAGCCACGGCTTCACCGTATGTTGGTCCGAGGTCAGCACATCCGTCAGGTGATCGGCCTGCAAGGAGCGGATGTGGCTGCCGATGACGTCCTGCATCGCTAAGCGCTGCGTACTGTTCTGGTTGCCCAGGACCAGCAGGGTGAGTGCCACGCCGGCCAATGCACCGGCAAGTCCCGTGCTGCCGAAGCTGAACGCGGGCATCCGGAACCAGGGCCGTGACGGCGCGGGTGCCACCTCGCGCGGCAAGGCGGCGCCGATGCGGGCGGCCAGGTTGGGGGGCGCGCGGTGGAAGGTCAGTTTGGTGCGGATCGCCGACTGCATGGCGTGAAGTTCCTCCAGCTTGTCGGCGCAGTCGGTGCAGCCAGCCACATGCCGGCGCACGCGCCAGCGCGTGAATGGTCCCAATGCGCTGTCCACCAGCGGCGACAGCATGCCGGTTGCACGATCACACTCCATCGGCGTTCTCCAGCTCGGCGTGGTCCAGCCACAGCTTGCGGAGCGCAAGCCGAGCGCGTGACAGGCGCGACATCACCGTTCCCATTGGCGTGCCGGTGACCTCGGCGATTTCCTTGTAGGAGAGGTCCTCGACCTCGCGGAGCAGCAGGACTTCGCGGTAGTCGGAGGGCAGCTTCTCCATCAGGCGGTTCAGCGTCTGGCTGTCGATGCTTTCCATCAGCAGCGCCTCGGGATCGCGCGGCTTGCTTCCCCAGGCGGTCTCGTCCGAGTCGGCGCTCTCCGCCAGTGGGGTGTCCGGGACGAACACCATGCGGCCCGAGCGGTTCTCCTTCACCCAGGTCATGAAGGCGTTGCGAACGATAGTCAGCAGCCACACGCGAAAATTCCCCCCTTGGAAGGCGTCGAAATACCGGTAGGCACGGAGATAAGCGTCCTGCACCACGTCCTCTGCATCCGTAGGATTGCCGGCTAGCCAGCGAGCCAGGTTGTAGGCGGCGTCGAGATGCGGCAGGGCCAGCAACTCGAAACGGCGGCGTCTGTCGTCTTTGGGCAAGGCGTCCTCGCTGCGATAGCCGCGAGCCATACCGCGGGGGCAGCCACCTTATTCCCCGCCCGCGGCCGGCGTTAGGGCTCCATAAGCAACCGGCCCCTATCCTGACCAGGGTGATGACCGCAGGGCAGGTGTGAGGTGGCAGACGGC
>DATJJM010000382.1:0-8607 GCA_035492535.1 Acetobacteraceae bacterium | reverse complement strand
ACCGCCCGGCCGCCATCGGCGATCGGCGGATCCATCGGCACCACGGCCGCATGCACCTCGCGTGGCACCGGCACCCGCAGCGCGACCTCGGCGACCTCCGTCACGCCGGACGCAAACGCCCGATCGATCGCCGCGCGCAGTTGCGGATGCCGCAGCACCGCTCCGATATCCGCGCCGAACGCCGCGCGCGCCGCGGAATTGGCACGCCGCACGCTGCGATCGGCCGCCAGCACGATCAGCGGGTCAGGCAGCCGCTCCACCACGGTTCCGTCGGCGCGGCGGAGCTGCTCCAGCATGGCCGAGCGTACCGCAACGCGTCGCCCCAACCGATCGAGCTCACCGACAAGCCGCTGCAACCCCGGCAGGACCGGTGTCGCCCCGGATCCTGTCGTCGCACGATCCGAATTGAGCCGATGGACGCTGTCCGACAGGATCGCCAGATCGCGCGTCCAGCGCAGCGCGAGGCCAAACGCCGCCACCAGGATCACCCCGGCGGCGAGCGCAAGCGGCCCCACCGGCGCCAGTCCCAGTGCCCCCAGCACAACTAGCGCCAACACCGGCACTCCGGCGATAGCCGCCACAGTGCCCAATATCGGCATATCGGCTAGGTGCCGGCGTCCACGCGCCGGTGCCGCACGCGCACGCCGCGTTCGATCGCGGCGGCGATCAGCGGATCCAGATCAAGTTCTTCGCGCACGAACGCCAGCATCTCCAGCGTCTTCTGGCGTGCCACCGGGCTTGCGGCCACCACCTCGCAGGCCAGCGCATACGCCGTTTCCCGCAATCGAGGCTCCAGCGCCTCGCGCATCAGCAGCGCGGCGTGTTGCAGCCCCTCGTCCTCGTTCAGCAGATTCACCGCCGCGTCAGTCGCCGTGCGCAGATTTTCGGCGGTGAATTCATGGAACGCCGGCAGCGTCTGCACCTGGCCGGCCATCACCCCGATCTCGCGATCGGTCACGCCGCCATCGGCAGCAGCCACCAGGACCATTGTCAGCACCAGCGCCTCGGGTGCCTTCAGCGCCTCGCGCGCGCGCATGCGGAGCTCCATGATTGTTGCCAACGAACCTGATGGAACGGACCGCCCAGTTCAAGCGGTCGGCGACTCGCCAAGGAACGCGCGCGTTTCTTTGACCGCTGCCGCCAGCCCGACCCGCCGCACGCTCACGCCGGCGGGGAACGCCGACAGCAGCCGCGACGGCGTCTGCCGGTCCAGCAGCACGAACACGCCGCGATCCGTCGCCCGGCGGATCAGCCGCCCGAACGCCTGTCGCAACCGCAGCCGCGCGATCCTGTCGTCGTAGCCCTTGGGATCGCCGTCCGACAGGTGCACCCGGCGTTCCCGATGCAGAATGTCCGGCCGCGGCCACGGCACCTTCTCGAACACCACGAGGCGCAAGGCGCGTCCCGGCACATCGACGCCGTCGCGCATCGCATCGGTGCCCAGCAGGCAGCTTTCCTCCTCGGTGCGGAAGATATCGACCAGCGTGGCATTGCCCATCGCATCGACATGCTGCGCGTAGAGCGGGATGCCGTCCCCCTCCAGCTCGGGCGCGATCCGCGCATGGACCGCCTGCAACCGCCGGATCGCCGTGAACAGCCCCAGCGCCCCGCCCCCCGACGCCCGGAACAACGCCCGATAGGCCGCGGCAAGCTGCGCCAGGTCACCACCCATCACATCGGTCACGATAAACGCGCGTGTCTGCGCCGCGTAATCGAACGGACTTGCCACCGCCGCGCGGATCGCCGGCGAGGGCAGGTGCGGCGCGCCCACCCGTGCCTCCGCCGCTTCCCAGGCAAACTCCGGATCCGCGTCGCCGGCATCGCGCAATGTCGCGGACGTCACCAGTAATCCCTGCGCCGGCAACGCCAGGGTCGCGGCGAAGGGGATCGTCGGGTCCAGCCAGTGGCGGTGCAGTCCGACATCCAGATCGCGGTCGCCATCGATCCGGTCCAGCCGCAGGAACATGATGTGGTTCGGCCGGCTGCCCGGCTCCACCTGCGTTTCATTCACGGCACGCAGCATGTTCTGCCAGGCCGACAGCGGGATCAGCACGCGCCGGTTCAGCGAACGCCCGGCTGCCTCGATCCGGTTTCGCGTCGCCGCGTCCATGTCATCGGCTTCCTCGTCCAGCCGCGCCAGCAGCCGCTCGCGCAGTGTGGCGATCGGGCCGGCGATCCGGCCCAACGCTCGCGCCAGCCGCTCTGCCCCCTCTCCCACACCTGGCGCCAGCGGGAACACATCGCACTCCAGCGAGCCGCGGGCCATTTCGTCATTCGCCGTGCGTGCCAGCACCTGATGGCGGATCAGCCGCAGGAAATCCTCGGTGGGATTGGGCCGGCCGCTCTCGATCCCGATCTCCAGATGGGCGCTGGCCAGACGCGAATGCCAGCCAGGGCCGGGCAGGGCACGCGCCGCCTGCAAGCCCGCCTCGAGTGGCGCTTCCAGCGTCGGATGCGCCGCCACCAATTCCTCGATCCGCCGCTTCAACCCCCGTGCGCGCGACCGTCCGCCTTCCGCGCCCAGCAGCCAGCGCCGCATCTCGGCGGTTTCCGCCCCCGACAGCGCGGCAGAAAATGCGCCGTCCGCCGCGTCGAACACGTGATGGCCCTCATCGAACACATAGCGGCTGGGCACCTGGTTATCGTCCAGGCCGCCCCATGCGGCCTGTGTCATGACCAGCGCATGGTTGGCCACCACCAGCTGCGCCGTGCGCGCCCGCCGGATCGTGTGCTCGACGAAGCAGCGCTTCCAGTGCGGGCACCCGGCGTGGATACATTCGCCACGCCGATCGGCCAGGCCGTTGATCGTAGCACTGCCGAACAATTCAGCGAGCCACCCGGGAAGGTCGCCGCCCTGGATGTCCCCATCGTCCGTGACCATCGCCCAGCGCGACACGAGAGCCAGCGGCACGACCATTGCCGGCGCGGCTGTGCTCACCGCGTCCTCCAGGTTCAGCAGGCACAGGTAGTTCTCGCGACCCTTGCGCACCACGACGCGCCTGTGGCGCTCGTTCGGATCAGGGAACAGATGCGCGAGTTCGGCATCGATCTGCCGTTGCAGGTGCCGCGTGAACGTACTGATCCAGACGCTGCCGTGGTTCTTCTCTGCCCACAGACTGGCCGGCGCCAGATAGCCAAGAGTCTTGCCCGTCCCGGTGCCCGCCTCCGCCAGCACCAGATGCGGATCGCCCCGCGTCTCACGCGGCGCGAACGCCGCGGCGGCAGCCCCGGCGTAGTCCGCCTGGCCTGGTCGCTGCTCGGCATGCGGCCCGAGCATCGCTGCCAGCCGCGAGCGCGCCTCGGCGTCGGCCACGGGATGCGAGGCAGGCGGCGGCAGCGGTGCCGCGTCCTCCCATTCCGGCAAACGTTTCCACACCCGCAGCGCCTCCGGCGACGGCGCCGCATCCGGCCGCCCAAGTGCCGCGCTGACGAACGGCGCCCAGCCCCAGCCCACCTGCCCCATGCGAGATGCCAACCCGGCAGCATCGCGGTTCAATGCAAGGTCGCGCCCCTGCGCCAGCCGCTGCAGCAATGCCGCCGCAAGCTCCGGCAACAACGCGGCCTCGGCTTCCAGCCCGCCATGCGGCGGCTCGAAATCGAGCAGCTGTGCCAGGCCGCGCGGCGTGGGTGCGGCAGGTCGCGCCGGCAGGACGAATGCGAACAGCTCCAGCAGATCGAAGGCCGGCATGCCATGCAGACCGAGCCGGCGAAATGTGGCCGGGCCGTGCACCAGCAGCGGAGGCGCCATGCCGCGCAACCGCGTCGCGGCCTCCGGGGCCGGCAATAGCAATAATTCGCCATCGGCGGTAAAGATCGCCGCACGTCCGTGGCCGGCGACGACGGACGGCGCATCGGGAACTGAAATCACCCGGCATCCCTAGACGCAATCGGTATGCGGCGCCATGGCAATGGGAATCGCAGCCACCACGGATGCGTCTTTTCAGGAGACAACCGCCGGGAGGCGCCATATGCGCGTGATGATTGCCCTGATCTGTTTGCTCTCGATTGCGCTGACCGGTGCCGCCTGCCGCCCATCCACGCCTGTCACGTCGTTCGGTCCCGCAACCGGATCCGATGGTGGCGGAGGCGGCGGCGGTGGCGGCAGTATGTGACAGCGGCGGATTAAATCCCGCCCATCGTGATTGACCCCATGCGCGCCGGTACCTAGCTTCCGCCGATGGTCGAAACACTTCGCAATAGCGCCGCGGACATCCCGCGCGTATGGCCATTCGAGGAAGCCGCCAAGGTTGCCAGGCGCCTTGCCACGACCGGCAAGGATCACGCCCTGTTCGAGACCGGCTACGGACCCTCGGGCCTGCCGCATATCGGCACCTTCGGGGAAGTCGCCCGCACCACCTGGGTTCGCCACGCCTTCACCGAACTGACCGGCCTTCCCTCCCGCCTGATCGCCTTCAGCGACGACATGGACGGCTTGCGCAAGGTGCCCGACAACGTGCCGAACCGCGACCTGCTCACGCCGCATCTTGGCAAACCGCTGACGCGCATTCCCGACCCTTTCGGCACGCACGACAGTTTCGGCGCGCACAACAACGCCCGCCTGCGTTCATTCCTCGACTCGTTTGGTTTCGAATACGAATTCGCCTCGTCCACCGAATACTATGCCGCCGGGCGGTTCGATGCAGCGCTGATCCGCGTCCTGGAATGCTACGACGAGGTGATGGCGGTGATCCTGCCAACCCTCGGTCCGGACCGCCGTGCCACCTACTCGCCCATCCTGCCGATCCATCCAAAGACCGGCCGCGTCATGCAGGTGCCGATGGAAGGCCGCGACCCGGCCACCGGCACGGTGGTCTGGCGTGATCCTGAAACCGACGAGGCCTTCGAAACCTCGGTGAAGGGTGGCCGTTGTAAGCTCCAGTGGAAAGCCGACTGGGCAATGCGCTGGTATGCACTCGGTGTCGATTACGAAATGTCGGGCAAGGACCTGATCGATTCCGTGCGTCTGTCAGGCAAGATCTGCCGCATTCTTGGCAGCCAGCCACCGGAAGGGTTCACCTATGAACTCTTCCTTGACGAACATGCGCAGAAGATCAGCAAGTCGAAGGGCAACGGCCTCTCGGTCGAAGAGTGGCTGCGCTACGCCCCGCCTGAAAGCCTGTCGCAATTCATGTTCAACGCCCCGCACCGCGCCAAGCGCCTGTTCTTCGATGTGATTCCGCGCGCCGCCGACGAGTACCTGGCAAACCTCGGCAAGCCCGACGCCGATACGCCTGCCAATCCGGTCTGGCACATGCACGGCGGCCGGCTGCCCAACCACGGCGGCAGCCCCGTCTCTTTCGGCATGCTGCTCAATCTCGCCTCGGTGGTGAACGCGGAAACTCCCGCCATCCTGTGGGGCTTCATCCGCCGCTACAGTCCCGGCGCGTCGCCCGAGACGATGCCCTTCCTCGACAAGCTGGTCGATCACGCGATCGCCTACTACCGGGACTTTGTCCGCCCTGAGAAACGCTATCGCCACCCCACCGACATGGAACGCGCGGCATTGGCCGATCTCGCCGAAACACTGAGAGGCCTCGACCAGGGCGTCGATGCCGAAGCCATCCAGACCATCGTTTACGAAGTCGGCAAGCGCCACCCCTTCCCCGACCTGCGCGCCTGGTTCGGCTGCCTCTACCAGGTGCTGCTCGGCCAGCAGGAAGGCCCACGCTTCGGCGGTTTCGTCGCGCTGTACGGCATCGACGAGACCATAGCGCTGGTCGAGGCCGCGTTGGCGCGTCCGGCCGACGCTGCCTGATCCATGTTGCCCGCGCCTGTCCTCCGCATCGGGCGTACCTGTCTCAGGCAACTGCCTGCCCTGCTTGGTGTGGCCCTGCTGATTGGCGCCATCTACGTGGTGCAGAAGGAATTTCGACACCTTCGCCTGCACGACATCGGGGTCGCGCTGCACGACATCCGCGGCAGCGCCCTCGCCATCGCATTCGTTTGGACCGTCCTGTCCTATGCGGTGCTGACCATCTACGACCGCCTCGGCACGATCTACGCCGGCCACAAGGTGTCGTATGGCCGCGTCGCCTTCGCCTCGTTCTGCGCCTACGCGCTGTCGCACAATCTCGGCTTCGCCGCGGTCTCCGGCGCAGCGGTGCGCTACCGGCTGTACGCGCATTGGGGTCTGACGCCATTCCAGATCGCCAAGACGGTGGCGTTCTGCAGCCTGACCTTCGCCCTCGGCGGCCTGGTGCTGGGCGGCGGCGTGCTGTTCCTGGAGCCTCGCTCGATCCCGTTCTTCGGCGAACGTCTGCCGCTGCTCGTGCTGTACGGCGTGGGCGCCGCCCTGTGGGCCATCGTCATCGCCTACGTGACGCTGTCGCGCATCGTGCAGCGGATCAGCATGTTCGGCCACGAGCTGAACCTGCCCGGCCTGCGCATGGCGCTCGCGCAGGTCCTGCTGGCGACCGTGGACGTCGCGATCACCGCATCGATCTTCTACACGCTGCTGCCGCCCACGGCGCATCTGACCTGGCCGATTTTCCTCGGCGTCTACGTCGCGTCCTATACAGCAGGGTTGGCCGCCAACCTGCCGGGCGGGCTCGGCGTGTTCGATACGGCGATCCTGCTTGGCCTGGAACCATACATGGGCGCCGCACCCGTCGTCGGCGCGATCGTCGTGTTCCGCCTCTACTACTACGTCATTCCGCTGTTCATCGCCGGCTTCCTGTTCACCGGCAACGAGATCCTGCTGCGCGGCGGCGGCCTGCTGCGCCGCGTGGAGCAGCTCGCCCCCTTCCAGTCGCTCGCGCGCTGGAGCGAGCCCGACTTCGCCGTCGCCAGTGCCACCGGCCTGGTCGCCCTGTGCGGCATGCTGCTGCTGTTCGTCAGCATCCTGGCGCCACAGCCCGACTTCTCCTGGATGGATCCCGACATCGCCGATGTCGTCAACCAGGCCGGCCAGTTCATCCCGTCGCTCATCGGCGCCGGCCTGATCGTGCTGGCGATCGGTCTGTCGCAGCGCGTCAATCTCGCGTGGACGGTCACCATCTTCCTGCTCGTCGTCGGTGCGATGTTCACCGCCTCGCAGGGCGAGCGCCTGTGGATCGCCGGCGTCCTCATCGTGGTGGCGATGCTGGTGGCGCCGCTGCGCCGCAGCTTCTATCGCCATGCCAACCTGTTCAGTGGACCGTTGCAGCCATCCTCCGCGATCTCACTGATCGCCCTCGTGATCTGCCTGCTGGCACTCGCCGGCACCCGGCCGCGCGTGCATGTGCTGTCCAACAATGCGTGGTGGGCCGTGATCATGTCACGCGACCTGCCGCATTCCGTTCGCGTCACGGTGGCGATGGCCGTGGCACTTGCCCTGGCCGCCATCTGGCGTCTGGTGCGTCCCGGCAAGGTACGCTGGCTGCCCTGGGACGCCGCCGCGCGCCAGCGTCTGGCGCTGCTCGGCGGCACGATCCCCCCAGCCCGCGCCGACGGCCTTGTGCTGGGCGAGGCGGAACGTGCCGGCATCCCGTTCCGCCGCTGCGGCCGTGTACTGCTGGGGCTGGGCGATCCCACCGGCGCCGAAAGCGATCTCGTCTCGGTGATCTGGCGCCTGCGCGACCTCGCGCAGCAAGAGGGCCTCGATCCCGCCTTCTGGCGTGCCGGCTCGGCCATGCTGAAGGTCTATGGCGATCTGGGTCTCACCGCATTGCCGCTCGGACCAGACGGCACGCTGTTGCCCGATCCCGGCGATGACACGCTTGGCGCCCGGCAATATCTGGTCTGCGTCGCTGAACGCGATCTGACGACACTGGTGCCGCTCTTGCCGCAACTCGCCAACAATCTGTCGGCAGCGGCCTGACACTGGAGCAGCGATAGCATCTGCTGTTCACTGACCTGCACCGGACGCCGCCGCGGCGGCGTGATCCTGAGATCGTCGCGACAACAGACAGTGCATGGAGCAAGCAATGACCGTTGCGTTCCGCTTTGCTGAGTTCCTGGTTGGACAGCGCATCACGGACCTGCCGCAACAGGCACGCGATCATGCGGCAATGCTGATTGCCAGCACGATCGCCAGCGCGGCATGCGGCAAGAACCTCGAATCCTCGCGCGTCATCCGTGAACTTGCCGAGGAACGAGGCGGCAGGGCCGATGCCACGACGTGGTTCACGGGCCCCAGGCTGCCGATCGCCGATGCTGCACAGGTCAACGCGGTGATGAGTGATGCCGCAGCCTCCGATGATAGCGACCTCCGCAACATCGTGCATGCGGGCACGCCGCTCACCGCGGTGTCGCTGGCGATGGCGGAGCAGCGCTGTCTGGGCGGCGACGCGGTGCTGCGCGCGATGGTGCTGGGTTACGAGGCTGCAGGACGCATCAGCGCGGCGATGCCCCGCTTCCGTGAGCGTGGGTTCCATGGTTGCCATGGCGCGATCTTCGCCGCCACGGTCGCTTCGAGCATGTTGCTTGAGCTAGATGCGAACCGATTGGCGCAGGCGGTCGCATTGTCCGCCACGTCGATTGGGGGACTTGTAGTGGCTGCCGATACATCGGTGGCACGCGAGTACCACGCAGGGTTGGCCACACAGCTCGGCGTGAATACCGCGCTCGCTGCCTCGCGCGGCTATCGTTGCGAATTGCGCCTCCTGGAAATGCGAGGCGGTTTTTTCG
>DATJJM010000381.1:0-4555 GCA_035492535.1 Acetobacteraceae bacterium | reverse complement strand
GCGGACTGACGAATTTGCTGCCGTCGGGAATCGGAACGCTGTCGGACATGAGGGGCGCCGCTGGGAAACTCGCAACAGTCTCCCGCGGTCTCCGTCCGCGCGCCCTGATGCACATCAAGCGACCGGCACGGTTGCATGGGCAATGCGTGGAATCAGCTGCGCTTGGGCGGCACCAGCCTGAGTTTGGCCGTGGTCTGCGGGTGGCTCGGACACAACAACCGTTCGATATTCGCCGCCGGGAGTGGGTACGAATACAGATAGCCCTGCCCTTCGAAGCAGCCCGCCTGCAGCAGAAAATCATGCTGAGCCTCGGTCTCGATGCCTTCGGCGATCGTGGTCAGGCCGAGGCTCTTGGACATGGCAAGCATCGCCTCGACGATCGCGGCATCGTTCGCGCTGCCCGGCAGGCCGGTGACAAAGGAACGGTCGATCTTCAGATAGGCGACCGCCGGCAGCTTGAGGTAGGCCATCGACGAATAACCGGTGCCGAAATCGTCGATCGCCACATCAATGCCCAGCGCGTGCAGGGTCTTCATCGTGCGCTCGGTGTCGTCACCCAGCCGCAGCATGGCGCTTTCGGTAATCTCCAGCAGCAAGCGGTGCGCCGAGAGGCGCCTGGAATGCAAGGTGCGGCTTACTCCCTCAACAAAGGCCGGATGACCGAACCAGCGCGCCGAAATATTTACCGCCACGCGGATCGGCGGCACCCCGGCAAGATCCCACGCCTGGATCTGCGCGCACGCCGTCTGCAATACCCATTCGTCGATGCGCCGAATAAGGCCCAGGCTCTCCGCGACCGGGATGAATTCGGCCGGCATCACTTCGCCCCGTTCCGGATGCTGCCAGCGCAAGAGTGCCTCCACCGCAACGATCCGTCCGGTGCGCATCTCGACGCTGGGCTGATAGACCAGATGGAATTCCTCGCGCACCAGCGCCTGACGCAGTTCCGCGGCCATCTGCAGCCGCCGCCGCGTACCGGCATGCATCATCGGCGTGTAGAAGCGGAATGCGTTGCGCTCCTCGGTTTTTGCCGCGTACATGGCCGCATCGGCATTCGCGATCAGTATTGCCGCACTGTCGCCATCCAGCGGATAACCAGCCAACCCGATGCTGGCGCTGAGCACGATCTCGTAGTCGTCCACCAGCAGCGGTTCGGACAGCGTGGCAAGAAGGCGATTGACGACCGCGCGGGCGTCCTCGCGCAGGCTCAGTCTTGGAATCAGCACGGTAAATTCGTCGCCGCCGATGCGTCCGGCAACATCGCCTTCGGACAACTGCCGTCCAATACGTTCGGCAACCTTGACCAGCAGGCGATCGCCGATCGCATGGCTGTAACTGTCGTTGACAATCTTGAACGCGTCCAGGTCAATGAACAGCACCACCACGGCCAGCCGCTCGCGTTCGGCCACCGCGATCGCGTCGGTGCAGCGCCGTTCGAACTCCGCCCGGTTGACCAGGCCGGTCAACGGATCGTGCCGGGCGAGGTGTTCGAGGCGTCGCTGGTCGGTCTTGGCTGTCGAGATATCGGTGAATACCGCAACGTAGTGCATTACCTGGTTGTCAGTGTCGCGTATCGAACTGATACTCAGACGTTCCGGGTAAGTGCTGCCGTCGCTGCGCGTGCTGAGCACCTCGCCCAGCCAATTGTGGCCGGCCGCGATGTTGTCCCAGATCGACTGCGGCAAGGCCTTGCCGTCGGGCAGCGAACGAGTTTCGTCCAGGCGCATGCCATATGACGCATGTTCGGAGAATCCAGTGATCTCTGCGTGCGCGGCATTGGTCGAGATCACCCGGCGCCGGGCATCGGCGATGATCACGCCTTCGGCAATGCTGGCCAGTGCCTCGGAGGCGATACGCCGTTCCCGCTCCATCGTCACGCGATCGGAAATGTCGCGGATGATCGCCTGTCGCACCGGTCGATCAGCCCATTGGGCGAGACTGGTCTGCGTCTCCACCGGCCGGTTGCTGCCGTCCGTTCCAATCAGGGCATTGGTGGCGGCGTGACCGGCCCGCTGACCCGACAACGATTGCGCGAACAAATGCACAAAGCGGTCGCCGATCAGATCGTTCGCGGGGCGGCCGGTCCATCGCGCTGCCGTGCGATTGACATCGAGGATCCGCCCGTTGGTTTCGTCGACCATCACGATCGCGTCCGCAGCACTGTCGAACAGCAGTCGATAGCGTTCCTCGCTGCCACGGACGCCGGCCAGGATGCGGCGGGCCATGCCCAGCCAGAGCAAGGCCGCGATGCAGGCAGCACCCAATACCCCGCCAAACAACACGTTCCCCATCCAGGCTGTGCCGAGGGCGATTTCCAGCGAAAACCGGTTGGCTTGCGGCTCGATCAAATTATTGAGCGCATGAATGTGCTCGCGCACATGAGAAATCTGTTCGCCTGACAATGTCTCTTTCATGTAGGCACGCTGCAACGCAGCCGCCGTCGATGCCAGCTCGACGATAGACTGGTCCGTAGCCCGCCATGCTTGCAGCGCCTCGAAGAAATGAGGCGCACCTGAAAAATGCTGCAACATGAAGATCATGCCTGGCTTCGCCGAAGGCATCACATTGCCGCGGACAAATGCCTGATCCACCACGTCCTTGTCATAGCGACCCGACGCTATCGCATCGCGTGCCCGGCGGTCGGAATCAATAATGGCGTAATTGTTCTGGAAACTGGCAAGGTCGCGGGCGTCGCCATTGGAAGCATAGGCGTCCAGCGCGATGACGGCCTGCTTCTGGGCTTTGGACCAGACACTCTCGCTGTTGAGGAACCCAGCGAGAGTGACCTGGATTTGCAAAGCAAACCACGTCAAAACAAGGATCATTCCCACAACAGCCACCAACGCATAGGCCAGCGGCAACAAGCGTCGGGACAAGGGGCGTTGCAACGTAGGTGGCGCCTTGCGCATGCTCACGTTATCTCATGCCTGCCCCATCAAGGGAAATACCTTCACATCTTGCAACTTCCCGTCTTCAGGCCGCTGCTTCCACGGCCTCCATCGGATGCCGGCATGCCTGCAGGCACAAATCACCAACAATACGCATACTTGTGTAACTACGGCGAATGCACTCGCCCAGATGCGCCACTTCATCGGTGGCGGGAGCAGTACCCATCAGAGTGCAGACGATCTCGAGCGCCTCCCAGGGATGTACGTCGTCGTATGCTGCATGGAGTTGAAGCCAGCGCAGGCTGCCCGTCCTTGTTTTCTTGGGGAAGCTTTCCGCATAAGCCGTGCTTTCGTAGATGGGTTGTGACCATTCACCGGTTACCCCCTCAATGGCGTAGTTGGTGGCGACGATACCGGCCGCCAGCGTCCCCTTGCTGCTGATTTCCTCGCACCAGTTGGCCAGTGTCTGAGTACCGTGGGGGGGCCGTGAATTCAGAATCTGTTCGCGCGAAACACCTGCGCCATCGGCCCAGTTGAGCCAGTACTCGGCATGATTCTGCTCAACCCGGATGTTGCGCACCAGCCACCGACGCGCAAGATCGTCACCAGGGCTGCGGCCATAACGGGTCTTGAGCAAATTGAGCGCCATGTAGCTGGGGAAGCGCTCGATGAAAGGCCACACGCCCATCATGAAATGGGTCATGGACACGTGGTCGAGCGTGGCGGCACGCATCCTTGCCCAAAGTTCGTGGTCAAGCACGCTCTGTTTGGTGCTTTCGCAATCGGCGACCATGTCCTGGGCCCACTGGGGATAGCTGGCCAGTTCGGTCAGGGGGCCGGTACGTTCGAAACGAGTATTCATGAAATTCTCCTGCGAGGTTGGATGCCTGTGGCTACTGCCATGCGGCCGGCACGAAGGAGGATTCCTGCTGCCGGTCGTGATCCGGCAGCGCAAAGGCGATGCCGGAAAACCCTGGATTCATGAGCGCCTCGATGGCTGCTGCACCTGCTGCGTGGCGAGCTCGCGGCAATGTCCGATCCTTTTCCGTGGAAGACGGATGGCCAAACAGCTCCCCCGCCGAACTGTCGAGCGTACGGCCTTGCACGGTCCGACGCATCCCGCAAGCTGTCTGCGCCCTGCATGCACGGCCGTTGCACCGGTCGGATTCCGGTGATGGAGCACGGCACCTGACCAACATCAGAACTGTCATCAAGGAGCCGCATGAACGTCGGCGGTTTCGTGCGTGGTGCCTGCTCCACGGGCAAACCTGGACCCCCCATCTCCGGCCGACAAGCTGTGTCTGACGGTAGGAGATGGTGCATATCTTGGTAGATCATTCATGTAAACGCTGCGCCACCCACCTGCATCTGAAGCTGGATTGCCCACAGGAGAGTAGATGCCATGCAAAAGATCATTCCCGCCTTGCTGCTGCTCTTGCCGTCGCTGGCGGCAGCCGCAACGCCCTGCCAATTCAGCGCACCGCGCAACACCGACATCGACGCTGCCGGCCTGAAGAGCCTGAGCTTGACCCTCGGCTCGGCGGATATGGACATCCGCAGCGTACCGGGCCTGACCAGGATCGAGGTACGCGGCACCGCCTGTGCTTCCGACGCGGCGTGGCTGAAGGACCTGCAGGTCACCTCCGACCACGTCGGCGAGCGCGCCT
>DATJJM010000380.1:0-15616 GCA_035492535.1 Acetobacteraceae bacterium | reverse complement strand
AACGATGTGACCTGGCTTTTCCTGGATGCGGCGCATGCGGCCTTCGAGGTGACAGCGGAAGCGACCGTGGACGTGCTGTTTCCGGCGCTGCCGGCGGCGGCGGACACGCCGGCGTGGGAAGCCGCGGCCCTTGCTGCGGCGAAGGGTGGCGACGCGGGCTGGCAGGCTGCGGAGTTCGTGTTCGAAAGCCCCCTGGCGCCGTCTGATCCGGAGGCGCGGGCTTATGCGGCGGTGAGCTTTGCGCCTGGCCGGCCGGCATTGGCGGCGTTGCTGGAGCTGAATGCGCGGATCAAGCGGGACTTCACCTTCCGGCCGGGCGTGACCACGACGGCGACGCCGATACGCGACGTGCTGCGGCGACGCGAAGGGGTGTGCCAGGACTTCGCGCATATGATGATCAGCATGGTCCGCGCGTTCGGTGTGCCCGCCCGGTATATGTCGGGCTATATCCGGACGCGGCCGGCCGCGGGGCAGCCTCGCCGGCTGGGCGCCGATCAGTCGCATGCGTGGGTTGGCGCGTGGTTGGGACCGGAATTCGGTTGGGTGGGCCTCGATCCGACCAACGGGATCGTGGTGCGCGACGAACACGTCGTGCTGGCCTGGGGGCGCGATTATAGCGATGTGGCACCGCTGCGGGGCGTGATTCTGGGAGGCGGCGCGCAGGCACTGTCTGTTGAAGTGCATCTGGAGGCGCTGACCGACGCGAACGGATAGTTGATGCGGCGAGCGGAGTGTGTTCGCGTTAGTTGGATCGATGAAAATCCTCAACGTCGCGCATCGCACTGAATACAAATATGCCAAGCCTGTGACGTTCGGCCCGCATCGCCTGATGATGCGGCCGCGCGACAGCCATGACCTGAGACTGCTGGAGACGGCCCTGACGATTTCGCCGTCGGCCTCGGTGCGGTGGCTGCATGATGTGTTCGGGAATTCTGTGGCACTTGCGGAGTTCAGCGAGCCGGCAAGCGAGCTGGTGGTGGTGTCTTCGTTCCGGGCGGAGCATTATCCGTTATCCGAGGCTGGCGTGACGCTGGAGGAATTCGCGCGGCACTATCCGTTCAGTTACGACGCTTCGGAGATTCCCGATCTGGTGCGGTCGGTGGAGCGGCACTATCCCGATCCGGATCATCGGGTGGATGCGTGGGCGCGGCGCTTTGTCGAGCAGCAGCGCGACGGCGACACGATGGCGATCCTGATGGCCATGGCGCACGCCATCAAGGGTGAGTTCGGTTACAACGCGCGCGACGAGATGGGGACGCAGGATCCGCTTGTCACGCTGGATGGCGGCAGCGGCACATGCCGGGATTTCGCACTGTTCATGATGGAGGCGGCGCGGTCACTTGGATTGGCGGCGCGGTTCGCCTCCGGCTACCTGTATGACGAAGAGAAGGTGCAGGGTGACGAGCCCGTTGTTGGCGGCGGGGCGACGCATGCCTGGGCGCAGATCTATCTTCCTGGCGCGGGGTGGGTGGAGATTGATCCGACCAACGATCTGGTGGGAGGGCGGAACCTGCTGCGCGTTGCGGTGGCACGCGATCCGAAGCAGGCGGTGCCGCTGAGCGGCACGTTCACCGCGGCGCCGGCGGATTATCTGGGGCTGAACGTGCAGGTGGATATCACGACGGAGGGTTGATTGCGCTGGCCCCTCAGCGTTCCGTCGCACCAAGTTGCCTGCGGCGAGATGGCCGGCTCAAGGCCGGCCATGACGGTGGGGAAGCGATGGGCGGCTACGCGGCGGCGCGCTCGGGACGTGCGGCGGCCTTGATCATGTCTGCGCCCTTCTCCGCGATCATGATGACGGCGGCATTGGTGTTGCCGGAGACCAGCGTGGGCATGATCGAGGCGTCTATCACGCGCAATCCGCCGATGCCGCGCACGCGCAGTTCGTCATCCACCACTGCCATCGGATCATTGCCCATCTTGCAGGTGCCGGTGACGTGGTAGGTGGTCTGGCCGTTCATCCGCGCGAAATCGAGCCATTCGTCGTCGGTCTGGACTCCATCGCCGGGGTTCATCTCGTAGTCGCGGTACATGTCCAGCCCCCGGTTGTTGATGATGCGGCGACCGATCTTCATGCCCTCCACAATCGTGCGGCGATCGAGTTCCTCGGCGAGGAAGTTGGGGCGGATGGCAGGCGCGGCCATGGGGTCGGCTGCCTTGGCGTGGATCGAGCCTTTCGACTCCGGGCTGCATTGATAGACGGTGAGCGTCATGCCCGGCTGGCGGTCCAGGACGCGGGTCTGCGCGGTGGCATAGCTGGCGTGGGCGAAGTGGTACTGGACGTCGGGTTCCTCCAGCTCGGGGCGTGTCTTGACAAAGCCATAGACGATGCCGGCGGTGAAGGTCAGGATGCCGCGGCCCTGCGTGTAGTATTTGATGATCTCGCGGGCGAATCGCGCGCCGCGGGTGTGCTCGTTCAGCGTGACCGGCAGCTTGACGCGCCAGTTCATGCGCGGGGCGAAGTGGTCGCGATAGTTCTCGCCGACGCCACGCAGTTCGTGCTGCACCTCGATGCCGAGGGATTGCAGCAGCTCCGGCTGGCCGATGCCTGACAGTTCGAGCAAATGCGGCGACTTCACCGCGCCGGCCGCCACGATCACCTCGGCATTGCAGCGCGCCTGGTGGGTCTGGCCGTTCTGGCGATACTCCACGCCGATCGCGCGCTTGCCGTCCAGCAGGATGTGCGTGGTGTGGGCTTCCGTTTCCACGCGCAGGTTGGGGCGGCTGCGCGCGGGATCGAGGAAGGCGCGCGCGGTGGACCAGCGGCGGCCATTCTTCTGCGTCACCTGGTAGTAGCCGAAGCCTTCCTGCCTGCCGTTGTTGTAGTCGGGGTTGCGCGGCCAGCCTTCCGCCTCGGCCGCGTCGATGAAGGCATCGAGCAGTTCGGCGCGCTCGATCATGTTGGCGACGTTGAGCAGCCCGCCGCGGCCACGGGTCGCATCCCCGCCAGGCTCGAAGTGTTCCGACTTGCGGAAATAGGGCAGCACCGACTCGTAGGACCAGCCGCGATTGCCGAATTGCGCCCAGGTATTGTAGTCGAGCGGGTTGCCCCGGACGTACAGCATGCCATTGATCGAGCTGGACCCGCCGAGTGTCTTGCCGCGCGGAATGGGGATCGAGCGGCCCTTGACGTTGTCCTCGGGCTCGGTGGCGAAGTTCCAGTTGAAGCGCGGGCTGTTCAGCAGCTTGGTGAAGCCGACGGGGATATTGATCCACATCGAGTCGTCTTTCGGGCCGGCTTCCAGGAGCAGCACCTTGGTGCGCGCGTCCTCGGTCAGGCGGTGAGCCAGCACGCAGCCGGCAGACCCGGCGCCGATGATGATGTAGTCGTAGTCGGCCATAGCCATTCCCTCCTGCCGCTCTCTCCCATCTAGATTGCTTCGTCGCTATGCTCCTCGCAATGACGGCGGGGCAGAGGAACGTTGCGGTTTTCGATCTACAGCCTGTTACGGCATGCGGTGACGGGGGCGGGGTGGCCGGAGCAATGGCGCTCGCCTGAGCCGAAGGTGGCCTATGACGTGGTGATCGTGGGCGGGGGCGGCCATGGTCTGGCGACCGCGTATTACCTGGCGCGCGAGCATGGCGTGCGGAATATCGCGGTGCTGGAGCGCGGGTGGCTCGGTGGCGGCAACACGGGGCGCAACACCACGATCATCCGGTCCAACTATCTGTGGGATGCGAGCGCGGCACTGTACGAACACGCGCTGAAGCTGTGGGAGGGACTGGCGCAGGAGCTGAACTACAACGTCATGTACTCGCCCCGCGGCGTGATGATGCTCGCGCATTCGGTGCACGATGTGCAGGTGTTCAAGCGGCATGTGCATGCCAACCGGTTGCAGGGAATCGATAATGAGTGGCTGACGACGGAACAGGCGCAGGCGTTCTGTCCCCCGCTGAATGTTTCGGAGTCGCTGCGGTATCCGGTCCTGGGAGCGGCGTTGCAGCGGCGGGGTGGTGTGGCACGGCACGATGCGGTGGCTTGGGGGTATGCGCGCGCGGCGAGCGCGCTGGGGGTGGATATCATCCAGAACTGCGAGGTGACCGGGATTGTGCGCGGGTCGTCCGGTGCGGTGAACGCGGTGGAGACGACACGGGGGCGAATCGCGGCCACGAAGGTGGGTGTGGTGGCGGCGGGCCATACCAGCGTGGTGATGGCGATGGCCGGGGTGCGCATGCCGCTGGAGAGCTATCCGTTGCAGGCGCTGGTCTCGGAGCCGGTGAAGCCAGTCCTGCCCTGCGTGGTGATGTCGAACAGTATCCATGCGTATATATCGCAGTCGGACAAGGGTGAACTGGTGATCGGTGCGGGGACGGATGCCTATACGTCGTACAGCCAGGCGGGCGGCCTGCATGTTGCGGAGCATACGCTGGAGGCGATCTGCGAGCTGTTCCCGACGTTCCGGCGGCTGCGGATGCTGCGGAACTGGGGCGGCATCGTCGATGTGACGCCAGATCGGTCGCCGATCATCGGGCTGACGCCGGTGCCCGGGCTGTTCGTGAACTGTGGCTGGGGCACCGGCGGGTTCAAGGCGACGCCGGGTTCGGGGCATGTGTTCGCGGCGACGATGGCGCGGGGGGAGCCGCATCCGATCGCGGCACCGTTCTCGCTGGAGCGGTTCCGCACGGGGGCGCTGATCGATGAGGCGGCGGCTGCGGCGGTGGCGCACTGATGCTGCTGATCGAGTGTCCGTGGTGCGGGGTACGGCCAGAAAACGAATTCCACTATGGTGGCGAGGCGCATATCGCGCGTCCGGCCGACCCTGCGGCGGTGGACGACGCGGCGTGGACGGACTTCCTGTATATGCGCACCAACCCGAAGGGACGGCATGCCGAGCGCTGGCGGCATATCCACGGCTGCGGGCGCTTCTTCAACGGCGTGCGCGATACGGTGAGCGACCGCGTGCTGTCCACTTATCAACCGGGTGAGTTGCCACCATCGTGACGGGGGCATTCCGCACCGAGAGCGGCGGTCGGATCGATCGCGCCAAGCCGCTTGAATTCTGGTTCGATGGACGCCGGATGGTCGGATGCGCCGGTGATACGCTGGCATCCGCGCTGCTGGCGAACGGCGTTCGGGTGGTGGGACGGTCGTTCAAATATCACCGTCCGCGCGGAATCATGGCGGCGGGGTCCGAGGAGCCGAACGCGCTGGTCACCGTGGATCGCGGTGGCGGGCGCATGACACCGAATCTGCGGGCAACGCAGGTTGAGCTTTATGCCGGGCTGCGGGCGACAAGCCAGAACCGGTTTCCGTCATTGGCCTGGGATTTCGGTGCTGTGGCCGGTGCGTTCGGGCCTCTGCTGTCGGCCGGGTTCTACTACAAGACATTCATGTGGCCGCGTGGGTTCTGGCGGCACGTGTACGAGCCGGTGATCCGGGCAGCGGCCGGGCTCGGACGGGCGCCGGCCGCGCCCGATCCGGATCGGTATCTGCATCGGTATGCACATTGCGATACGCTGGTGATCGGCGGGGGGCCAGCCGGGTTGGCGGCGGCATTGAGCGCATCGGCGCGCGGGGAGCGCGTGGTGCTGTGCGATGAGCAGGCTGAGATGGGCGGGTCATTGCTGGCGGAAATGCTGACCTCTGATTGGTTGAACCAGGCTGTTGCCTCGCTGGAGCAGCGGTCCGAGGTGACGCTGCTGCCGCGCACGACGGCATTTGGCTGGTATCCGGACAACATGATCGGGCTGGTCGAGCGTATCACGGATCACATCGCTGAACCTGATCCCAGGCTGCCGCGCGAGCGGCTCTGGCATGTGCGCGCAAAGCGGGTGGTGATCGCGACGGGTGCCTTGGAACGGCCGCTCGTGTTCCCCGGCAATGATCGGCCGGGCGTGATGCTGGCGGGTGCAGCGGGCGTGTATCTGCAAAGATATGGCGTGAAGGTCGGTGAGCGGGTGGTCGTCCTGACCACCGATGACAGCGCCTACGCGGTGGTGGCGGCGCTGCGAGAGGCGGAAGTTTCCGTTGTTGTGGCGGACGCGCGGATGGAGCCAAGCGATGCCGCGCGGGCCTCCGGCCTCCCCGTTCGGCAAGGCGTCTTCGCAACCGGTACCCGAGGACGGATGAAGGTGGATCGCGTGACATTGTCCAATCGCGAGAGTCTGGCGTGCGACGCCGTGCTGATGTGTGGCGGCTGGACGCCGTCCGTGCATCTGTTCTCGCAATCCCGCGGCAAGCTTGAATTCGATGGGCAGCGGCAGATGTTCCTGCCGGGCGCATGGACAGAACGCGTGCGCTCGGCAGGTGCGTGCAATGGCACATTCGGGATCGATGCATGCGCGGAGGAAGGGTTCGATGCCGGTGACGCGGAGGCGTCGGCGTCGCGTCACACGGCCGAGCCGGCGGCACAATATCCTGGCTTCATCAGCAAGACTGCCTTTGTCGATTTCCAGAACGATGTCACTGCCAAGGATCTCCGGCTTGCGACGCGCGAAGGGTTCCGGTCGATCGAGCATGTGAAGCGCTACACCACCACCGGCATGGCAACCGATCAGGGCAAGACGTCCAACATGAACGCCCTGACCGCGGTGTCCGGCATGTTGAAGCGATCGATCGCCGATGTGGGCACAACCACGTTCCGTCCGCCCTATACACCGGTCACGTTCGGCGCCTTCGCTGGCACGTCGCGCGGCGAGTTGTTCGATCCGGTGCGCCAGACGCCGCTCCATGCCTGGGCGGCCGAGCGCGGCGCGGTGTTTGAAAACGTCGGGAACTGGCAACGCGCGCGCTACTTCCCGCGCGATGGCGAGGACATGCATCAGGCCGTTGCGCGCGAATGCCGGGCGGTGCGCCATGCGGCCGGCATCTTCGACGGCTCGACGCTGGGGAAGATCGAAGTGACCGGGCCCGATGCCGCGGCGTTCCTGAGCCGGATGTACATCAACGGTTTCGATCGGCTGGCGTCCGGGCGCTGTCGATACGGCGTGATGCTGAGCGAGGCCGGCACCGTGATGGATGATGGCGTCATTGCGCGGCTGGCGCCCGATCGATTCCACGTCACGACCACAACGGGTGGTGCGGCGAGCGTGCTGCATCATATGGAGGATTACCGGCAGACCGAATTCACCGATCTGCGCGTCTGGTTGACCTCGACAACCGAGCAGTGGGCGGTGATCGCCGTGCAGGGTCCGCGCGCGCGTGAGGTGATCGAGCCTTTTGTGCAGGACATCGACCTTGCGGCGATGCCGCATATGAGCGTTCAGGAAGGCCGCATCTGCGATGTGCCGATGCGGCTGTTCCGGGTCAGCTTTACCGGCGAGTCTGGTTACGAAATCAACGTGCCGGCGGATCATGGCCGCGATGTATGGGACGCGGTGTTTGCCGCGGGCGAACCGCACGGCATCATGCCCTATGGCACGGAGGCGATGCATGTACTGCGCGCGGAGAAGGGCTATATCATCGTTGGGCAGGAGACCGATGGCACTGTGACGCCGCTCGACATTGGCATCGCTGCCGGTCGGACGCGCGATTTCGTCGGCAGGCGTTCGCTGAACCGCGCCGACATGCTGCGTGCCGATCGCATGCAACTCGTGGGATTGCTGACGCCGGAAGTCCTTGAGGAAGGGGCGCAGCTTGTCGCCGAGGGGCCGTCGCTGGGGCACGTTACCTCGGCGTACTGGAGCGAGACGCTGCAACGGCCGATCGCCCTCGCGCTGGTATCCGGCGGCTGGTCGCGGATCGACCAGATTCTGCATGTGCCGATGGCCGATCGCACGATCGCGGTGCAGGTGACCGACCCGGTCTTCTACGACAAGGCGGGCGAGCGTCTGCATGGTTGATCGTGCCGATGCGCCGGTGCGGCTGACGGTACTGCCACCTGAGGCCCGCTACGTCGTGCATGGCGATGCCGCGAGCCTTGGCATGGTGCTGCCTGACGCCTGCCGCGTGATTGTCGAGAGCGATCGCACCGTGATGTGGCTTGGTCCTGATGAATTCATGCTGCTTGCGCCCAGCTGCACTATTTCTGGCGCGGTCGACGTATCGCACCGCGATACCGCAATCGAAGTTTCCGGCCCCTGTGCCGCCTGGGTGATCAACGCGTTCTGTGCGCTCGATCTGCATCTGCCGGCATTTCCGGTTGGCATGTGCACGCGCACGGTGTTCGGCAAGGCGCAGATCCTGCTGTGGCGCACCTCGGCGGACGCGTTCCGCATCGATGTGGCGCGCTCTTTTGCGCCCTATCTCTGGGCCTGCCTGGAAGAGGCGAGCCACGAGTTCCTCGACGGGTCGCCGGCGTGCTAGGGTGCGCGCAACAGGCGCTTAGGAGGAAACCATGGACTTCAAGGGTAAAGTGGCGCTGGTCACCGGCGCAGGCAATGGCATCGGTCGCGCCGCCGCGTTGGGCTTCGCGAGTGGTGGGGCCAGGGTGGTCGCGGTGGATCGTGATACCGCGGCCGGTGAAGGCACCGCCGGCATCATCCGGC
This sequence comes from Acetobacteraceae bacterium, assembly GCA_035492535.1. Classification (GTDB taxonomy): domain Bacteria; phylum Pseudomonadota; class Alphaproteobacteria; order Acetobacterales; family Acetobacteraceae; genus JAMXLO01. The sequence goes on along the minus strand of DATJJM010000380.1, from coordinate 7,189 downwards.
AACAGGGCGGCGAGGCGCTGTTCGTCGCCGCCGACGTGACGAAATCGGCAGATGTTCAGGCTTATGTGAAGGCGGCGCTCGATGCGTATGGCACGATCGACTGCTTCCACAACAATGCGGGCATCGAGGGGACTATGGCGACGACAGCCGAGTACGACGAGGCGATGTTCGACGCGGTGATGGCGGTGAATGTGAAGGGGGTGTTCCTCGGGTTGCGCCATGTGCTGCCGGTGATGCTGAAGCAGAAGCGCGGTGCCGTGGTGAACATGGCCTCGGTGGCGGGGCTGGTGGCTTCGCCCGGGATGCCGGCCTACGTCGCCTCGAAGCATGCGGTGATCGGCCTGACCAAGACCGCGGCCGGCGAGGTGGCGCGTGCCGGCGTGCGGATCAACGCGGTATGCCCCGGGCCGATCGATACGCGCATGATCCATTCGGTGGAGGCGATGCTGAATCCCGGTGACCCGGGCAGCGTCAGTGCACGCTATCAGTCCAACATCCCGCTTGGCCGCTATGGCACGGCAGAGGAAATCGCCAACCTGGTGCTGTTCCTGTGCTCCGATCTGGCGAGCAACATGACGGGCGGGCACTATGTGTCTGACGGCGGGCGCACCGCGACGGGCGGGGCCGTGTCGAATACGCTGGTCCAGTGAGAAGGGAGCGGCAGCATGATCACGGCCATCGTTCTCTATGACCTGCCGGACGAGATCGGTCGCGACGCCTGCCGCGCGCACTTCCTGAAGATCGCTCCGGATTTTCTCGGCGTGCCTGGTTTCATCCGCAAGCAGTTCATCCACGACATAAACGGGCGCGTGGCGGGCGGTTCGTATCTGTGGAAGGACCTCGCATCGGCGAAGGCGTTCTACAGCGGGTCCTGGCTGGAGGGCATCCGGCAGCGCTACCGCTGCGAACCGCGGATCAGTTACTACGAGACGTTCGCGATTGCCGACCAGGCGACCGGCCTGTCCGGCGCGCCGGCGGACTGATGCCGATGAAGACCATCCGCACGCCGGTACTCGAGATCGCCTATCATGAATACGGGCCGGCGGAGGGCACGCCGGTGATCGTGCTGCATGGTTGGCCGTCTGATCCGCATGATTGGGACGCCGTTGCGCCGGCATTGGCGGACCACGGTTGCCGTGTGCTGGCGCCGTGGCTGCGTGGATACGGACCGACGCGATTCCTGGACCCCGCCACGCCACGGTCCGGCCAGCAGGCCGCGCTGGGTGCCGATGTGCGCGACTTCATGGATGCGCTTGGTGTTCAACGGGCGCTGCTTGTCGGCTACGACTGGGGTGGACGCGCCGCCTGCGTGGCCACCGCGCTGTGGCCGGAGCGGGTGCGCGGGCTGGTTTCCATCAGCGGCTACAACATCCAGAACATTGCCGCGTCTGGCAGGCCGGTATCGGCGGGGCAGGAAAATCGCTACTGGTACCAATGGTATTTCCAGACCGAGCGAGGCCGCGCCGGGCTGCAGCAGAACCGCCGCGACATCTGCCGGCTGCTCTGGCAGCTTTGGTCGCCGAACTGGCAGTTCGACGATGCGACGTTCGAGGCCACGGCGACCAGCTTCGACAATCCGGACTTTGTCGACGTGACGATACAGTCGTATCGGCACCGCTATGGCAACGCTCCGGGCGATCCGGTGTATGAGCCGCTGGAACAGCGCCTGGCTGCACAACCGCCGATTACGGTGCCGACCATCGTGCTGCACGGCGCGTGCGATGGGGTTGGGCCGGCGGAGCAGTCGGAACATCACGCCCGGCATTTCACCGCGCGATACGAGCGGCGCGTCGTGCCGGTCGCCGGGCATTTCCTGTCGCGCGAGACGCCTGAGGCCGTGATGCAGGCGGTGCGCGATCTGCTTTCGGGAGGGACGGTATGAACAGCGCTTACCTGACCGGCCTCGACCGGAACCAGGCGAACTATGCCCCGCTGACGCCACTGACATTTATTGAGCGCGCAGCTTATGTTTTTCCTGATCGGCCATCCGTGGTGCACGGCGCGCAGCGCTTCACCTGGCGCGACACGTATGCGCGGTGCCGGCGGCTTGCCTCTGCGCTGGCGCGGCGGGGGATCGGCAAGAATGACACTGTCGCAGTGATGGCACCGAATATTCCCGCGATGTACGAGGCGCATTTCGGCGTGCCGATGTGCGGCGCGGTGCTGAACACGCTGAATACGCGGCTGGATGCCGAGACGATCGCCTTCATGCTGCGTCATGGGGGTGCGCGGGTACTGATCACCGATCGGGAGTTCTCCGCGACGATCGAACAGGCGCTGGCGTTGCTCGACGAACGGCCGCTGGTGATCGATATCGATGACCCCAGCTATCAGGGAGGCAAGACGCTCGGCGAGATCGGCTACGAGGCGTTCCTGGCGGAGGGTGATCCTGAGTTTGCATGGCAGGCACCGGCAGACGAATGGGATGCGATATCGCTGAACTATACATCTGGCACTACGGGTGATCCGAAGGGCGTGGTGTGTCATCATCGCGGCGCATATCTGAATGCGATCAGCAACGTGCTGGATTGGGATATGCCGGCGCACGCGGTGTATCTGTGGACGCTGCCGATGTTCCATTGCAATGGCTGGTGTTATCCGTGGACGATGGCAGAACGTGCCGGCACCAGTGTGTGCCTGCGGCGCGTAGAGGCGAAGGCGGCGCTGGATGCGATCCGCGACCATCGCGTGACCCATATGTGTGGTGCGCCGATCGTGTATTCGATGCTGATCAATGCGCCGGAGGAGTTGCGGCGCGAGATCGATCACCGGATCAATGGGCAGATCGCCGGCGCCGCGCCTCCCGCCGCAATTATCGAAGGGGCCGAGAAGATTGGCGTCGAGCTGACGCATGTCTATGGGCTGACGGAGACCTATGGCCCGGCTTCGGTGTGCGCCAAGCATGAAGCGTGGAGCATGATGCCGATCGACATGCGCGCCGAGCGAAATGGACGGCAAGGCGTGCGCGTGCCGATGCAGGAAGCCCTGACGGTGCTCGATCCGCATACGATGCAGCCCGTGCCATGGGACGGCGAGACGATGGGCGAGATCATGTTCCGCGGCAACATCACGATGAAGGGCTATTTGAAGAATCCCAAGGCCACGACGGCGGCGTTTGCCGGCGGGTGGTTCCACACCGGCGATCTGGCGGTGATGCAGCCGGATGGTTATGTGAAGATCCGCGACCGGTCGAAGGACATCATCATATCGGGCGGTGAGAACATCTCATCGATCGAGGTAGAGGATGCGCTCTATAGCCACCCCGCCGTGCTGAGCGCTGCGGTGGTGGCGCAGCCTGATGAGAAGTGGGGCGAGACGCCCTGCGCCTTCATCGAGCTGAAGCCGGGTGCAACCGTCACTGCCGACGAACTCCGCGAGTTCTGTCGCGAGCATATGGCACGGTTCAAGGTGCCGAAGAGCTTTGTGTTCCGTGAGCTCCCGAAGACCTCGACCGGGAAGATCCAGAAGTTCGTGCTGCGCGAACTTGCGAAGTCGACGAGCGCGATCGAGTAGCGAGCAGTTTTTCCACCCGTTCGCGGAGTGCCAGTGCATCGAACGGGGCGCGGACCTTCTTGTCGTTGTCGAAATAGACAAACACGTCGCGTTTGCGCTTCCTGCCGGGGCCGTTCACCCGTTCAGCGTCCGTGGGTTCGGCACCCTTGGCCCAGGCGGCGACACGCGCTGCCCAGATATCGAGAGCCTGGTTGTCGTAGCCGCTGGCGTACAGTTCTTCCGATCCGTGCAGCCGGCAGTAGACGAAATCGGCAGTCAGATCCATCAATCTTGGCCATGCGACGGTGTCGGCACAGACCAGCGCGACGTCGTACTTGCGCAGCAGAGCGATGAACGCGGGGGTGCGGAAGCTGTCGTGGCGGATCTCGAACGCGTGTCGCATGGGGCGGGCAGTATCGACTTTCAGCCAGGCGGGCGCTCGCAGTTTGTCGTCGTGCCGCCTGCCCAACCGCGCGGCTGCTTCGGTATCGTGCGGCAGCAGCTTCAGGAATGCTTCGATCCGCTCCGCATCGAAACGGAAGTTGGGTGGGAATTGCCACAGGATCGGCCCCAGCTTCGGTCCCAGTCGCAACAGCCCCGAGGCAATGAAGTTCGCCAGCGGCACCGCCACATCGCGCAGCCGCCGCATATGCGTCAGATAACGCGGCCCCTTCACCGCGAACAGGAAATCGTCCGGCACCTGATCCGCCCAGGACGCGTATGCGTCCGGGCGCTGCATGCCGTAGAACGTGCCGTTGATCTCCAGCGAGTCGAACTGGCTGGCGGCGTATTCGAGCTCACGCTTCTGCGTCAGGCCTTTCGGGTAGAACACGCCGCGCCACGGCGCATAGGTCCAGCCGGATATGCCGATACGAACCTGCGCCATGCACCGTGTCAGCCTCCTGGCAGAGGAACGCTCTCCCAGCCCGACAGTTTCTCCACCGCGCGGCCGATGCGGAACACCATCGCTTCATCGAATGGGCGTCCGGTGAGCATGACGCCGATCGGCAGGCGGCTGGCACCGAGGCCGGTGGGCACGCTCATCGACGGATGGCCGGTGACATTGAACGGGATCGTCTGGATCGGCGAGGCGGATGACAGCGCATCGGTCGGCTGGTCGAAGCGTGGCGCCGTGGCCAATGTGGCCAGGGTCAGCAGTGCATCGTAGCGCGACAGTGCAGCGTTCACCGCATCGGTGAGTTCACGGCGCGCACGCAAGGCGTGGACCAAGTCCGCCGCCGTGATCGCTGCGCCAAGGATGAAGCGGCCGGCGGTGATCTCGCCATAGTCCAGCAGGCGCGTCTTCATGTCGGCTTCGTGGATGGCGAACGCCTCGGCCATCATGATGACGCGGCCGGCGGCGGAGAACAGGGCATAGTCGGGAAGCTCGATGTCTTCCACCGTCGCGCCGGCCTTACGCAGCGTCGCCGCAATGCGGTCCAGTTCGGCGGTGCATTCCGGCGTGATGGCCTGCGCCGTTGCGAAGAAGGCCCGCGGAATGCCGATGCGCAGGCCGCTCACACCTTTCTCCAGGCCGGCGCGATAGTCCGGCACGGGAACATCGGCGCTGGCGGGATCCTGCGCGTCGTGTCCGGCCAGAACCTGGAGGGTGATCGCTGCGTCTTCGACATTGCGTGTCAGCGGGCCGATGTGATCAAGCGTCCACGACAGCGGAAACACGCCACGCCGGGAGACGCGGCCGTAGGTAGGCTTGATGCCGACGGTGCCGCACCATGCCGCCGGGCCTCGGATCGAGCCGCCGGTATCCGAGCCCATCGCCATGCGCACCATGCGCGAGGCAACAGCAGTGCCGGAACCGGAGGACGAACCGCCGGTGACGTGCGCGGGGTTCCATGGATTGCGCGCGGGAGGGAATGGCAGGTCGAAGCTTGGGCCGCCGATGGCGAATTCATGCGTCGCAAGCTTGCCGAGCAGCACGCCGCCGGCCTCGCGAAGACGCGCCGCGGCGACGCTGTCGTGCTTTGGCACAATATCGACGCGCAGCTTGGAATGGCAGGTCGTGCGGATGCCGGCGGTGTCGTAGATGTCCTTCAGCGCATAGGGAACGCCGTGGAACGGGCCGCGATCCTTGCCGGCCTTCAGCTCTGCATCGGCGCGGCGCGCGTCCTCCAGCGCTCGATCTTGCGTGACCAGCACGAAGGCGTGCAGCGCGTCGTCCTGTGCGGTGACGCGCGACAGGGCGTCGCGGGCAAGTGTTTCGGACGTGACGGTGCCGGCGCGCAGCAGTCGGCCCATCTCGGCAATCGAAAGGTCCTGCGTGTCCATCACTTGTCTCCCGCTGGCGTCAGGCGGAACACGTTGGAGGGTTCGGCTTCATGGCCGTAGCGGCCGTGCAGCAATGCGATCTGATCGCGCAGGTCGGCAAAGGCGGCGAGCGCGGCGGAGCGGCGTTGCTGCGGCACAGTGACGCCGGCGCGCGCCATAAGACAGTCGAACTCGGCAGCCAGTGCTGCGGGTGTTGGTGTGTCGGCCATCGGTGGGTCCTTCCGGCTGGTTTGCGGCGATTATGCACGTGCGCCGCGATACGGCTACATTCCGCCGCGGAGGAGCGATTGATGCGCACACAGGTTGGTATCGTCGGGGCCGGTCCGGCCGGCCTGTTATTGTCGCATCTGCTGCATTTGCAGGGCATTGAATCGGTCGTGCTGGAGGCGCGGTCGCGCGAACACGTGGAGAACCGCATCCGTGCCGGCGTGCTGGAATACGGCACCGAGCAGATGCTGAACGACTCCGGCGTGGGCGATCGGATGCGGCAGGAGGGATTGCTGCACCCTGGCGTGGTGATGCGGTTCGGGCACGCGGACCATCGGATCGATTTTGCTGACCTGGTTGGCAAACACGTCATGGTCTACAGCCAGCATAAGGTGGTGCAGGACTTGATTGCCGCGCGTTTGGCTGCTGGCGGACAGATCGTGTTCGAGGCAAACGATGTCAGCGTTGATAGCTTCCAAAGCGATGCGCCTTGCATCAGCTATCGGCATGACGGAGACGTGCGGCAGGTCGAGTGCGACATCATCGCCGGTTGTGACGGGTTTCATGGAGTTTGCCGTCCATCCATTCCGAACCATCTGTTGCGTATCTACGAGCGTGTCTATCCTTTCGGCTGGCTGGGAATCCTGGCGGAAGCGCCGCCGTCCACGGAAGAGAACGTCTATGTCAGCCATGAACGCGGCTTTGCGTTGCTGGCCATGCGCTCGCCGACGGTGAGCCGGTTGTATCTGCAATGCGCACCGGATGAAGACCTAGCGGCGTGGTCGGACGACCGGATCTGGTCGGAGCTGCAGATGCGCGCGGCGACGGATGACTTCCGGCTGGAGGAGGGGGCGATCCTGCAACGCGGCATCACTCCGATGCGGAGCTTCGTGACGGAGCCGATGCAGTGTGGCCGGCTGTACCTGGCCGGGGATGCGGCGCATATCGTGCCGCCGACCGGGGCGAAGGGGCTGAACCTCGCCGCGGCCGATGTGGCTGTGCTGACGCGTGGGATTGCCGCGTTCTATCGCGATGCCACGACCGACGTGCTGGACGCGTATTCGGCGACGTGCCTGCGTCGCATCTGGAAGGTGCAGCGGTTCTCCTGGTGGATGACGACATTGCTGCATCGCTTCTTCGACCACACGCCGTTCGAGCAGCAGATGCAGGCGGCGGAGCTGGACTATGTGTTCAGCTCGCGCGC
>DATJJM010000379.1:0-2911 GCA_035492535.1 Acetobacteraceae bacterium | reverse complement strand
CGCGACGAGCAGGCGAATGACGATCCCAACCAGGACCCATACTCGCAGGCACACAAGCGCCGCACGTTGGGCGTGGATCGCTTGCCCACCAACCAGGGCGTGCTGGTTGGTTCATATGCCTCGGTGGCCCGCATGCTGGATGAGCTGGCGGCAGTACCTGGCGTACAAGGCGTGATGCTGACGTTCGACGACTTCGTCATCGGCATGGAGCAGTTCGGCACGCGCATCCTGCCGCTGATGCGGTGCAGGAACGAGATCAAGGCCGCGGCGTGAGTTCGTCATCGACCGTAGCGGTTGCGCATGGCGCAAGGGTGGATGGCAGGGTCAAGCCCGGCCATGCCGGGAGACGACGAGGGCTGCCGCCGTGGCTGGTCTCCTGGCTCCAGGTCTCGCCGCTCGCGCTGATCCTGATCGCGCTGTTCGTCTTGCCAACCGGGCTTTTCCTGGTTGTCAGCTTCTTCGACTACGACCGCGTCGGCATCTATCCCGCCTTCATCTTCGACAACTACCACGACCTGCTCACCACGCCCGCCACCTGGCGCGTCTACGTCAGCTCGCTGAAATTTGCCGTCATCGTCTGGGCGATCACGTTGTTCCTTGGCTTCAACATCGCCCACTTCCTGATCTTCCACATCCGCAGCGCTACGACGCGCACCGTGCTGTTCCTGCTCTGCGCCATTCCGTTCTGGACCTCCGGCATCATCCGCACCATCGCCTGGATCCCGTTCCTGGGCAGGAACGGCGCCTTCAACACCATCCTGCTGAAGCTGCACATCATCTCGCAGCCGCTCACTTTCCTGCTGTTCTCCGACTTCGCGGTTGTGATCACCTACGTGCACTTGTTCACGCTGCTGATGGTCGGCCCGATCGCCAACTCACTCGCGAAGATCGACCCCGCATTGCTGGAGGCGGCGCGCGACGCCGGGGCCAGCCGCTGGCGCACAATGGTGGACGTGGTGATCCCGCTGTCGAAAACCGGCATCGCGCTCGGCTCGATCCTGGTGTTCACCCAGGTGATGGGCGACTACTTCGTGGTGAAGCAGATGAGCGGCGGCCAGAGTGCCTCCATCGTCTCGATGCTTTCCACCGAGATCCAGGCAATGCAGTACCCGCCAGCCTCGGCCAACGCGATCGTGCTGGTCGTGTTCGTCGCTATCATGGTCGGCTGCATGATGCGCGTGGTCGATGTCCGCAAGGAACTGGTGAAATAGGCGATGATGGTCGGCGGCACATCCCGCGCAAGCGGCCCCAGCGATTCACGCCCGTGGACCTTCTACGCCCTGGCCTCGCTATTCGGCGCGTATCTGCTGTTTCTCTACGGCCCCATGCTGGTGATCTACGTTCTGTCCTTCCAGGGACCGAACGGCGGCGTCACCTTCCCGATGGCCGGCGTGTCTCTCACCTGGTTCCGCGACCTGTTCAAGCCGGAGCAGATGGCGAACATCCCGGTCTCGTTCGGCCGTTCCATGGAACTTGCCGCAATCGTCAGTTCACTCACCGTGGTCTTCTCGGTTGCCGCGGCACTCGGCTTCCGCCGCCGCTTCCCCGGCTCCGGCGTGCTGTTCTATTTCGCCGTCGCGAGCCTGGTGATGCCGAGCTTGCTCGTTGGCTTCGGCATCGGTCTCGGCTTCCGGTTCCTCGGGGTGGACACCAGCCTGTTCACGTCCGCTCTCGGCGCGCAGCTGACCTGGACATTGCCCTTCGGCCTGTTCGCGATGTTCGCCGTGGTGAACCGCTTCAACCGCTCCTACGAGGAAGCCGCCAACGATCTCGGTGCCACGCCGTGGCAACGCCTGCGCTACGTCACCCTGCCGATCCTGCTGCCCGGCATCATCGGCGTCGCGATGGGCGCGTTCACACTGTCCTATGATGAGTATGCACGCACCACGCTTGCCATTGGCCGCAACAATACGCTGCCGCTGGAGATCTACGCGCTGATTTCCAGTGCCACATCACCGGTACTGTTCGCCATAGGCACGTTGACCACCTCAGTCTCGTTCCTGATCATTGGCCTGACGCTGGTGGTGGTATGGCGCATGCAAAAGCGCCGGGCGAGGCTTTCTCCAGGCTAGGATCTTTTCATGGATGCACGTTTCGATGTCGAGCTGGTGGCGGTCACCAAGCGGTTCGGTGCCACCACCGCGGTGGACGGAGTCTCTTTGCGCATTCCACATGCGAGTTATTGCTGCCTGCTGGGACCCAGCGGCTGCGGCAAGACCACGACGCTGCGGATGATTGCCGGCCATGAGGCCGTGTCCGATGGCGACATCCTCATCGGCGGCGAAAACGTCACCGGCCTGCCGCCGATCCGCCGCGGCACGGCGATGATGTTCCAGAGTTATGCGCTGTTTCCGCATTTGAATTGCCTCGACAACGTCGCTTTCAGCCTGAAGATGCGCGGCATCAGGAAAGTGGAGCGGCATAAGACGGCGCGTGAATTCCTGGCGCTGGTGCATATGGAACAGTACGCGGAGCGTCTGCCATCGCAGCTTTCGGGAGGTCAGCAGCAGCGTGTGGCTCTGGCGCGTGCGCTGATCACCCGGCCGCGCGTACTGCTGCTCGATGAGCCACTATCGGCGCTCGATCCCTTCCTGCGCATCAAGGTGCGCGAAGAACTGAAGCGCCTCCAACGCGAACTCGGCATCAGCTTCATCCATGTCACGCACAGCCAGGATGAGGCGATGGCGATGGCCGATGTCATGGTGGTGATGGAGGACGGCGTGATCCGCCAGGCCGGGCCGCCGCGCGACGTGTTCGAACGTCCCGCCAGCGCCTTCATCGCCCGCTTCATCGGCGGCCACAACGTGCTGCCGACCGATCGAGGCCTGATTGCTGTGCGCGCCGATCGTTGCCGCATTGGCGCGGCGTCTGGCACAGCACCGTTCGTGTCAGGCCGCGTCGCTGCCGTGGA
>DATJJM010000378.1:0-60414 GCA_035492535.1 Acetobacteraceae bacterium | reverse complement strand
TGCATCGCGCCGCCGCTGATGACGCCGGAGGCAACGCTCGACCGGCTGGTGAATATCGTCGGCGAATCGATTCAGGCGGTGATGTAGCCGTCGGCCAGATCGTCTGCCACGCGATCCGCCGTGCGCCGCGACGGATCGCCGTAGCCACCGCCGCCGCCAACCGCAAGCGTGACGATGTCGCCTCGCTGCAGCATCACTTCGTCCTTCGAGCGCAGGCGCATCGTCTGGCCGCCGCGCTGCACCTCGCAGAAGCCGGTGCTGCCTGGCTCGCCGCCGAACAAACCCTCCGGCGCGCGGCGGAAGCGGTCGCTGTACAGCGCCAGCTTCACCTCATCGGCAATGATCTCGAAGCGCCGCAGGAAGCCGAGCCCGCCGCGATATTCGCCGGAACCTGCGCTGCCGGGGCGCAGGCAGTAGTCGAGCACGCGGACGAAGGAAAAATCCTGGTCCAGCGCCTCGATCGGCGTATTGGAGCAGTTGGACAGCGGGCCATCGACTGCATCGCAGCCATCGGCGCCGCCCGAGGCGCCGTATCCACCACCGTATATCTCGAGATATACCGACCAGCCGTCCGGCTGCAGATGGGAGAGCACGCCCACGGTGGTGGTATCGTAGCCGCAGGCGATCACCCGGTCCGGCACCGCCTGTGCCAGCGCCTTCATCACGGCGTTCCAGGCGCGGAAGCAAGCCTCCATGCGCGCCCGCACCGGCGCCGGGCGGCGCGGGTTCAGCAGTGAGCCTTCCGGTGCGGTGATCGTCACCGGCCGTGCCGCGCCTGCATTGAACGGGATGTCCGGGCTGGTCAGCACTGCCTTTACGCACGACAGCGCCGCCGAGATCGTGGACGCAAACGGTGCGTTCAGATGCCGACGCACCTGGGGTGCAGTGCCGGCGAAATCGACCGCCACACTGTCGCCGCGCACCGTGACCGTGGCGCAGACGGGCAGGGGAGTATCACCATCGCCGTCATCGTCCACCGCGTCCTCACCGCGATACACGCCGTCCGGCACAGCGCGGATCGCGGCTCGCATGCGTGCTTCGGAGTAGTCCTGCAACGCTGCCATCGCGGCCGTGATCTTGTCGGCGCCGTAGCGCTCGGCCAGTTCGCGCACGCGCGCCATGCCGATGGCGTTCGCTGCCATCTGGGCATCGAAGTCGCCCATGGTCTGGTGTGGGACTCGCACATTGGCGCGGAGCAGGCGCTCGAACATGCCGCCGTGCCAGTCGCGGGCCATGTTGAGCTTCAGCGGCGGGATGATCAGTCCTTCCGCCCACACGTCCGTAGCAGCAGGATTCAGGCCGGGACTGCCGCCGCCAAGGTCCAGGTGATGCGCGACAGAAGCGGAGAATCCCAGCAAGCGGCCATCGAAGAAGATTGGATGGAACAGGAACACATCCTGTAGATGCTGCCCGCCGGAATACGGATCGTTGATCGCGAAGAAGTCGCCTTCCTGCAATTCCTCCAGCGGATACATGGCGGCGCAGGGCTGGAAGATGTGGCCGATGGTGCCAAGCTGCATCGGGATGAGTTCGGCCTGCGCCACCGTGTTGCCGTGCGCATCCAGCAGGGCGGCGGAGCCGTCGCGCGCCTCCCGCAACACCGTGGAGAAGGCAGAGCGGACCAGCTTCACGCCCATCTCGCGCGCGGCAGCGATCAGTGCCTGGCTGATGATCGCGTAATCGACGGGATCGAGCGTCATTGCGCCAGCCTCCGCAGGAAGATATTGCCGCCAATATCGCGCATGGCGCTCCAGCCGGGCGGCACCCAGATGGTGGAGCTGTAGCTCTCCAGCAGCGCCGGACCAGCGATCGTGTCGTGGCGGACCAGGCTCGCAGCGGTCAGCAGTTGTGCATGGCGGGTCGTGTCGCCGACACGCACGGCCGCGGTGGCGGGTCCGCCCAGCGTCATGGGCCGTTCGGCGAAGTCGGGGAGCGTTTCGGCACGCCGGCGAATACCGAACCGCAGCCCGACGATCTCTACACGTCGCCCGGGATCGCCGCCGTGTCTATACAAGCGATGATGCGCCGCGGCGAACCGGTCGGCCAGAGCGGCGGCGGTCATGTGCGGCAGGTCTGCGGGATCGAGATCCACCGCGACCTCGAATGCCTGGCCGATGAAACGCATATCGGCACTCATGGTGAAGTCGGCTGCTCCATGCAGGCCCAACGCATGGAACTCGGCTTCCGCGCGCGCGCGGAACTCCGCCAGGGCATCGCGCAGCAGCGCGGGGGCATCGGCGTCGAGGGGGGCCCGCCTTGTCACGCCCGTGGTGCGCACATAGTCGGCGGAGATCAACCCAAGCGCGGACACCACGCCGGGATTCGGTGGCACCAGGATTTCACGCACGCCGAGCTCCTCGGCGATCTCCGCGGCCAGCAAGGGCCCCGCACCGCCGAACGGCAACAGCACATAGTCGCGCGGATCGCGGCCTCGCTCGGTGGAGACCAGCTGGATCGCGCGCACGATGTTCGCGACGGCCAGCCGGATCGCTGCCGTGGCCGCTCCCGCCGTATCAGTGCCCAGGTGCCGCGCTACTTCCGCAAACGCCGCATGGGCGCGGTCGGCATCGAGTTGCATCGTGCCACCGAGGAATGCATCGGGGCGGATCGTGCCGCGCACCACATGCGCATCCGTGACTGTCGGCTGCGTGCCGCCGCGCGCATAGCACGCAGGCCCTGGATCTGCGCCGGCACTGCGAGGACCGACGCGCAGCATGCCGCCGTCGTCGATCCACACCAGGCTGCCGCCGCCAGCGCCGACCGACACGATGTCGAGCACCGGCGTGCGCACGGGCAGTCCGTCGATTTCCGTTTCGGCGGCGATCGATGGTTCGCCGTTCTCGACCAGGCTCACGTCGGTGGACGTGCCGCCCATGTCGAAGGTGATCAGGTTGCCACAGCCCGATCGCGACGCCTGACGGATCGCGCCGATCACGCCGGCGGCCGGTCCGCTGAACAGTGCGGTGATGGCGTTGTTGCGCATCGCAGCGGCCGGCAGACGTCCGCCGTTCGATTGCATCACGCTGAAATGGCCGGTGAACCCGCCGCCGCCCAGCTGGGTCTCGAACCGGGAGAGGTAGCGGTCGATCACCGGCTGCACATAGGCGGACAGCAGCGTGGTGCTGGCGCGTTCGAACTCGCGAAACTCGCGGGCGATCTCATGCGAGCAGGCAATGCGCAGCCCCGGCATCGCGTCGGCAATCAGAGCGCGCAGGCGCGCCTCGTGCTGGGGTGCCGCGTAGGCAGAGAGCAGGCAGATCGCCACCGCGTCATACCCGCCGGCTGCCAGCGATGGCAGCAGTCCTCGTACCGCGTTTTCATCCAGCGGCAGCACGACATTGCCTGCGGCATCGATGCGTTCCGTCACCTCGAAGCAATCGCGGCGCGCAACCGGTGGTCGCGGCTTGGCATAGCGCAGATCGTAAATGTTGCGGCGGTCGTGGCGTTGCAGGAACGGGATGTCGCGAAAGCCGCGCGTGGTGATGAAGGCGATGCGTGCTCCCTTGCGCTCCAGGATGGCATTGGTCGCGACCGTCGATCCATGGACCAGATCGGTCACACGTTCCGGCGCGATGTCCGAAGCGATCAGGGCGGCGAAGGCGCCGATATCGGGACTGGCCGGCGTGCTGGGGACCTTGCCCACGATGACTCGATCGCCGTCAACGGCGACCAGATCCGTGAAGGTGCCGCCGACCTCGATGCCAACCCGCATGCGTTCGTTCTCCTGCAGGCAGGATGCCAGAGGCATTTTCTCGTGAACAGCCAACCCGTGGCAGCGCTGGCAGGCGGCGGCGCGAGCGTGCAGCCGGTGAGGCACTCGCCGTCGAAGCGATAGCACCGCGCTCCGTGCCGGGTTAGGCTCCGCCCGTGATGATGCGGGGGAGCCTCAGATGCAGTTCGGCGCGGCCATGTTCTTCACCGACTATTCGATGCCGCCTGGCGAGCTCGGCCGCGCGATGGAAGAGCGCGGCTTCGAGTCGCTCTGGGCGCCGGAACATTCGCATATACCGGTGTCTCGACGGTCGCCGTTCCCGAACGGGGGTGAACTGCCGAAGCAGTACTACGACGTGATGGACCCGTTCGTCACGCTGACGGCCGCCGCGGCCGCGACGAAGGCATTGAAGGTCGGCACCGGCGTCTGCCTGGTGCAGCAGCGCGATCCGATCCAGACGGCGAAGCTGGTTGCCTCGATCGACCAGGTGTCCGGTGGGCGCTTTCTGTTCGGTGTCGGCTCCGGGTGGAATGCCGAGGAAATGGAAGACCACGGAACGCCCTTCAAGTCGCGCCACAAGATCGCGCGCGAACGCGTCGAGGCGATGAAGGTGATCTGGACGCAAGGCAAGGCCGAGTATCACGGCGAGTTCGTCAACTTCGATCCGATGATGACCTGGCCGAAGCCGGTGCAGAAGCCGCATCCGCCGGTGATCGTCGGCGGCGCCTTCCCGTACGGTGCACGGCGGGCGATCCGCTATGGCGACGGCTGGGTGCCGCATGCGGGGCGGCCCGAATATGACGATGTCAGCGCTTTCCTGCCGCAGTTCCACCAGATGGTGAAGGAAGCGGGGCGCGATGTCGCATCACTGCCTGTCACCATGTTCCGGGTGGTCGAGGAACTGGACAAGCTGCGCCATTACCGCGACATCGGCATCGCGCGCGTGGTGATCACGCTGCCTTCGGCTGGGACGGAGGAGGTGATGCCGATCCTCGACCGGTGGGCAGAGAAGATCCGGCAAATGGGCTGACAGGGAGGTCACGCCATCGCGTAGGTGGCGCGGCCGATCGCCACCAGGGCGCCTTTTTCGTCCATTACATCGACGTCCACCACGCCGACAGTGCGTCCGGCGCGACGCACGGTCGCGGTGACCATCAGTGCGGTATTCACCGCCGGGCGGAGATAATCCACGCGGTAGTTGATCGTCGGCAGCGGTTCGCCGACGGTCATGACAAGTGCATAGTCGCCGACCGTATCGATCACCGCGGCGATCGGGCCACCGTGCCATTGCCCGCTGCCGGCGATGCGCTCCCACTCCGGGCGCATCGGCGCGGTCATGACCACACGTTGCTTCCCCGGATCGGCTTCCCGCACGATCAACCTTTGGAATTGGATGAACGGCGAATGGCTGAGGCGTTCCTGCAACTCTTCCTTCGTCAGCGGCTCGCTCATGGCGTGACCACGAATTTGCCGAACACCTCGTAATCCTCGATCACGCGCATTGCTTCCCCCGTCTGTGCCGGAGGATAGGTGCGTTCCACCAGCGTGTTCAAGCGCCCTTCGCGTACCATCTGCAACAGCGCCTCGTTTGCGCTCAGTGACTTCACCCACGTATCCCCGCGGATATTGAAGCCAGCCACCAGCACGATTGCGCCGCCGATGTTCAGCGTGACCTGTGATATCGGCGGCGCATTCAAATGGTGCGGCGGCGCGGCGGCGAAGACGCAGAGTGCGGGCGTTGGCGCTCCGCGCATCTCCAGCACGCAGAGATGGCTCTTCGGCACCTACCCTCTCGCGGTGGTGGGCGGGTTGCCTTCCGATAAGAGCCGAGTCCGTCAGTTGTGATCGAGACGGCTGGCCCCGACAAGGGCAATACGACAGAGCCTACTATCGTCAGGTTCCAACACGGAATTGGACGACACGGCTGGCGGCGGTCCTGAGCGATACAAGCGACACACGCCAGCGCAATTCCGCCGCGGCCTTTTGCAGACCTGGCAGAAGGTGAGCCTAACTCAGCGACGTTACGAGCTGGTTAAATGTGTCCGTCTGCGAAGCATCCCGGCGCCCCGCTGGCTTAACTGTAACGCAATTCCGGAATGCGATGATTGCGCGTGGCCTCACTACTCAGACCTCTGCACGTGCTGCTGCAACGCGTTCGCCAAGTGTGGTTGCTTCGGACGAGCTTGAGCGACCGGAAGCGAGAGAGCGCATACGACGATCTTGTTACTCGGACCGTTACGGTCTTGGCCGGATTGGCAGCGCTCGTCATTGCAATCGCGCCGCCACTCGCCTCCGTACTTGCCGCACGCGACCGTCTGTATGGTGCACTGGAAACAAGTGCTCGACTGCATGCGGCCGAGGTTACGATCGTGGCGCGGCAGACACCACGATTTTGGGAATTTGATGGGCTTCATGTCTCGGCGCCAGACGCGCGGCAACCTCTGGAGGACGAGAGGCGGCGCGTATACGACCTGACCGGCCGGCTGATCATCGAGACGGTCTCGTCAAGCGAACTAACCTGGCCGGTCATGTCCGTGCGTGTTCCGATCATGGATGGACAAGTGCGGCTGGGCAACGCCGAGGCATCCCGTTCCTTTCGATCCGGACTGATCCGAGCCACCTGGGCCGCGCTGGCGTCCTCGCTTGTTGCGGCGCTCATCTTCGTCCTGCTGCGCATCGCCCCGATGCGCCTGTTGCACCAGGCACTTGCGCGTGCCAGCTACCTTTCGGCGCACGACGTGCTGACCGGCCTTCCCAATCGGGCGCTGTTCGCCGATCGATTGCAGCAGGCGCTGGCGCAAGGCAAGCGGCTCGGGAAACCCCCAGCTCTTTTCTGCATCGATGTGGATCAGTTCAAAGCCATCAATGACACTTTAGGTCATCCGGCAGGCGATCGCTTGTTATGCACGCTGTCCGACCGTCTGGCTCGGTGCTTGCGTGAAGGAGATACCCTCGCTCGCCTTGGAGGCGACGAGTTTGCCATCATTCAACCTTACCCTTCATCCACGGACGATGTAGAAGCGCTCGCGTCGCGTCTGCTGCGCGTGGCGAGACATCCGATAAAGATAGGCGGTCAACTGGCGTACGCCAGTATCAGCATCGGCATAGCACTGGCCGATGGGCAGATGCATGGCGCACAGTTACTGCAGAACGCTGACATCGCTCTTTATCGCGCGAAAGACAACGGGCGCAGCCAATGGTGTCTGTTCGACCCGGAGATGAATGCGCGACTGCGGCAGCGCCGTGAAGTGGAAAACGATCTTCGGCTGGCTGTTGGCGGCAATCAGCTGGTTCTGCACTACCAGCCACAGGTTGATCTAGCGCATGACCGAGTGGTTGGGGCCGAGGCTCTGGTGCGTTGGAACCGCAACGGCAATGGCCTTGTTCCGCCCGACCAATTCATGAGCGTTGCCGAGGAGACAGGGTTGATCTGTCCGATCGGAGCCTGGGTTCTCGAGGAAGCATGCCGCACGGCAGCCACGTGGCCGGAAGAGATCAGTGTTGCCGTCAACGTCTCGCCGGCACAATTCCGAACCGTTGATCTCGATGTGGCAATCCTCAATGCCCTGAGGTTATCCGGCCTTGCGCCATCGCGGCTGGAGATTGAGATAACCGAGGGCCTGCTGCTGAATGACACCGGCGACACCCTGCGCATTCTAAATCGCCTTCGCGCTGTTGGGGTGCGGCTTGCGATGGACGATTTCGGCACTGGATATTCAAGCCTCGGTTATTTGCACAAATTCCATTTCGACAAGATCAAAATCGACCGCCATTTCGTGGAGCACCTGACCAGCGACCCGTACTCCGCTGCGATCGTCGATGCAGTGGTCGTGATGAGTAAAGCGTTGGGGGCGACGACCATCGCCGAGGGTGTCGAGACCGCGGAGCAGGCTGACCTGTTGCGCCACAAGGGTTGCAAGGAAATTCAGGGCTACCTGTATGGACGGCCGATGCCTGCCGCGGACTTCGCGGCAATGCTCGTCGATAACCGGCTGGTGTCATGAGCGCGGAGCTGACATCGGCAGATTGCGTGATCGACGTCGCGATAGACGACGGTGTCCGGCGCCGCATTCGTGGTCGGTTCCTCCGTGGCGCAATTGCAGCGTGGTTTATTGCGGCGGCACTCGCGCTGCCACTCCATCTGACAGCAGCCGATACGATCAGTGGCCTGACTCAGCGCGATCTTCGTCTGATCGCTCAGACTCTGAGCTTTCTGCGAGAAGCCCCCGCCGGCACATTGTATTTGGGTATTCTTTATCCAGCGACCTCTGAATTGGGGCATGCCGAGGCTGAGCAAATTCAGGCCGAGTTTGGCGGCGGCGTGAACTTGGGCGCGCTGACGCTGCGTGCCCGCCTACTGACGGTTGACGAGGCCGTCAAAACACCAGGTCTGACCGCATTGTTCCTAACGAAAGCGGCTTTGCCGGAAGCAGCCGCCATCGCGGCCGCTGTCGCGGGAAAGGGAGTGCTCACGATCGCCTCTGACCCAGCCGCTGTTGCCGCCGGCAACGTCGTATTGGCGGTGCGCAGCACACCGCGCGTTGAAATCTATCTGAGCAGAAGCGCGGCGGAATCGGCTCGCGTTGTGTTCTCAACGCCGTTCATGCTGATGATCCAGGAGCGCTGAGAAGTGTGCGCTGTCAGAATGCTCAGGCATTTAGGTCTCTACGCGATGGCAGCGAGCCTTATGCTAATGCTTTCCGCAAAGCCATTTGCCCAACGCATCGATACCGGCGCTCTGCAGCAGCTGTTCGATGAGTCGGTGACCACTTCGGCCACCGGCAAGCCGCAACGAGCCAGCGATGCGCCTGCCGATATTGAGATCATCACTGCCGACGACATCCGCCGTTCCGGCGCCGATAACCTCCCGGACGTGCTGCGCTTCGTCGCCGGCCTCGACGTTCGGCGCTATGGATTCGCCGCAGCCGATGTCGGCGTGCGTGGCTACAACGAGACCAGCAATCCGCGCTTGCTTGTCCTGCTCGACGGGCAGCAGGTCTATCTCGATGATCTGGGGCGCACTCAATGGTACACACTCCCGGTCATACTCTCGGAGATCAAGCAAATTGAGGTGATCAAGGGGCCGAACACGGCTCTGTTCGGCTTCAACGCGGCGTCCGGCGTCATCAATATCATCACCTACGATCCGCTCTACGATCGTCCGTTGAATGTGGCTCAGGTCTACACAGGGACGCAAGATTACGCCCGCTTATCCGCCGTCGGGACCGGTCGCATCGGCGACAAGGCTGCGATCCGGGCTTTTGTCGACGGATTCAGAGCATCTGAGTTCGCACCTATCGGAATCGTGCCGGAGGATCGCGCGTTTCAGCAGACGCCTCAGGAAGGCGCGTTCGGCATCAATGGACGATTCAACCTCGCTCCGGGGGTCGAGCTTTCCGCTTTCGGCGCCAAGGTAAATTCGCGGATGTGGGAGGCCACGGCGTCGCCGTATTTCGGCACCGATTTTCAACGAACCAATTGGTCCCGGGTGGCGTTGACCGCGGACACCAAAGTCGGCCTGATCAATTTCGACGTCTATCGCAACGAGCTGAGTTACGAATTCAACGGCGCGAGCGAACGCGAAGACCTGCACGATACTGTCTATGCCGTGCAACTGAGCGACATCATGAAACTGAGCGCGCAACATTCATTGCGTGTCGAGCTTGACTACCGAAACAACGCAGCGACCTCGTCTGATATCCTGCCTGGGAGGATGGGCTACCAAGTCGTCTCCGGCGGCGCCATGTGGGACTGGCAGATCACTCCCACGCTGTCGTTCACCAACGCGGTCCGGTTCGACCATCTTATGCTCTACAACCATGGGCTGGTGCTGCCAGAGACCGGGCTTACCGGCGCCGACTTCAACGGCAAGACGATCGACGAGCCGAGCTTCAACAGCGGCCTGGTGTGGAACGCGACAACCAACGACACGTTCCGACTGTTGGCCGGGCGTGGATTGCAGCTCCCCAGCATCTATGATTTTGGGTTGCAGGATCTACAAGTGTATCCCGGTGACGGGCAGACCTATACGTCGCAGACGTTCCTCGCTGCCGGGAATCCGCTGCTGAATGCCACATCCGTCACCAACGTGGAGTTGGCCTGGGACCACAAGCTGGAACAAATAAGGGGACAGGCCCACGCCGCCGTATTTGCCCAGCGCACCGAAAACGTGTTGACCAACCCATATGAGGTGACACCGGTCTTTACCAATTTTGCCGATGGAAGCCAGTTTGCGCTGGCGAAAGCGATGAACACCGGGCGCAGCGCTGCGCATGGCGTCGAACTCGAGCTGCGTGGGCAGACGGAAGGGGGATTCCGCTGGAAAGCCAGCTATTCCTACATCTCGATCTACGATCACACTTCGATCAACCGCGACGGCTTTTACAGTCCGCAGGATTTTGCGCATGGTACACCGGCGAACGTGTTGGTGCTTGGCGCCGGTTATACCTATGGTCGATGGGAACTCGACGCGCTATCGCGGTGGCAGTCGACCTTCCTGGACTATCGCGTGAACGCCACTGACCCGTCCCTGACCCCTGTGCGAGTGAACAACGAGTTCATCTTGAATGCGCGTGTCGGATACTCGATCGCACCCGGGGTGACCGTGTCGCTGGTCGGCCAGCAGTTGAACACGGCGCGACAATATCAGGCTGCAGCACCACCCGTCGAACGCCGCGTCATCCTCAGCCTGACGGCGGGGCTGTAGAGCACACCTTGACGCAGGGAGCGTTCGTCTACGGCTTCGGGCTCGAGCAGCATGCGCTGAGCAATAACGGCGGGGCCCTGTCGCATCAACCCGGTCGTGCACGGTGCCTGGGGTGGTCGACCGAGACGGTGCTTCCCGGGTCCCCGGCAATCACGCGCGAAATTCCAGCGTGACGCCGAACGCCTGCGACGCCGGCACCACGATGCGATCCGCCTCACGTCGTCCGTTCGCTATCGCGCGGGCGGCCATCTCCAGCGAGCGCGTGAGCACTGTCAACGCTGCCATATACTCATCGCGCCCATCACCACTGGCCGCGGCGTCGCCGAACTGGCGAGCTATCTCCTCGATCGTCAGCACGTCGAAGCGCGACAATCCAACCGCCAGCGAACAGCCACCCTGGATGTTCCGCATCGCATCGCTACCGAACATGCGCGCAAACAGCTCTCCCAGAACGGATGGATCACGTGCTGCGATCACCGCGCGCGCGACGCCGATGGCACCGTTCGCGTGGTGGCGCCACTCGTCACGCCAGACCAGATCGCGGGTGAAGTGGTGGCAGAAGTAGATACGTCCTGCCGGCACTGTTCCCGGTGTCAGGCGCACGGTGCGGAACGTCGCATCGCGCGTTCCACCCGTGATCTCGACCGGTCGCGAGAATTCCAGCGGTGCTTCCACCGGCACGCCTGCCGCGTGCAGGGCCGCGTACACCGCTGCAGAATCTTCGGTGCCGAACACGAGACCATTCAGCCCGAACGGCGACGCCAGGATTTCCGCGCGCCGCGTCTCGCCTGGGCGTGCGGCGATGAGCTCCAGATACTCCGTGCCCAGAATCGCCAGGTGATTCATTGAGCCCAGCGTGTGATAACCGCGTGGCGTCATCGTGAATCCAAGGCGCTGGTATGTCTCCAGCCCTTCGTCGATCCGATCGCGTACGTTGACCACCACGTGATCCAACGTCGGCATGGGCAAGGCTGCCGTCATCCTGATGCTCCCCGATCTCCGACCAGCGAGCATACTAAAACAAAAAGGCGGCGTCCCGAAGGGCGCCGCCAAGTTTGGGGGGGAAACGTCACGCAGCAAGATGGCGGAGGCCATCTGCCGCTCTCAACAGATTGGCACATATCTTCTGGTGTCAAGCTCACAGTTACGCGCGCTGCTGAATTATGATTAGACAAAGCGCAAGCTCAACAAATCGTAATAAATCAGCGTAATCGTTATAGGTAATCAGAAACAGGCGCCGCTGCATTGAAGTGACAAAAGTGTCACAATTCCTCAACGCCGCTTCGGCTTTGTCGCTGTCACGATCACGGCGCTCCCCTTGCGGGGCGCGGCGTCGCTACGCTTCGAGGTATCCTGCTTCATGTCGGGCAATGGACGGCGCGCGTCATCAAAACCCCCCCAAGGATCGCGCGCCTGTCTTGCCAGATGTTGCGGTGTGTTGCGCAATGTGAATGCGGTGGGATCAAGCTTTGCGTTCACGTCATCCCACGACAGGGGCATCGCCACCGCCGCGCCTGGCCGTGCTCGTGGACAAAACGACGCTACCGCCGTCGCACCCAGTCCGTTGCGCAGCCAATCGATCAGGATGCGGCCCTTCCGGTCCAGCTTCTTCACGGTGGAGAGGAAGCGCGTCGGCTCCGCTTCGCTCAGTGTTTCGGCGAACGCGCGGCAAAACGGCTTTACCTGGTCCCAATCCGCAACCGGCCTGAGCGGCACGACAACATGCAGCCCCTTGCCACCCGTGGTCCGGCAAAACGATTCAAGCCCCACCCTCTGCAACTGCTCACGCACGTCACGTGCCGCCTTCACGACGTCGGCGAACGAAACGCCCTCGCCCGGATCGAGATCGAACACCAGCTGGTCCGGATGCAGCGGATCGGCTTCGCCCGCTCCCCAGGCATGCAGCTCGATGGCCGAGATCTGCGCCATGGCGATCAGCCCATCGGCGTCGTCGATTGCCAGATATGGCTGACCGCCGGCCTCGCCCTGCCGCACCGACGAAGGCAATGCTCCGCGCCCGTGCTTCTGGAAGAAATGCTCGCCGCCGATGCCTTCCGGGCAGCGGACGATCGCGAGTGGACGACCGGCCAGGCCCGGCAGTGCGTGATCGGCAATGGCGGCCCAATACTCAGCGAGGTCCTGCTTGGTGATGTTGGGCCAAAGTTCTCGATCCGGGTGCGACAGCGAAACTCCGCCCACCGTGATGCCTCGCTTTGCCGGCGCGCGCGCGGTCACCACGCTGCCCGTCCTGCCATTGCCGGCGCTGTGCTTCGGTGCGTCGCGGCGGGGTGGAACCGCGATGACAGGCCGTTTGGATGCATCTCCAACAGGCGGATGCGGATGCACTGTCTTGCGGTCGGCTTCCTTATCGGCCGGTTCACGCACTACCTCCGATGCTGCCTTGTCCTGGCGCAAGCCAAGATACACAGCCTGTCGCACTCGCCCCGAGCCGGACCAGGACGTGAATTGCACTTCGGCCACGAGGTCCGGCTTCACCCAGTGGATATCCTTCGGCAGCGGATCGCCAGCCGCCAGCAGTGACTTGGGCGGAGCGGCTGCCAGCTTCTCCAGCGCGGCGCTGATCCGCGCCAGTTCGTCGTCCGAGAAGCCGGAGCCAACGCCGCCGGCGTAGTGCAGCCCGCCCCGTGCGTCGTAGTAGCCGAGATGCAACGAGCCCAAACCGGCACGGCTGCCGCCAGGGGGCGTCCAACCCAGCACGACGAATTCCTCGCGTCCGCGACACTTCACTTTCAGCCAGTCATGTCCGCGGCCCGAACGATAGGACGATTGCGCCTGTTTGCAGACGATGCCCTCGAGTCCCATCTGGCAGGCCTGCTGGAGCATTTTTGTGGCATCGCCGTCGTGATGGTCGCTGTACCTCAGGAAGCCACGCCAATCCGAAAGTCCTTGCAGCACCCGCTTGCGCTCTGTCAGCACACACGGCCGAAGGTCCCATCCGTCAAGATAGAGCAGGTCGAACAGATAGAGATGCAGGGTCTCGTCCTTGCCGGCGGACAGCGCCGCCTGCAGGGCTGGAAAACTGGAGGCCCCGTTCTTGTCGAGCGCAACAAGCTCGCCATCAACCAGCGCTGATTGTGCATTCAACCGCGCAATCGCACGGGCCACTGCTGGCAAGCGATCCGTCCAATCCAGCCCGTTGCGCGTGATCACGCGGGCTTTGCCGCCGTCCTTCCAGCACAGCAGGCGATAGCCATCGAATTTGATCTCGCTGATCCAGCCCGTGGCCGTGGGCGGCTCCTCGGTCACCGAGGCCAGTTCCGGGGCGACACGCTGCGGCAGCCTGGCACGCTTCGCCCCTTCAGCCGGCGCCTCGTCGCGCGCGCGGGGTGCGGGAGCGTCGGCCTCGATCGCGGTCGCGTCGGCTCCTTTGCGTTCCGCGTCATCGTGCCCCTTGATCAGCAGCCAGTTGTCCTGCCGGCTGCGTTGCCCGGCTCGGGGCTTCAGCCGCACCAGCGTGAACTTGCCGTGCAGCCGTTGGCCATCCAGCACGAACTTGATCTCGCCGTCGCGCATCCCCGCCTCGGGATCGCCCAGCGGCTGCCATGTACCACGATCCCACAGTTGCACATCGCCGGCGCCGTATTGCCCTTCAGGGATGGAGCCCTCGAAGTTGGCATAGTCAAGCGGATGATCCTCGACATGGACTGCGATTCGCTTGTCGGCAGGATCGAGCGATGGCCCTTTGCGTACTGCCCAGCTCCAAAGCACACCGTCATGCTCGAGACGAAAGTCCCAGTGCAGGCCGGCACGATGCGCCTGGTGCTTCTGCACAACGAACAGCGAGCCGGTTTTTGCAACCTGCTGTTTCGACGGCGCTGGTTCGCGAGTCTTGGTAAAGTCGCGCTTCGTCCGATAGGTGCGGATCGAGGTATCGCGTGCGGCGCCGGGTCGCCGCTCCGGCGCTGCTGGCATGGCCGGTTACTGTGTGGACGTCTGCTGCACAAGGAAGGTCGTTGGCGGCTTCCGCATGATGTCTCTCCTCGTTCTTCACCAGCAGCAGGTATGCGGCGACGTTCGCATTGACCACACGGCCGGTTTCGCCATCAACGTGCCTCCCCTCGAACAGGGCCATGCCGAGGCCGAACACAATGCTGGCAATCAACTGACTGTGTGCGGTCTTGCCGTTCATAACGCACGCGCCGACGATGCGGCTGACGAGGTCGGGTGAGATCGAAGCCAGTGATCATTCCTGGCAACGCCGTGCGAGATTGTTACAGCGTCTTGCGGAGGAACGCGGTGCGCTGTCCGGCAGCGGCGACAAGGAAGTTCGCATCGTTCCCGGACAGGATGAAACGCGCTCCCATCGAAATGTAACGCTGCATCAGCGGCTCGTTGTAAATGCCAGCCATGCCTGGGAACTTCCCATGCTTATGGGCGGCTGCGATCATCGTCCGATACGCCTCCGCGACGCGTTCGTTACCGAAATCGCCGTGAATGCCCATTTCAGCGCACAGGTCGTTGGTCCCGATCAGCAATACATCAACGCCAGGAACAGCCGCGATGGCGTCGGCGTTTTGGATCGCTTTAGGTGTTTCCAGCATCACGACGGTGAGATTGGCGGCGTTCAGCGCGGCGGCAGCATCGCCGGTGCTTGCGCTGCGCAGGCTGTAGTGGGGCCCCGTGCCGCCCATCGAGCGGTGTCCCACCGGTGGATATTTGAGCCTTTCAACGACCTCGTGTGCCTCATCGGCGGTATCGACATGCGGCATGACAATGCCGAGCACGCCGTTGTCCAACAGTCGGGTCGCAATCGAGTATTCGCTGTTCGGCACGCGTGCGAGCGGCGCGATGCCGGCGTCAAGTGCCGCCGTGGCGATCTGAGCCGCGGAATCGATCGACATCGTGCCGTGTTCCAGATCGAGAAACAGCCAGTCGAAACCAGCCGCCTTCATCGCGACGCCGATCTCGACACTGCGGGTGAGGCGCACACCGCAGCCGAGTGAAAGCTGCCCCTGTTCCAGCTTTTCCCGCGCGACGTTGCGAACGGCCGGGGCACTCATTTCACCGGCTCCGGCTGACGTGTCGTCGTGGGCTGCGCGAAGAAGCGGCTCTTCATGCCCTTCTGGTTCTCATAAAGAGAGCCTTGCAATTTCGCCGGAGGCAGCGGCATGCGCACCGGCGCGTCGGCGAGCCGAGGCTCACGATGCTGCCCGCACACCATCAGTTCCCTATATTTCTCGATGCCGTCACGGAAGCCGAGCAGGGGCCACGCATCGGCGCTGCGGAACTGGAACAGCAGAAGCCGGCGATCCATGTCGGACACATTCGGTGCGGAGCCGTGCACGGCCCGCACGTGATGCACGGTGATCGAGCCGGCCTTCCCGATCAGCGGAACAGCGGAGGTAAAATCGACCTCGTGGTTCTCTGGGTTCATCGCGCCGACGAACACGCCATCCACGTGATGGTCGAAGATCGGCCCACGATGGCTCCCCGGAATGATCATCAGCGGGCCGTTCGCCATCTCCATGTCGTCGAACATCACACCGACGGCGGCGAGGTTGTCATTGGTATGAGGATAGAAGGCCCAGTCCTGGTGCCACTCCACCGGTGCCCCGAAGCCCGCGCACTTCAGGTTCAGCTTCGCGGTGTCGAACCGGATATCCGGTCCCCACAGATCCTGCAGCACCGCGATGATCCTGGGATGGCGGACGAGGCGGGCGTACTCGGCGTGGTGCAGATGGGCGGTCTTGATACGGCGCACCCGGGGGTTTTCCGGCGTGTGGCTGTCTTCCAGATCGTAGATCTCGGTGTGAGCGGTGACGCCGCGTGCGCGATCGACGAACTCGCTGGTGACCTGGCGCAGCCGCGACACTTCATCGGGTGTAAGGATGTCGGGCACGACAACGGCACCGACCTCATTGTACTCGGCGATCTGGTTCTTGCTGAGCATGGCGTCCTCCGTGGCAGGATTATAGCCGATGGCGGCGAAACCGCTAATCAGCCCGGCGCGGGGCGTTGTGCGGGCCGTTCCTTCAGGATGTCGCGGATCTCCAACAAGATGGCTTCAGCCTTTGGTCCAGGCTCCTTCTCCTCCTCGCGGAGATGCATCCGGGTCAGCGCCTTTACCACCCAGAATATGGCGAACGCGATGATCACGAAGTTGATGATCGCGTTGATGAACAACCCAAAATTGAGGGTCGCTGCTCCAGCATGCTGTGCGTCAGCCAGCGTGGCGTAGTGTTGCCCGTTCAGCGCCCAGAACACATTGGAAAAATCGATCCCACCGGTGGCAAGGCCGAGGATTGGGTTGAGAACGTCCTTGACCAGGCTGCTCACCACGCCGGTGAACGCCGCGCCGATGATGATGCCGACGGCAAGATCAACCACGCAGCCGCGCATGATGAAGGCGCGGAACTCGTCGATCCAGGATGGTTTCAGTGACGCAATACGGCTGGGAATAGCCATAGCGGTGCCTCCTCTTTCCGATACGATCGACACATTCGGCGGACAGATAGCGTCCACGTCAATGTGTGGACAGGTTCCCGCCTCTGGCTAAGCCTGATACGCTTCGCCCCAACGATCCTGGTAGACCACGTTTTCCAACGGAGCCCGCCGGACTGGACCGAATTTTCCCATGGGGTAACCGATGGGAAGGATCGCGTAGGAATGCACGTCCTCAGGCAAGCTCAGCGCCGCCTCGACCTCTTTTTCGAAATTC
This sequence comes from Acetobacteraceae bacterium, assembly GCA_035492535.1. GTDB lineage: Bacteria > Pseudomonadota > Alphaproteobacteria > Acetobacterales > Acetobacteraceae > JAMXLO01. Next base: position 43,317 of record DATJJM010000378.1, on the reverse strand, counting down.
AGATGGAGTGTGGTCAGCGTGCAGCCCAGTCCCAGAGCACGGCAGGCGAGCAGGATATTCTGCACAGCGGGAAAGATCGACGATCCCGTGTTTCTTGTGCCTGGCGCGCAGGGGACGATCCAGACCGGCGCCTCGTGGATATGATCGGCAAGATGTTGAGCTGCGGCCAGCATGCGGGCGAACTGCTCAGACGACTGGCCGGGAGCCGGCGCAGCGGTACGATAGCGAGGTCCCACGATCTCCTGCCAAGCCTTGCGGTACCATGCGCCGGCGGCGGCTTTGACAATCGGATCGCGGATCAGAAGGAAGCGCCACGTCTGCATGTTGCCACCGTTGGCAGCAAATGTTCCTGCCTCCAGGACCTGGCGCAGGAGGTCATCCGGGATCTGGTCTGGCTTGAGGCGACGCATTGAGCGCGTGGAGCTCATGATCTCGAACAGGTCGTGCGGCATGGCCATGCTCCTGACTGAATCTGGGCAAGCAACAGCTTGGACAGTACCTGTATTGTCTCGGTCTTGATAGCGGTCGTCACTGGTGTTTTTGTGATCGGTGGCCGGCGCAATCCGCGGTGGATCATCACCTTGAGTGCCGCCGCGGGCCCGACATTACGCTGAATTGCACATCGGTCCAGGAGACGGTATCGATTGCTGAACTGCACGGCCAGGGAGGCTCGCATGTCCATCAGCGTGACACCGACAGGTGCAGCGCTCGGCGCTGAAATTGGCGGGATCGATCTGCGTGGGATGAATGATGCGGATTTCGCCAAACTTTATCGCGCGTGGCTGGATCACTCGGTGCTGCTGATCCGCGGACAGGTGCTGACCGACGACGATCTGATCGCCTTCAGCCGCCGCTTCGGGGAACTGGACTTCGCGCCGATACAGGAAAATGGACGACGGTTCGTCGAGGGGCATCCCGAGATCTATGTGGTCTCCAATGTGATCGAGAACGGGGTGGCGATCGGCTCGCTGGGGGCAGGCGAAGCGGTCTGGCACACCGACATGTCTTATCTCGAGGATCCCCCCAAGGCGAGCATGCTCTATGCGATCGAGGTGCCACCGTCTGGTGGGAATACCGGGTTCACCTCGATGTATCGGGCTTATGAGTTGCTGCCCGATGACTTGAAGCGGCGGCTGGCCGGTCTGCGGGTGAAGCACGACGGCACCTACAACAGTGGCGGATATGTTCGACAAGGCGTAACGCCGACGGACGACCCCCGCGAGGCGCCGGGAATGTATCATCCGATCGTCTGTACGCATCCCGAGACGGGACGGAAGTGCCTGTACCTGGGACGGCGGCGGAATGCCTATATCGAGGGGCTCGGTCTGGCGGAGTCAGAGGCTCTGCTGGATGAGGTCTGGCGATTTGCCACGCGGGACGAACTGACGTGGTACAACGTATGGCGCGTGGGCGATCTGGTGCTGTGGGACAACCGCTGCACCATGCACCGGCGGGATCCGTTCGATGCAGAGAGTCGGCGGATCATGCACAGGACGCAGATGAAGGGTGAGGCCCGGCCAGTGGCCTGACTCTCGCGCCTTTCAATCGGCGTGACCACGCAGCGCCGCCAACATGCGTTCGGCCGTCTTCGGATCCGCCGTCTCAAGGCCCTCGTGGAACGTGGTCAGCACCGACTCTAGCAAGTCGCCGGCGCGTTGGTGTTGCCCTTGCGACGCCCACAGTTCCGCCAGGTCAATCGCGGTGCGCAATTCCCATGATCGCGCACGCTGCCGGCGGCTCCACTCCAGCGACTGAACGAAGCACGCCTCGGCGTTGTGATCGTGGCGTTGCGGTAACGAGAGTTGAACGTATCCCTGGACACGCAATGCCTCAGGCATATGCACAAGGTCGCCATTTGTCGTGATGAGGCAGATTGTCTCCTCGATCAATGCGTGCGCGTTGGCGACCTGGCCAATTTTCACGAGACCTTGGACCAGTGACAGCTTGAATCCGGTGCTGAGCATCCGGTAGCGCATCGCATGCAGCTGCTCGAGAGACGATCGCAAGGCATCGATCCCGGTTCTCGGATCACCCCGCTCGATTGCGAGCGCGCCGAGGTAACCGTGCGCGACAACACGATACGGACGCAGAGAATGCATTTCGGCATGGGCGAGCAGCCAGTTCGCGTGCTCATCGGCGCCCTGGAGATCGCCGACCCAAAGGAAGAGCCCTGGCGCCCAGGACAAGGCGAGACCAAGTGATGCCGGATGGTTCTTGCGTTCGGCGTCCTTGATGCTCTCGCGTACACGCTCGACAGCCTGGGCCGGATGGCCTTGCAGCCAGAGGTTCCGTGCAAGGGCAATGCCGACAAGAACATGATGATCGAGGCCAAGATAGACCTCGCTGGTCCGCGGCGAGCGCGACCAATAGCGGAAGGAGGCTTCCAACTCCTGGCGGGACGGATCGTGATCGCCCACGAATTGGAGAGCCCGTCCGAGAATGGAATTTGCCAAGGCCATCGGCGCGGAATTCTGCCTGGTACCGTCGATGGCACGGCTGAGTCTCGCGTAGTGCAGCGACGTATTGAAATCTCCGTCGCGCACATCGAACATCGAGAGCATGCCCAGAAGGCCAACCTGGTTCAGGACATCGTGGCGGGAAGCGGCGATGGCAAGGCTCCTGGTCAAGGCAGCTCGGGCCGTCTCGCTTTGGCCATACATCTGCATCGACGACACGCCCAGGCTCGCTTGCAGGTTCATCTCCTCGATATCGCCACGAGCATTTTCCGCGAGCGCGCACAGAGCACATTCCGACCAGTGAAGGCACTCCGCGAGCAGGGACATTGCCAGGAATATGGGTGTGACGGCCGCGGCGAGTCCGACGCCGATGACCTGATCGCCGGCAGCGCCAAAGCTCCATTCCAATGCCGTGCGCGCATTGTCGAGGTGGGCCAGGGGCGTCGAACGCCTCTTCCACTCGGTGTCGATGTGTTCGAACAGCTCCTTGTAGTACTCGGCGTGGCGCCGGGAGACTTCCGGTCTTTCGCCGCTCTCGGTCAGTTTCGTGAGCGCGTAGGTCCGTGTCGTTTCAAGCAAGCGGAAATAACCACTGCCGGTGGTGATGTCTGGTGCCACCAGTGACTTGGCGACCAGGTTCGCGATGCCGTCTGCGATGTCTGCATCGAAGCCTTCGCCATGACCTGCGACGGCATTCACAGCCGCAAGTGAAAAGCCGCAGGAGAAGACAGCGAGACGTCGCAACAGGGAGCGTTCGAACTCGGGCAATAGTTCATAGCTCCAGTCGAGCGTCGCGCGCAGCGTGCGATGCCGTGGGAGCGAGGTACGGCGCGCACTCTTCAGCAGCATGAACCGCTCGTGCAATGCCGCCGCCACCTGCTCTATGCCAAGCGTTGCCGCCCGGGCCGCCGCAATCTCGATGGCGAGCGGTATGCCATCGAGGTGGCGACAGATCGCGGCGATGGTTGGCAGACTTTCAGCGCGGGACGAAAAGTCCGTGCCAAGTTCGCTGGCTCTGGTGATGAAAAGCTCCAGCGCGCTGTGGCCGCGAATCTGTTCGGCTATATATTCGCTTGCAGGTACGCCGAGCGCCGGCACGCGGTATGCGTACTCGCCTTCGATTCGCAACAACTCACGGCTTGTGGCGAGGATGGTTATACGCGGACAAAGACGTATGAACATCGCTGCCAGGTCTGCCGTGGCGTCGATGAGGTGTTCGCAATTGTCCAGAACCAGGAGTAGCTGTTTCGTGCCGATGGCACGAGCGACCGCTTCGGCAGAGTTGACTTCGGATCCAAGCTGCAGCCCGAGCACGCTGGCTATCGCCGATGGCACGAGGCACGGATCGTTCAGCGGGGCCAATTCGACCAGCCAGGTCCCATCGACAAAGCCGCAGCGGACGCTGTGGGCGACCTTCAATGCAAGCGCGGTCTTTCCGATGCCACCTGGTCCGGTAAGGGTCACGACACGATACGCCGACAGGAGGTCGCGTAGCCGCTGAACCGCGCTCGATCGTCCAATGAGTTGCGTGACCGCGGCAGGGAGGTTGGTTGGCGGAGTATCCTCGGCGACCCGCAACGGGCGCGGACCGGCAGGCCGTTTGGCGGCGTCCTGAAACCGCACCGTCCAGTCGCCGAGCAGACGATAGCCTCGGCGGGACTCTGTCTTGAGCAGGCCGCGATACGGGCCGAGCGCCTTGCGCACCGCCGCCGCATGAACATGCAGCGTGCCGTCCATGACGATCGCGCCCGGCCAGACGCGATTCATCAACTCGTCTTTGGTGACGAGCTGTCCGGCTGACTGCGCAAGGACTTCCATGATCTCGAAGGCACGGCCGCCGACGGGCACGGCAGAGCCGCTAACCCGCAGTTCGCGGCGGCGAAGGTCTATCTCGCATTCGCCCGATGCGTAGATTGGCCGAACGTCCTCAGCAATCATCAGCGTAGCCGCGCCATGACGTCCTGGCATCCGCTTCTTCGTTGTGCCAACTGCGGGCAGGCACATGTCCCCAAACCCGCCATCACGCAGGCGCAGTTACCTCACCTGCGGATCGCGGCGATTGAACGAAAGCGCCCTTAGAACTTTTTAGAAATTGCCTCGGGATTCGAAGTATGTCCGCGGGCATAGTTGATGCAGCCGCTACAGGGCGCCCTTGCACGACCATGGCGGCCCATCATGAAAGGATTTTAATGTGAGTTGCCGCAAGGGAACCGCGACGATCGTGTTGGTGCACGGTGCGTGGGCCGATGGCTCAAGCTGGAGCGGGGTGGCCGGACCGTTGCTGGCCAAGGGGTTCGAAGTCGTTGCTGCGCCGATTCCGCTGACGTCACTGTCGGACGATGCTGTCGCGCTGGAGCGCGTGCTGGAACGGACCTCTGGCCCCGTTGTCCTTGTCGCGCATGCCTATGCCGGCGCGGTGATCGCGTCGGTTGCGAATGTGAGAATTCGCTCTCTGGTTTTCGTGGCGGCATTGGCGCCCGACGAGGGGGAGACTGTCGCCGACGTCTTCTATCGCGGAACGCCGCATGCGCAAACGCCTCGTCTGGTCCCGGATGATCATGGATTCGTCTGGCTGCCGAAGCAGGCGTTTGGCACCGCGTTCGCGCAGAACGTGTCGCCTGAACGCGCGGCACTGCTCGCAGCGACACAGCGCCCGATCGCTCTTGCCTGCATTCAGGAGAAGGCGCTGAGACCGGCGTGGAAGCTGAAGCCTTCCTGGTATCTGATCGCCGAGCAGGATCGGATGATCAGTCCGGCGACCCAGTACTTCATGGCGAAGCGTATGCGGGCGCAAATCCGATCGGAGCAGGCGGATCACGCCCCATCGGTAAGCGCGCCAGGGCTGGTGGTCGACATGATCCTCGAGGCCGCGCGCGCTGACGTGACTCTTTGAATTCGGCAGGAGAAGGGCGATGGCAAAGATCGTGTACCGGCACGTGGCCGTTGATGGGTTCAAGATATTCTGCAGAGAGGCGGGTTCGCCTTTGGCACCATGCATCCTGTTGCTGCACGGCTTTCCAAGCGCCGGCCATATGTTCCGAGACCTCATCCCGAAGCTCGCGGATCGTTTTCATGTCGTGGCACCTGACCTGCCAGGATTCGGCCAGTCAGCCATGCCTGAACGAAGCAGTTTCGGCTACACGTTCGACAACATCGCGAAGGTGATCGACCGCTTTACCGAAGTCATGGGCCTGACGCGATTTGCCATTTACATCTTCGATTATGGCGCGCCGACCGGCCTGCGCATCGCCCTGCGGCATCCCGAGCGTATCACCGCCATCATCTCGCAGAATGGCAACGCCTATGCGGAAGGCCTGAGCGAGGGATGGAATCCGATCCGTGCCTACTGGGAGGATGCATCGGAGGTGAACCGAGCGGCGCTGCGAGCCTTCCTGACGCCGGAGACAACCATCTGGCAGTACACGCATGGCGTTCCGGATGCCTCGCTGGTTTCGCCGGACGGCTATTCGCTCGACAACTTTTATCTCTCGCGTCCGGGCGCGGATGAGGTGCAGCTCGACCTGTTCGGTGACTACAAGAGCAACGTCGCGTTGTATCCGCAGTTCCAGGCCTATTTCCACAAGCACAAGCCGCCGTTGCTGGCGGCATGGGGGAGGAACGATCCGTTCTTCCTGCCGCCAGGTGCCGAAGCGTTCAAGCGCGACATTCCCGCGGCGGAGGTTAGCTTCTTCGACACAGGACATTTCGCGCTGGAGACGCATTGCGACGAGATCGCGGCGGCGATCCGGCAATTCCTCAAGCAAACCGGAGCATGAAGATGGCCGACTTTCCTCTGATCGTCTTTGACGTGAATGAAACGCTCCTCGATCTGCAAACGATGGAGCCGACATTCGAGCGCATTTTTGGTGACAGGGGCGCGATGCGTCTCTGGTTCGCCAACCTCATCATGTATTCCGCTGCATTGACGGTGGCTGGCTGCTATGTCCCCTTCACCGACATCGGGGCGGCGGTGATGAAGATGCTCGCGGATACGCGGGGCATTCGTGTTGACGACGCCGATAAGAACGACCTGAGAGAACGTTTCTCGACGATGCCGCCCCATCGGGAGGTTCCGGCGGCGTTGCGCAAGCTACGGGCTGCAGGGTTCCGGTTGTTCACGCTGACGGATAACCTGCCGGAAGTGCAGACCCGTCAGCTAGAACACGGCGGCATCGTCGATCAATTCGAGCGGCGCTTCAGCGCGGACGGCGTGAAACACCACAAGCCGTCGCGCGAGGCCTATGCCTATGTCGAAAGTGAGCTCCACGTTCTGCCGTCGCAGCTTTGTCTGATTGCGTGCCATACATGGGACACGCTTGGTGCCGTGGCCGCCGGCTGGGAAGCGGCGCTGATCCGGCGGGTGGGCAATGACGTGCTGGGCGTGGGCCCTCAGCCGCAGATCGTGGGTGATGACCTGAATGATGTCGCGGATCAGCTCATCGCGCGGCACAGGGGCGGCGACCGGCGTCGGTGACACTATCGGGCCGGCAACTGTCGTGCTGGTATCCGGGCATGAACGTGCAAGCCGTAATTCTCGACTGGGCTGGCACCGTGGTGGATCACGGCAGCCGCGCGCCGATGGGCGCGTTCGTGCGGGCGTTTGCGCAGTTCGGGGTGACGATCAGCATCGCTGATGCGCGTGGCCCGATGGGTATGGCGAAGTGGGACCACATTCGCGCTGTGGGGCGTGTGCCGTCGGTGGCGGCGGCATGGCGGGCGCGACATGGACGCGAGTTTTCTGACGGCGACGTGGACGCGATCTTCCAGGTATTCGAACCCATGAACATCGCTGCGGTGCGTGACCACGCCGATATCATTCCGGGGGCGATGGAGGCCGTGGCGGCGTTGCGCCAGCGCGGCGTGAAGTTCGCTGGTACGACCGGATACACGCGGCCGATCATGGATGTGCTGGAACCGATCGCCGCTGCGGCAGGCTATGTGCCGGAGTTCACTGTATGCGCGGGAGATCTTCCGGCGGGACGGCCGACGCCGCTGATGATGTGGTACGCAATGGCCAGGCTTGGTGTCTGGCCGGCAGCAACTGTCGTGAAGGTGGATGATACCGCACCGGGGATTGGGGAAGGGTGCGCAGCGGGGGCGTGGACCATTGGTGTGGCGTTGACCGGGAATGTCGGCGGCTTGTCGGCGGAGGAACTGACAGCGCTGCCGGAAGTGGAACGTGCGCGGCTGCGCGAGCGGGCGACCGCGGAACTGAGCGATGCGGATCTGGTGATCGACAGCGTTGCCGATCTGCCTGGCGCGGTGGCGGCCATCGAGGCGCGGATGGCAAGAGGGGAACGGCCGAGAGTGGCTGTGGGGTGACGCGACGGCGGACGCTCACGCGCACCCTCACGGTTGACTGTGCCGGGAACAATATTCCTTACTGTCTCGCGCCGAACGCCGTTCCGGCGAACGCGAAGTTGACGCGGAGCCGACAATGATGCGGACGAAGGCCTGTGCGATCACCTTGCTGCTTACGATGGCGGGGCTGCTTACGATGGCGGGGCTGCTCACGTTGGCAGGCTGTGCCGGACCGATGGGTCCGCTGCGGCCTGCACCCAAGCCTGCGGCCGCTATCACGGCGTATGACGGCACTTACCGCACGACCATCCGGTCGACCAATTCCACACGGGCAGCCCTGGGTTCATCATGGTGCGATGCTCCGCCCGAGGTCATGGCGACCGTCGCCAGTGGCGATCTGACGTATCCAGTGCCCCACCCTAACGTCCCGGGGAACCCGACACCGTCATTCGAGGCAACATTCGCCGCCGACGGATCTTTTTCCGGGCAGGTCAACGATGGCACGCTGACCGGGCGCGTCACCGGGGGCCAAATGGAGGGGCGCATCGACGGCGCGGCGTGCAGCTACGCCTTTACCGGCCAACGGCTATAGCTGTCGGAGTTCAGCCTCTCGATGGGCTGACCTCGGCGATATAGATGATATCGCCGCTCGCGGTATCCGGACTGCCGGGCGGCAGGGTGGCAACCACGTGGCCGTTGCCCTGCATGGCGATCCAGCTTGGGTCGGTTTTCGCGGCTCGCTTGGCTTCCTCGATGACATCGCTGGGGACTTCCGCCCAGAGCTTGTCCTCGAGCACGCGAATACGATCCATCGTGGCCTCCTCGGCGTTGCACCGCTTCAACGCCACATCAGCCATAACGTTCCAACGGCCAAGGTCAGGAGCGTCAGCGGCGCGCCGACGCGGAAATAGTCCCAGAAGCTGATGACGATGCCGCGGCGGGCGGCCTTCTCGACGACGATGAGGTTTGCGATCGATCCCAGGACGGTGAAGTTGCCAGCCAGCGTCGAGGCCATCGCGACCACCAGCCACGCGCGGTCAGGGTCCTGGAGCGCAGCGATGAACGGTCGCAGCAGCAGGACGGCGGGCACATTGCTGACCAGGTTGGACAGGATGGCGGTGATGGCACTCAACATCGGAACGCTGGAAAGCTGCGCGGCCACGAGTTGCGGCGAAGGCAGTTCGTGTTCCGCACCGGCGACGATGATGAACAGGCCGGCGAACATCAGCAGCAGCGACCAGTCGATCTCGGCATAGACGCGCGTGCTCTTCACGCGGCGGGTCAGCAGCAGCAGGGCGCCAACGATGATGGCGGCCTTGGCGGGGGGCTGACCGGCGAAGAACAGGGCCACCACCGCTGCTGTGGCGGTCAGCGAGCGCACAACGAGGGTGCGGTTGATGCGTACGCGCGGAGCATGCGGCTGCACGGCACCGCCCCGCAGATCGGCACGGTGCACGAGCGCCAGCAAGCCGATGGTCAGCAGCAGGCCGATCAGCGCGACCGGCGCCAGCGCAGTGACGAAGTGTGTATACGGGATGCCGGAAAAGCTGCCGATCATCATGTTCTGTGGGTTGCCGGTGATCGTCGCGGTGGAACCGACATTGGACGCCATGGCGACAGCCAACAGGTACGGCACCGGGTTGCGCTTCAGGCCGGCGGTCAGCTCCACGACCAGGGGTGCCAGGACCAGGCAGATGGCGTCATTCACCAGGAAAGCGGAGAACACGCCAGACACCAGCACGATGGCTGAGAGCAGCAGCAGCGGATGGTGCATGCGCCGCGTCACCCACGCGTTCACCAGCGCGAAGAAACCGGAGATGCGCAAATTGGCGACAATGATCATCATACCGAGCAGCAGGGTGATCGTGCCCATGTCCACCGCCCTGTAGGCGTCCTGGAGTGGCACGGCGCCGGAGGCGACCATCAGACAGGCGCCCACCAGGGCCACGCCGGCCCGGTCGATCGCGAGCCCCGGCACTTTGCCGATCGCAAGCGCGAGGTAGCTGCCGACAAAAATGCTTAGCGCGGCAACGTGGCGGGCGGCAGTGTCCTCGCTCGGCATGATCCAGGGAAACAGGGCGGCGGCGAGGGCGAGCAGCAGCAACAGCCCGACCGCGGTCAGGCCGGCGAGACGTGGTGCGATCATTCAGTGATTGGGCCAGAGGCCTGGCGTCGCAACCTCCAGCGAATGGCCGTCGGGATCGCGGAAATACAGGCTGGTGCCGCCGCGCGCCCATTTGATCCTGCTCTCCACCGGGATGTCGAGCTGGCGAAGGTGGTCCTCCCAGGCCTGAAGCTCGCCCAGTGGGATCGCGAAGCAGAGATGCAGGTCGCCGGCCCCATGGTGCGGCGGGATGACGCCGCCTGGGACGGGGGCGGGCAGGTTGGTGCTGCCGTGCTGGAAGAGCAGGAGGACCTGGCTGCCGGGGACACCGAGTGCACACATGCGGCCGTCGTGGACGAACTGCTCGAAGCCGAATACGTGCTGATAGAACGCACATGACCGGTCGAGGTCGGCGACATACAGCGATGTCTCCAGGATGGCGCTCACGCGTGGCATCGGTGTCTCCCTGGGCCTCTCGCTTAGCTGGCACCGGTGCTATGCTGCGACAAGCAAAGGAATCGAGCCATGCCAGCCCATTTCGACCTGTTGATCCGCCACGGAACCTGTGTGCTGCCCTGGGGAGTGGAGGCGACCGATGTCGGGGTGCGGAATGGCCGGATCGTGGCGCTCGGCGCCGCCCCTGACGCGACAGCCGAACGTACGATCGATGCGAAGGGACTGCATGTGCTCCCCGGCCTGATCGATCCGCACGTGCATCTCCGCGATCCGGGCGATAAGGCGGTGGAGACCATCCCTACGGGAACCCGCGCCGCCGTGCTCGGGGGGTTGGCGGCGGTGTTCGATATGCCGAACACGGCACCCTCGATTGTCGATGCCGAGAAGCTGGCGTGGAAGCAGGAATACGTCGAGCGCGAGTCGTGGTGCGACATCGGGCTGTACGTGGGCGGGACGAAGGCGAACATTCCGGAGCTGGCGAAGCTGGAACTCGGGCGCGGGGTGTGCGGGATCAAGATCTTCGCCGGCAGTTCCACGGGCGATCTGCTGGTGGAGGACGACGAGCATCTGGAAATGGTGATGCGGTCGGGCCGGCGGCGGATCGCCTATCACTCCGAGGACGAGTACCGGCTGCAGGACCGCAAGCCGATGTACAAGTCGGGCGATCCGCATCGGCGGCACATGGAATGGCGGGATGTGGAATGCGCGTTCCTCGGCACGCGGCGGCTGATGGCGCTGGCGCGGAAGACGGGGCGGCCGGCGCATATCCTGCACGTCTCGACCTCGGAGGAGCTGGATTACCTGAAGGATTTCCGCGACGTCGCGACCTGCGAGGTGCTGGTGAACCACCTGACCCAGGTGGCGCCGGATTGCTATGATCGGCTGGAAGGTTTCGGTGTGATGAACCCGCCGATCCGTGGCCCCGAGGTGCAGGAGGCCTGCTGGCGGGCAATCAACGACGGAACGGTCGATACGGTCGGATCGGACCACGCGCCGCATTCGCGCGAGAAGAAGCTGCTGCCGTGGCCGGATTGTCCGGCAGGGCTGACCGGCGTGCAGACCATCGTGCCTGTCATGCTCAACCACGTGAATGCAGGGCGGCTGCCACTGACGCGCATGGTCGATCTGATGTGTGCCGGTCCCGCGCGGGTTTACGGCGTGGTCGGCAAAGGGCGCCTGGCGGCAGGATACGATGCCGACTTCACCTTGGTGGACATGAAGAAGCAGCGGCGGATCGAGGATTCGTGGATCGTCTCGCCCTGCGGCTGGACACCGTTCGCCGGCATGGAGATCACTGGCTGGCCGGTCGGGGTTATCGTTCGCGGCCACCAGGTCATGCGCGACGACGAGGTGCTGGGAGCGCCGGGCGGCAGGCTGGTGCGGTATACAGGGTAGCGCAGGGCGTGCTGTTAACTGCATACTAACGCCTGTCAGTTCACCTTTGGTTTACTCCGAGGAGAACATCAATGGCCTTCGAGTCCGCGACAGTCCCGTCCGCCGAGGTCGAACCGCTGGAACGCGAGACAATCCGCCGGGTTGCCTGGCGCCTGCTGCCGTTGCTGATGCTCGGATATTTCTGTGCCTACCTCGACCGCGTGAACGTCGGCTTCGCCAAGCTGACAATGCAACATGCCCTCAATTTTTCCGAGGCTGTTTTCGGATTTGGCGCCGGCGTGTTCTTCGTCGGCTACTTCCTCGCGGAGATCCCCAGCAACCTGATCCTGAACCGCGTCGGCGCGCGCAAGTGGATCGCCCGGATCCTGCTGACCTGGGGAATCATCTCCGGACTGACCGCCTTCGTCTGGAATGATTGGACCTTCTACGGCATTCGCTTCGTGCTGGGGCTCGCCGAAGCAGGCTTCTATCCCGGGATCGTGCTGTACCTGACCTGGTGGTTCCCGTCCTACTATCGCTCGCGGATGATGGGGCTCTTCCAGTCGGCGAGCGTGATCTCGCTGATCATCGGCCCGCCGGTGTCAGCGTATTTGCTGACGATGGACGGGTGGCTCGGCCTGCAAGGCTGGCAGTGGCTGTTCCTGATCGAGGCACTCCCACCCATCATCATGTGCGTCGTGATCTGGGTGCTTCTGACGGATCGTCCGGTGCAGGCGGAATGGCTGAGACCCGAACAACGCACCTGGTTGCAGCAACGGCTCGACTCGGAGCAGTCGCAGCGCGAGTCGGTTCACCGGTTCGCACTTGGCGAGACGATGAGCAACGGTCGGGTCTGGCTGCTGACGGCGGTGTATTTCGGTCAGAACGTGTCGGGTTACGGTCTGCTGTTCTTCCTACCGACCATCGTCAAGTCGTTCGGTGTTTCCACAGTTATGAACGGAGTGATCAGCGCAGTCCCGTTCATCTTCGCCGCGGCGGCGATGATCTACTGGAGCCTTCGCTCCGACCGATCCGGTGCACGCACCATGTATGTCGCCTCGGCCTGCTTGCTGTCGGCGGCAGGATTGATGGCCTGCGTGTTCATCGGACCTGAGCATCCCATCTGGATGATGATCGTGCTGATCCTGGGGATCATGGGTCAATACACCATCGCGCCGACCTTCTGGCCGTTGCCGACCGCCATGCTGTCCGGCGTCGCCGCGGCAGGCGGCATCGCGCTGATCAATGCGGTGGGTAATCTCGGCGGATTCCTGGGGCCTTATATGTTCGGGTTGATCAAGGACGCGACCGGCGGCAGCGACCTGATCGCGCTGCTGGCAATTGGCGCCGCGCCGGTCATCTCGGCCATCATTCTCGTCGCGCTGGGGCACGACCAAAGGCTCGAGCGTATTCCGCATAGGCATGCCCCGGCGGAATAGGCCGCGGACGTGAGATTTTGGACCGCCGGTTTTCAGCAGTGCTGTGGCAGCAAGCAGCATGCGTGTATACGAATGCAGTGGCGTGGTGATTGCCCCGGGATGCGTCGCCAACCTTTGTGCAATTGCGGAGGCTGGCGACAACTTGGTTATCTGCGACGAATTCGGGGCGTGCAGCAGTTCTGACGGCAGCGTTGCGATGATGGTGCTGTTGGGTTCGGCGCCGATCTCCGAATAGGTCTGGAGGTGGCGGAGTTCGGCGCTCCGGCGCCCAATCGTGTCGCTCGTATTGGACAGGGCCAGCGGTTGCCTTTCGGAATCCGGTGGCCGCGCGGTAAACCAGGACAATGGCCGCATCATCCCGCAGCACGCCGAACGCCGCCGGCGCAACACCCGCCATGGCGCAATGGTTTGCCGCCAAGGAGGCGCATCCGGACGCGTTGGTGTTCTTCCGCATGGGGGATTTCTACGAGCTGTTCTTTTCCGACGCCGAGGCGGCGGCGGCGGCGCTCGACATCGCGCTGACCCAGCGAGGCGAGCACAACGGCGCACCGGTGCCGATGTGCGGCGTGCCGCAGCACGCGGCCGAGGCGTACCTGGCGCGGCTGATCCGCCGGGGATTTCGCGTCGCGGTGACCGAACAGATGGAAGACCCGAAGTCGCGGACCGGCAAGGCGCCGATACGGCGCGAGGTGGTGCGGCTGGTGACGCCAGGGACGATCACCGAAGAGGCGCTGCTGGAGGCAGGGCGTGCCAATCTGCTGCTCGGGCTGGCGCAGACCCGGGACGAGATCGGCGCGGCGTGGCTGGACGTTTCAACCGGGCTGTTCGAGACGATGGTGCTGCGGGCGGGCGAACTGCCAGCCCTGCTTGGGCGCCTCGAGCCGGTTGAAATCCTGGCGCCCGATGAACTGGCGCTGGGTGATTGGGCGACCAAACGGGCGCCGGATGTGGCGCTGTCGCCTCCTCTGGTGGCGCGGCGGCGGCTGGCGGAAACGTTTGGCGTCGCCAGCCTCGATGCATTCGGCGGCTTCACCGACGCCGAGGCGATCGCGGCTCTGATGGCCATCGATTACGTGCGGGCGACGCAGGCCGGCACGTTGCCCCGTCTGGCGCATCCGGTGCCGCAGGGGAACGCCGGGCTCTTGGCAATGGATGCGGCGACGCGCAGCAGCCTGGAGATCCACCGCGCGCGTGATGGGGGCGGAATGCATTCGCTGCTGGGCGCAGTGCAGCGGACGCTGACGCCGGCGGGGGCGCGATTGCTTGCGAGTTGGCTTGCGGCCCCGCTGACCGACCCCGCGGCGGTGGCGGCGCGGCAGGATGCGTGGGGCTGGCTGCTGACGGAGCGTGCGGCGGCGGAGGGGTTGAGGGCGGCGCTACGGAGTGCGCCCGATATCGCGCGCGCCTTGGGGCGGCTGTCGGTTGGGCGTGGCGGCCCCAGGGATCTGGCGGCGGTGCGGGATGGGTTGCGCGCTGCCGGTGCGGCATCCTCCTCCGTCATGGCCGGCGTTGACCCGGCCAGCCACTCGAGCCCCAAAGACGCCGGAAGTCTCCCAGCGCTGCTGAGAACGGCGGTCGGCGCACTGAGCCTTGATGCATCCCTGGAACAGACTCTTTCCGACGCCCTGGCCGAACCTGCACCGCATCGCCTGGACGACGGCAATGCTGTCCGTCCTGGTTTCGACCCGGAACTCGATGCGGAGCGATCGCTGCGCGATGACAGCCGGCGGGTGCTGGCCACGCTGCAACTCGACTATGCGCAGCGCTATGGCGTTGCCAGCCTGAAGATCAAGCATCACGCCCAGCTTGGCTACGTCATCGAGGCGCCTGCCGCTGCCGTGGAGAAGCTGCGCGACCAGCCCGAACTGACGCTGCGCCAGGGCATGGCCAACGGCGCGCGATTCACCACGCCGGAACTGTCCGACCTCGATCGTCGGATATCGGAAGCCGGAGAACGTGCGGCGGCGCGTGAGCGTGTGGTGTTCGCCAGCCTGGTGCAAACCACGCTCGCCCAGGCTGACGCCCTTGCTGCCTGCGCCGATGCGCTTGCCGTCCTGGATGCGGTGCAATCGGCGGCGAAGCTCGCCGAGCCGGGCACCTGGTGCCGCCCGTCTGTGACCGATGATGATGCGTTCCTGGTGAACGGTGGGCGTCACCCGGTGGTGGAGGCCGCTCTCGCGGGCCACGCTCAGTTCGTCCCGAACGACTGCGACCTGTCACCGGAACAGCGGGTCTTGTTGCTGACCGGTCCGAATATGGCGGGCAAATCAACGTTCCTGCGGCAGAATGCGTTGATCGTGGTGCTCGCCCAGGCTGGCCTGCCGGTGCCGGCGGAAAGCGCCTCGATCGGCGTGGTCGACCGGCTGTTCTCGCGTGTCGGCGCGGCGGACGATCTGGCGCGCGGACGCTCGACCTTCATGGTCGAGATGACCGAGACCGCCGCCATCCTGCACCAGGCGGGGCCGCGTTCGCTGGTGGTGGTGGACGAGATCGGCCGCGGCACGGCAACGCTAGATGGGCTCGCAATTGCGTGGGCGGTGCTGGAATCGCTGCATTCGGCAATCCGTTGCCGCACTATTTTTGCCACACACTTCCACGAACTTGCTGAACTCGCCGAACGGCTGCCGCGGATCAAACCCCACACGATGCGGGTGAAGGAATGGAAAGGCACAGTGGTGTTCCTGCACGAGGTGGCGGCCGGTGCCGCTGGCCGCTCCTGGGGCGTGCACGTTGCAGAGCTTGCGGGCGTGCCGGCGCCCGTGGTGCGGCGTGCCGCCTCGCTGCTGGCGACGTTCGAGAAGCAGCGCGGGCCGGCCAATGCCCCGCTGACTGCATTGCCGCTATTCGCTGCCGCACCTTCTCCGCCGCCCGAGGATGCGCCATCTCCGGGGGCCGACGCTCTTGCAGAAGCGATTGCTGCCCTGGAACCGGATCGAATGACCCCGCGCGACGCGCTGGATGCTCTATACCGCCTGAAAGCAATGCTGGCAGTTTGCGGCGCGGCGGCAAACTAGTACGCTTATCTGGATGCTGAGCCCCGTCACCCAAACTCCACCGCCGGAAACGTCTGTTTCGGCTCTGGCCGCCGCGCTTGCCGCCCTGACCGAGGACGGCGTGCCGGTGTCGCGCGACGCCGCGCTGGGGGCCTTCCGCCGGCATCTTGCCCGTATCCAGCAGCATGTGCAGCACGCGTTCGAGCAGGATCAGATCACCGGACTGCAAGCAGCGCGGCTGCTGGGCAAGCTGACAGACGGGCTGATCACCGCGCTCTACGAACACGCCACATCGGACACCGGACTGGGCGAGCCAGAACATCTCTCTGTAGCGGGCACTGGTGGTTACGGCCGCGGCGTGCTGGCGCCATTCAGCGACATCGACCTTCTGTTCCTGACCGCGCACGAGCCTTCGCGCCAGACGCTCCAGGTGGTCGAGTACATGCTCTACTTCCTGTGGGATCTGGGCGTGAAGGTCGGGCACGCGACGCGCTCGATCGAGGATTGCCTGATCGAAGGCGCGAAGGACACCACGATCCGGACGGCGCTACTGGATGCGCGCCATCTTACCGGTGACGCGAAGCTGTTCGGCGAGTTCCACACGAAGTTCCGCGCGGCGTGCAAGGAAGCCGGTGTTGCCGATTACATCACCGCCAAGCAGGCGGAACGCGACGTGCGGCATCGGCGCTACGGCGACAGCCCGTTCGTCGTCGAGCCGAACGTGAAGGAAGGCCGCGGCGGGTTGCGTGACCTGCAAACGCTGTACTGGATCGCGCGCTACGTGTATGACACCCAGACCATGGGCGAGCTTGCCGATGTCGGCGATGTATTGACACCGGCGGAGGCAAAGCACGGACGCCGCGCCTGGGAGTTCTTGTGGACGGTTCGGTTCCATCTGCATTACGTCGCGGGCCGCGCCGAGGAGCGGCTGACCTTCGACCTCCAGCCGGTGGTGGGCGCCCGTATGGGCTATACGCGCCACGGGCGGCAGGATGGCGTCGAGCGGTTCATGCGCCATTATTTCCTCACCGCGCGCGAGATCGCGCGGCTGACGCGCATCCTGGAGCCAGCGATCCTGCGTGAGGCGCTGGGCCCACCGGCGATCGCCGCGGAGACGGATCAGCCGCTGCTGAAATGCGGGTTCCTGCTGGCGGAGGGAAAGCTGCTGCCGCTGCCAGGGCGCGACTTCGATAAAGAGCCCTTGCAGATGCTGCGCATGTTGCAAGTGGCGCGTGATCGCAACCTCGAATTGCATCCGCTGGCGATCCGCTCGCTGATCCAGAACGAGCGGCGTGCGGTAGAATTGCGGGGCAATCCGAAGGCCGCGGATCTGTTCATGGACCTGATGTGCGGCAAGGAGCCGGACGGTCATCGCGCCAGTCCGCATCCCGATGGGGCGCGGTGGCTTTCCATTCTGAACGAGGCGGGTTTCCTGGGGCGGTTCATTCCCGACTGGGCGCGTATCGTCGGGCAGATGCAGTTCGACACCTATCATGTGTTCACGGTGGACGAGCACACGATCGAGGCGATTCGCATCCTCAATACGCTGGAGCGCGGCGAGTTGGCCGAGGTGGCGCCGGTCGCCAGCGGCCTGGTGGATCACCTGCAATCGCGTCGCGCCTTGTATCTGGCGATGCTATTGCACGACATCGCGAAGGGGCGCGGGGGGGATCATTCGGAGATCGGTGCGGAAATCGCGCTGAAGGTCGGGCCGGAACTTGGGTTGACCGCGGAAGAGACCGAGACGGTGTCCTGGCTGGTGCTCCACCACCTGCTGTTATCCGGCGTTGCATTCAAGCGCGACATCGACGATCCGAAGACGATCCTGGACGTCGCCGATACGGTGCAGTCGCCTGAACGGTTGCGCTTGCTGCTGGTGCTGACGGTCGCTGATATGCGGGCCGTATCGCCAAAAGTATGGAACGGGTGGAAAGCGGCGCTGCTGCGCGAACTATACGCGCGTGTCGCCGAGGTCCTGGCTGGCGGATTGTCCACCACCGAGCGAGACGTGCGCGTCGATCGCGCGCGTCATGCGGCTGCGTCGCTGCTCACCGACTGGTCGAAGCAGGACATCGAGCATTTTACCGAGCTTGGTTATCCTGGTTACTGGCTGTCGTTCGATCCGGAGACGCATGCGCGGCATGCGCGGCTGGTGCGTGATGCCGAGGCGCGCAAGGCGCCGCTGACTGTGGATACGCAGCCGTTGCCAGCGCGTGCCGTCACGGAAGTGACGGTTTATTGCGCCGACCACGCCGGGCTGTTCAGCAAGATTTCTGGCGCTTTGGCCGTTGCGGGTGCTTCGATTGTGGATGCCCGTATCCATACGATGACGAACGGCATGGCGCTGGATACATTCTGGATCCAGGACGCGGCGGGTGGGGCGTTCGATGCCCCGCACCGGCTTGCGCGGCTGGCGGTGCTGATCGAGCAGGCGCTCTCTGGCCGTATCAGGCTGGGCACGGAAATCCGCAAGATGTCGAAGGCGCTGTTGGGGCGGAGGCTACGATCCATCCATGTGCCGCCGCGTGTGGTGATCGATAACCACGCCTCGAACACCTACACCGTGCTGGAAGTGAACGGGCGCGATCGACCTGGATTGTTGCACGATGTTACAGCGGCGATCAGCGACCAGGGCATGCAGATCGCGTCCGCACATGTCACGACGTACGGCGTGCGAGCCGTTGACGTGTTCTACGTGAAGGACGTGTTCGGGCTGAAGGTGGAGAACGAGCGGAAGCTCGCCGGGCTGCGAGAGGCGTTGTTGAAGGCACTTGAGAATCCCGAAGAAGCGGTACCGCTTCCGGCGCTGCCGACGCGCAAACGACGCCGGGTGGCCGCAGGCGCGTGATCTGCGAGCTTTATTGAGAAAAAATAGTCGAATTTCGCAAGTTGACTTGAAACATTGTCGACGCAAGCGAGTCTTTAGGCTTGACAGCAGCGACTAATGGCCGTGGTTGCCTGCGGTTTACAAGCAAGTTAAACTTATCTTCACGGCCGACCAAAACTTACGGAGGTTCAATATGCGCCTAGCTTCCAAAATGGCGTTTGCCGCGCTTCTGCTCGGCTCGACTCTTGGTATGACAACAGTTGCCGCGTACGCGGCAACGCCTGGCTGCCCGTCGGCCACACAGAAGACCGAAGCCGAGGGCGGCGCCGGCGGTGGCACGCAGCAGCAGTTTGCCCGCAAGACCGAGGCCGAAGGTGGCGCCGGTGGTGGCACGCAGCAGCAGTTTACGCGCAAGACCGAGGCCGAGGGCGGTGCCGGTGGCGGCACGCAGCAGCAGGCGATGGCTCAGCCCTGCAAGTAAACGCTACTGGCCGCGTCTGCGGCCTGATGCATCACTCTGCGGCCGGGGGTCTAACAACCGCCGGCCGCTGTTGTTTTCAGCTCGTTGTGGCGCCGATGGAAATCGAAACCCAGCGGGCGGCATTCTTGCTCTGAATTAGGATAGCCAGATACGGGCGGTGCTGCTCGTGCGCTGCCTTGATGGCGTGCCTGACGTCATCGGGCGTGGCGACCGGTGTACCTTGGATCGACGTGATCACGTCGCCGGGCGCCAGACCGAGATCGCTCGCCTCGGTATCCGCTTCGACTGATGCAATCAGGACACCGGTCAGCTTTGAATCCAGCCCGTACTGTTTGCGTACCTCATCTGTGATCGGTGCGAGCTTCACGCCTGGATCCGGCTCTTTCTGAGCCATCATGGCAGCCATATGACCGGTCATCATGCCGCCCTGGGGCATCAGGTTCGGCCACTCCTCGATCGCAGCCTGGACCATCTGTTCTTTGCCGTCTCGCCACGTCGTCAGCTTCGCCTGCGAGTCAGTGGGCAACATGACAATTGTGCGCATGAAGGCACGGGAGTCAGCCGGGCGTTCGTTGTTGATCGCCTGCAGCACGTCGCCCGTGCGCAGCCCGGCCTTGCTTGCGGGGCCGCCGGCGTCAATCGCCGAGATGATCGCGCCGTCGCGGCGCGATGTGCCGAGTGCCTGCGCCAGTTCAGGGGTCATGTCCTGTAGTGTGAAGCCGAGCCAGCCTGGCTTGGGATGGCGTGGATCGAGCAGTGTGCCGACGACGAATTTCGCCGTACTCGATGGAATCGCGAAGCCGATGCCGATGAAGCCGCCATTTTGATCAGGGTTGTACAGAGCGGTGTCGATGCCGATGACATCGCCGCTTTCATCGACCAAAGGGCCACCCGAATTGCCATGATTGATCGCAGCATCCGTCTGGATGTAGCTGTCGAACGGCGAGTCCTGAAGGTCCCGATTCAATGCGCTGACAATGCCGGCGGACACCGATAACCCGATGGCCAGTCCGTTGCCCATCGTCAGAACCGCATCCCCGACCTTGAGCGCATCGCTGTCGCCCCATTTCAGGAATGGCAGCGGGTGGTCGGCTTCGATCTTCAGGACTGCGATATCGACCATAGCGGCGGCTGCCAGCACCTTCGCGGGATAGGGTGTCCCGTCACTCAGGACGACCTGTGCGTTGATGGAGCCATCGATGACGTGCTTGTTGGTCACGATGATGCCGCTGGGATCGATGATGAATCCTGAGCCATACACCTTCACGCGGCGAGGTGCGGCGCCGGGCTTGGTAGCGTCGCGCACCTTCCAAAGCGATATGCTGACGACGGCTGGGGTGGCCTGTTGCGCAATCTGCGCGTCGGCGCTCGCCATCGATCGCGCGTCGGCGCTCGTCGGCGGCACGGCGGCAGCGGCAAGAAAAGCGACGGCGGCGCGGATCAGCAAGCGGCGCATTTGGCCTCCCTCATGTCTCTGTCGGCGTCCGATGGTGGCGGCGAAGGTAGCTTGATTTGGCCGTGAAACGCTACGGGTTCAACGCGGCGGGAGCTTGAGCAAGGCCGCCAGCTCAGCATCGTGCTCGTAGTCAGGCATCAGATCGCGAAGCGTGGCGTCGCGTTCGGCGGCTGGGTGGAAGTAGATTTCGCTGGTGCCGGCTGGAGCCTCGGCCAGCAGACGAGCCAGGCGCTCGTACGTCATGTGGCCGCTCCAGGCGATGCCAAAGCAGTGGTCTGTGGTGGTCATGCCGGCGGCGCGCATCTGACGGCGCAGCAGGCGTGACCAGTGATAGAGGGCATGGCTGCCGAGGCCCACGGTTGCCTCGCACCGCGCCAGGATTGCCGGGGGTTCGGCAGGAACGCGGACGCGGGACAGGCCGAATTCACGGCCGATCTCCAGCATCAGCCGGCCGACAGTCGGGTGGAGATGCATGTGCTTGTGCGCGTCGGCATGGGCGAGCGGCAGGCCTGTCGCTGCAAAAGCAGCGAACTGGGCGCGAATCTCGGCGGCGAGCTGGCGGCGGATGTGGGGGCGGGCGAAGTAATTGAGGCCGAGGCGAAGCTGATCGGATGGGAACTGGCCATTGGCATCTACGAGGCCGGTAATCTGGGATGGCGCCAGAACGGCAGGACCTTCGATCACCACCAGGTGCAGTCCGACTTTGAGGGTGGGCAAGGTGCGGGCGCGACGGACGGCATCGGCGGCGGCCGGGGCCGCCACCATCAGGCTGGCGGCGTCCAGCGCACCGGCACGATGGGCACGCTCGACGGCTTCGTTGACCGACGAGGTCAGGCCGAAGTCGTCTGCGGTGAAGGTAATGTGCCGCATAGCCGATCGTATGTCTGCTGCCAGCTCGTCCTCGACGGGACCGCCATGCTTGTCGTGGCGACTATGCGGCGGTGTGCCGCTCGCGCAGGAATTGGAAGAACTCCACGCCCTCACGCAGGCGGCGCTTCATCATCTGCGGGCTGCGGACCATCTCGCCGACGATCGCCGCGATCTTCGGGGCGCGGAAGTAGAAGCGCTTGTAGAAGGTCTCGACGTTGTCGAAGATCTCGGTGTGCGACAGATGTGGATACGTGAGCGGCGCGATCTGGATGCCGTGGTCGTCCACCAGTTCGGCGTGCGCCTCGTCCAGCCAGCCATTCTCCACCGCCTGCCGGTGTAGATACGTACCCGGATACGGCGCGGCCAGCGACACCTGGATCGTGTGCGGGTTGATCTTGGTGGCGAACCGGATCGTCTCCTCGATCGTCTGTTGCGTCTCGCCGGGCAGGCCGAGGATGAACGTGCCGTGGATCTTGATGCCGAGGTCGTGGCAGTCGCGGGTGAAGCGCTCCGCCACCTCGATCCGCATGCCCTTCTTGATGTTGTGCAGGATCTGCTGGTTGCCGCTTTCGTAGCCGACGAGCAGCAGGCGCAGGCCGTTGTCCTTCAGCACCTTCAGCGTATCGCGCGGCACATTGGCCTTGGCGTTGCACGACCAGGTGACGCCCAGCTTGCCGAGTTCCTTCGCGATCGCCTCGGCGCGAGGCAGGTTGTCGGTGAAGGTGTCGTCGTCGAAGAAGAATTCACGCACCTGAGGGAAGTAGCGCTTTGCCAGCGCGATCTCCTCGGCGACGTGGCCCGGCGAGCGCACCCGGTAGCGATGCCCGCCCACGGTCTGCGGCCACAGGCAGAAGGTGCAGCGCGATTTGCAGCCGCGGCCGGTGTAGAGCGAGACATAGGGGTGCAGCAGGTAGCCGATGAAGTAGTCCTCGATGCGCAGGTCGCGCTTGTAGACCTCGGTGACGAACGGCAGCTGGTCCATGTCCTCCAGGATCGCGCGGTCCTGGTTGTGGACGATTCCGCCGGCGCCGTCGCGATAGGAGATGCCGTCCACCGATGCCCAGTCGCGGCCCTCGGCGATCTCCTTCACGGTGAAGTCGAACTCGTTGCGTGCGACGAAGTCGATCGGGGCGCCCTGGCGCAGGCTTTCGTCGGGCTGCACCGCGACCTTGGCGCCCACGAAGCCGATCTTCAGGGCGGGGTTGGCGTCCTTCAGGGCGGCCGCGACCTTCACGTCGGAGGCAAACGATGGCGTGGACGTGTGGATCACGCAGAGCTCGAAGTCGCGTGCCTGGGCGGTGACGGCGTCCAGGCCAACGCGCGCGGGCGGGGCGTCGATCAACTTGCTGTCCGGCACCAGCGCGGCCGGCTGGGCGAGCCAGGTCGGATACCAGAAGCTGCGGATCTCCCGCCGCGCCTGGTAGCGCGAGCCGGCCCCCCCGTCGAACCCATCGAACGACGGCGGATGCAAAAACAGCGTCTTCATCATCGGGCGTTGAATCCCTCGGCTTGCAATGTGTGGCCGCGCCAGTCGACGCGGCGGCCAGCGTAGCTCGCGACCATGACCGCCACGGACATAAGCTCGCGCACCGGCAGAAGCCAGAGGGGCGAGCGATTGGCAAGAGCCAACGCCTTGTCGATGCCATGCGCGGCAAGCGCCCGCAGCGCCCAGGCCAGAGCGAACCAGACCAGCGACCACAGAGCGCCGCCAGCCAGCAGAATTGTGAGCGCTGCCCAGGCGAGTGGGTATTGCAGCACCGACGCAGCAAACGGCACGGGTGTCAGCGTGCGGATCGTGCGGGCCCAGCGGAGTTCGTGACGCCAGAGGGAGCCCGCCGTTGCTTCGGGCACGGTGGTGGCGGGAATCGTGTTGGCCAGCGCGACCCTGAGGCCGAGACGCTGCACCAGCCGTCCGAGCACGTTGTCGTCGGCCAGACGGTCCACGAGGGCATGGAAGCCGCCGATTCGCTCGAGCGTGTCGCGGCGGAGCATCATGGTGGCGCCCAGGCAATCCTGGCGCCCCATCGCCCGAGCGATCAGCGTGCCCGGCAGGAAATACTGGTTGATCTGCACTGATCCCAGAGCGCCGATCACGGTGGCGAGCCAACCGCCATTGTCGGGAAGCGATGCGGGGGCCGGGACCGGGCTGACCCGACCTCCGACCCCCCGGTTTGGCCGCGCCCGCCGGCGCGCCGCGATGCCAGTATAGGCGGCAGTGACCAGTCCCACCTGGGGCTCGTCCAGCGAATCCACGAGCCGGCGCAGCCAGTCAGGCATCACGTGCACGTCTGAATCCGCGATCACGAGCACATCGTGCTTCGCCGCCGGCAACATATTGATCAGGTTGCCGACCTTTCGGTTTTCGCCGTGCAGGGTGGGATCGACCACGATGGCGATGTCCATCGTCGGGAAGCGCGCCCGCAGCCGCTCCACGCTCGGCAAAGCCGTGTCGCTCGCAGCCGAGACACCGAACACGATCTGGAAGGTGGGGTAATCCTGCTGGAAGGTGGTGGTGAGTGCCTGCTCCAGCAGCGGTTCATCGCCGTGCAGCGGCTTGAGGATGGTGACCGCTGGAAGCGCTGATCCGGCCCGCGGATGTCCGCAACGCGCGCGTGCGACGCGATCGGCGAACCACGCGACGGCGATCCAGCCGGCGCAGGCCTGAGCGAGCCCGAGCACCGAAACGGCGCAGGCGATGTCCGACGCGATCATGTCATCACGAGCCAGTCGGCCATCTTCTCCAGCCATTCCAGGCCTTCATGCGGTTCGAACCGCCGCCGTACACGGCGCGAAGCAGGGCGGACCTGCCGTTGGTCATGATGGTCGCAACGCGCGTGTCAGACCGATCTTCCATCCTGCTGTACTCGGGCCCGCTGCCGTGATGGCAGTGGACTGCGCCTCAGCCATGCTCCTAATTCGGGCACGACGCTCGGCAGTAGCTCGCCGCACCGCTATCTGGCTGTGATCGCCTTCCCGCCGGCAAGTCCCTCGCCGATCCCCATCGCCGACAGTGCCGTCGCCACAATGTCCTTGGCGGTCAGCTTGGCCACGGCCATCTGCTTCGCCTGGCTGTCGTGGTCAATGAAGATGTCCGGCAGGATCATCGGCCGCACCTTCAGGCCGTTGTCCAGCAAGCCCTTCCAAGCGAGGTGATGCAGCACGAAGGAGCCAAAGCCGCCGATCGAACCTTCCTCTATAGTGATCAGCACTTCGTGGTGGCGAGCGAGCTGCTCGATCAGCGCCTCGTCGATCGGCTTGGCGAATCGTGCGTCCACAACGGTCGCCGGCAGCCCTCGTGCGGCCAGTTCATCGGCGGCCTTCATCGCATCGGCAAGGCGAGGGCCGAGCGACAGGATGGCGACGTTGTTGCCCTCACGGAGGACACGGCCCTTGCCAAGCGGCAGTACCTCACCGCGCTCCGGCAGCGCCACGCCGACACCGTCGCCACGCGGGTAGCGCAGGGCGCTTGGGCGGTCGTTGATCGCCACCGCTGTCGCCACGGCGTGCACGAGTTCGGCTTCATCGGATGGCGCCATCATCACCATTCCCGGCAGGCAGCCGAGATATGCCAGGTCGAATGACCCCGAATGCGTGGCGCCATCGGCGCCCACCGGCCCGGCGCGGTCCAGCGCGAAGCGAACGGGCAGCGACTGGATCGCGACGTCGTGCACCACCTGGTCGTAGGCCCGCTGAAGGAACGTCGAGTAGATGGCGCAGAACGGCTTCATCCCCTCGGTCGCCATGCCGGCGGCGAAGGTGACCGCGTGCTGCTCGGCAATGCCAACGTCGAAGGTGCGGTCCGGGAAGCGCTTGCCGAACCGGTCGATGCCGGTGCCGGACGGCATTGCCGCGGTAATGCCCACGATGGTTGGGTCGCGTTCCGCTTCGGAGATCAACGCCTCGGCAAATACCTTTGTATAGGCAGGAGGGCCGGGCGGCGCCTTTGCCTGCTCGCCGGTGACGACGTTGAATTTCGAGACGCTGTGCAGTTTGTCGGCCGAAGCCTCCGCCAGAGCGTATCCCTTGCCCTTCTGGGTGATGGCGTGCACCAGGATCGGCTGCGTCTCATCGGCCTCGCGCACATTGCGCAGGACGGGGAGCAGATGATCCAGATTATGCCCGTCGATCGGACCCACGTAGTAGAAGCCCATCTCCTCGAACAGCGTGCCGCCGGTCAGCATGCCGCGGGCATATTCCTCGGCCCGGCGCGCCGTGCGTTCGATCGTACGCGGGAACCGCTTGGCCATCCGCGCGCCCAACTCCCGGAGTGAGAGGTAGCTGCGCGATGACATCAGCCGCGACAGGTAGGCACTCATCGCGCCGACCGGCGGGGCTATCGACATGTCGTTGTCGTTCAGGATCACGATCAGCCGCGTGTGCCGTGCACCGGCGTTGTTCATTGCCTCGTAGGCCATGCCGGCGCTCATCGCGCCATCGCCGATCACCGCGATGACGTTCCTTTGGTCACCCTTCAGGTCACGCGCGACCGCCATGCCAAGGCCGGCGGAAATTGAGGTGGACGAGTGGGCAGCGCCGAACGGGTCGTATTCGCTCTCCGCCCGGCGTGTGAAGCCGGAGAGACCGCCGCCCTGGCGCAGCGTGCGGATCCGATCGCGCCGTCCGGTGAGGATCTTATGCGGATAGGCCTGGTGGCCCACGTCCCAGAGCAGGCGGTCATGCGGCGTGTCGAAAATGGCGTGGATCGCTACGGTCAGTTCAACCACGCCCAGCGAGGCGCCGAGGTGGCCACCCGTGACAGATACCGCGTCGATCGTCTCTCCCCGCAGTTCATCCGCAAGTTGACGCAGCTGCTCCGGAGAGAAGTTGCGCAGATCGGCCGGGATCCTGACCCGATCGAGCAGCGGTGTCTTGGCAGGACTCATCTTCCTCGTACCCCGATGTTTAATTTCGCCGTGTCACGACATAGGCCGCAAGGGACCGCAGCAGCTTGCCCCGTTCGCCAAACCCGTCCAGGTGACCGGCCGCCTGGCGTGCCAGCAACTCGGCCTGCGCCCGCGCCCGGTCCAACCCCAGGACTGCAACCATGGTCGCCTTGCCGGCGGCGGCGTCCTTGCCGGCAGTCTTGCCGGTTTCCTCCGTACTGCCCTCGGCGTCCAGTAAGTCATCCGCGATTTGGAAGGCCGCGCCAATATCCCGTCCGTAGGCTGCCAGGAGATGCCGCTGGGCCAGTGGCGCCCGCCCCAGGATTGCGCCCGCCTCGGCGGAGAACTGGATCAGCCGGCCGGTCTTCAGCGCTTGAAGTCGCGTCACCGCCGGTCCGTCCAGTGTCCGGCCCTCGGCCAGCATGTCGATCATCTGACCTCCGGCCATGCCACGGGCTCCTGTGGCCGCACCCAGCCCCGTCACCAGCTCGCAGCGCGCCTGCGGGTCTGAATGGGTGTCTGGCTCGGCCAGCACCTCAAACGCCCGGGTTTGCAGGGCGTCGCCGGCCAGGATGGCCGTTGCCTCGTCGAACGCCTTGTGCGTGGACGGCTTGCCCCGGCGCAAGTCGTCGTTATCCATTGCCGGCAGGTCGTCGTGGACGAGCGAATAGGCGTGCATCATCTCCACCGCCGCCGCTGCCCGTGCCGCGCACGTCTCAGAGACGGCGAACAGGGCCGAACTCTCAATCACCAGGAACGCCCTCATTCGCTTGCCGCCGCCCAGGCACGCATAACGCATTGCGTCGGCCAGACGTCCTTCGGCGCCTTCCACCGGCGGCAGCAATGCCTCCAGTGCGGCTTCGACGACTCCAGCGACGCGCAACAAGGCTGCAGACAGGTCCGTTTCAACCAAGCTCATAGCGCCGGCCTTCCGATGCCAGTCCATAGCATCCGAATCTGTCACGATCCGACCAATTGGGAATGCTCGCACCCTTGTGGTTGCACGAATCACACGCGGGTGTGGCTCGGCTGCCTCGATTCCGTTACTGCCTTACCGCAACCATCACGGGCAGGGAAGGTCGGGGCTTTGCCCCGGACCCCACCAGGGAGCTCCGCTCCTTGGAACCTCGCTAAGGGCGACGGCCTTAGAACCCCGGTTGTCTGCCATTGGCGAGGGGATCCGGGCAGACCCCCTGACCTTTCCTTGCCGGGCCGGGGGCGGCATGCCATATGCCGGGCAATTCGGGAGAAGCCCATGTTCCGTGTCGTTCTGGCCCAGCCTCGCGGTTTCTGCGCCGGCGTCGAGCGGGCGATCGAGATCGTCGAGCGGGCGCTTAAAAAGTACGGTCCGCCGATCTATGTCCGTCACGAAATTGTGCACAACCGGCATGTCGTCGAGGACCTGCGGACCCGCGGCGCGGTGTTCGTGGATGAGCTGGATGAGATTCCGCCGGGAGCCATGACCATCTTCTCGGCACATGGAGTCGCGAAAAGGGTGGAGCAACTGGCGGCTGAGCGACAGTTGCCGGTGATCGACGCGACCTGCCCGCTGGTGGCCAAGGTGCACAACGAGGGGCGGCGCTACGCTGCCCAGGGCCGCCAGATTGTGCTGGTCGGCCATGCCGGCCACGCGGAGGTCGAGGGCACGATCGGTCAGGTGCCGGCCAAGGTGCACTTGGTGCAGACCGTGGCCGATGTCGCCGCGCTGGAGGTCGCCGACCCGGAGAAGCTCGCATACATCACGCAGACCACGCTCTCGGTGGACGACACGCGGGGCATCATCGCGGCGCTGAAGGCGCGGTTTCCTACTATCGTCGGACCGGATGTACGCGATATTTGCTATGCCACACAGAACCGCCAGCAGGCGGTGCGCGACCTGGCAAGCGAGGTTGACATGATCCTGGTGGTGGGATCGCGGAACAGCTCCAACTCCAACCGACTTCGCGAGATAGGCGAGGAGCTGGGCAAGCCGTCCTATCTGATCGACGACGCCGATGCGCTGCAGCCTGAGTGGTTCGTGGGCGTCGGGTCGGTTGGTGTCACCGCAGGGGCCTCCGCGCCGGAGATGCTGGTGCAGGGCGTGCTGGACGGACTGCGCCGGTTTGGCGAGATCGATGTATCCACCCTTGCCGGTGTGGCGGAGGACGTGCGCTTCCGCTTCCCCAAGGAACTGGCCGAAGCATAGAGGATTTACCGCGAATGCCCGTGCCGTTGAACCAGGCGCTGCGTGTCGGCGCCTATGTCGTGAAGCAGCATCTGCTGGGGCGGAAACGCTACCCGCTGGTGCTGATGCTGGAGCCACTGTTCCGCTGCAACCTGGCCTGTGCCGGCTGCGGCAAGATCGACTATCCGGCCGAGATCCTGAATCAGCGCCTGTCGGTCGATGAGTGCATGGAGGCGATCGACGAATGCGGCGCGCCGGTGGTTGTGATCGCCGGTGGCGAGCCGCTGCTGCATCGTGAGATCGAGCAGATCGTGCAGGGCGCGATCGAGCGCAAGAAGTTCGTCATCGTCTGCACCAACGCGTTGTTGCTGGAAAAGAAGATGCATCTGTTCCAGCCCAGCAAGTGGTTCTCCTGGTCCGTGCACCTGGATGGTTCACGCGAGGAACACGACATCTCGGTCTGCCAGGAGGGTGTATACGATCGTGCAGTCGCGGCCATCGCCGCGTCGAAGGCGCGCGGCTTCCGCACCATCATCAATGCCACGCTGTTCGATAACGCGAAGCCGGAGCGCGTCGCGTCGTTCTTCGACGACGTGATGGCAATGGGCGTGGACGGGATTTCTGTCTCGCCCGGTTACGCGTATGAGCGGGCGCCGGATCAGCAGCACTTCCTCAACCGGCGAAGGACGAAGGAGCTGTTCCGCGGGATCTTCGCGCGGCAGGGCAAGACGAAGTGGGCGTTCAACCAGTCGTCCATGTTCCTGGATTTCCTGGCCGGCAATCAGACGTTCCATTGCACGCCGTGGGGCAACCCGACGCGGACGTATTTCGGCTGGCAGCGGCCCTGTTATCTCCTCGGAGAAGGTTACACGAAGACCTTCAAGGAACTGATGGAGACCACCGACTGGGATCGCTACGGCACCGGCAACTATGAGAAATGCGCCGACTGCATGGTGCATTCGGGGTATGAGGCGACTGCGGTGAGCGAGACGATCCGCAAGCCATGGCGGGCGGCGGCACAGGCGCTGCGGGGGATTCGTACCGACGGTCCGATGGCGCCGGAGATCGCTCTGGAGCGGCAGCGGCCCGCTGAGTACGTTTTCAGCCGGCATGTCGAGCAGGCGTTGGCACGCATCAAGGCCAGGAAGCGGGACACCGTCGCCGACACCGCGGATTGAAGCTAGCGGTCAGCCGGGTGAGACGTATGCATGACGAAGCAGCCCCGGGAGGGCTGCTTCATCGCCGGCGTGTGTAGATACGCGGATTAGTCGTTGCCGTGCGCGGCCGCTACTGACGCGGGCGGTGCAGCCGTCTGTGGCCCCAGAGCCCGCTGCCTCTGTACCCGCTTGTAGACGAGTGACGTCAGGATGGGCGTCAGGATCGCGGTGACGATGACCGAGGCGGCCACCTGTACGGTCGCGATCGGCGCAATCGCCGCGTAGCTTGGATCCGCCATTGCCACTGCCTTTGGCACGGCCGCTGAATTCCCGGCGGTGCTGGATGCGGCTGCTCCCGCGATGCCAGAACCACCCAGCAGCCGGTCAGCAATGATGCACACGGTGCCGGTCACCACCACCACGAACACGCCGAGCAGCACACCCGGCACACCGGCCGTCACCACGGCCGACAGATTGATTGTCTGGCCAAGCGTGAAGCCCATGAACGGCACGATGATCGCCTCGTGCGAGCCGAAGAAGTCGCGCAGATCCTCGTCCAGGTTGCCGAACAACGCACCCGCCGCGATCGGCGCAATCACCGACACGATGGTCAGCCACGGAATGTTGGCAAGGCCGGCGCCCACCAGGATCATCATGGTGAGGAACGGTCCGGTCTCGATGCTCTGCGGCACGTAGGTGCCTGAGTCTTCCTTGTCGCCCATCACACTGGTGAGCGCCATGAACATGCCGCCATTGGTGTCGCTCATCGCGACCAGCAGCGCCAGGGTGCTGTACCCCCAGATATCGCCACCAAAGAATTTCCCCACCGATATGGCGACGAGTGTCGCCATGCCGACCTTCGCGGCCATGATGCCGAAGCCGCGCTTCAGCATGCGCGGCGCTGTGCGCAGCGTCATCTTGGTGCCGACGGTGAACAGGTACATACCCAGGATGGTCGGATAGCCCACCTCGCTCAGAGCCTGGGTGAACCCGCCGATCTTCAGGAGGTGCGGGAAGAATGTGTTAATGACCATGCCGGTGAACAGCGGCACGACCATCAGCCCGCCCGGGACCTTGTTAATCGTTTTGTATATGCGCATGGGTCACCTGTTGATGGGACCCGAAGAATGTATGCGCGTCGTTGCCGTTCCGCCTTGATCTGCGTCAAACAGACCTTCTGTGCCAGAGAACAAAGCATATACGCCGAGTGTACAAAACCGAACTGTGGACTAGGCGCGCGTATCTACGCTTTGCGGCTCTGGATCCGCTCACGATGTGTAGGTCGCGGGCTCCGCGAGCGGCCGCGCCGGGGTCGGCTCGGCACGGGAGGCATCGCCTGACAGCATCTCCATATGACCGGTGATCTGTCCGCCGTCCTCGACCTGGAGGCGACGGCAACGGGCGGTGCCCATCACCTTGCCGGTGGCGCGCACGATCAGACTGCCCCGCGCGGTCAGCGTGCCGTCGATCGTGCCGGCGATCTCGGCATCCTCGACCTCGACTTCGCCCTTGAACACGCCGCCCGGAGAGATCGCCAGTTCGGTCGCGTGGATCATGGTGGCCTCGACCGTACCTTCGACGACGAGCCGTTCGGCATCCTGTACCGTGCCCTGCACGCTGATGCCGCGGCCCACCACCAGCGTGCGTCGCTCGGCAGGGTCGCGCGCGGGGGTCCGGATCGGGCCAAGCGCCGGACGTTGCGCGTTTGCTGGAGGTGTGGCTGTGGGGGTGGGGGCTGTGTTGAAGGGCGGCCGGGACATTGTTTGCACCTCTTGCGGCGGGGCGGGACGGAATGGTGGGACACCGAGGCCATTGTCGAACGGCTCGGCAGCACCGCGGGGGCGATCTCGGGCGATCGCCGGTTCGGGCATCGAGAGGCCAGCGGGCAAAGTGGCGCCCGGTTCATCACCCTGTGGGTCGTCGGGTCTGCGGCGTTTGAACACGGGCTCCTCGTTCTCCGGGCATGATCAGGAGTCGCGACGATGCGACGCGGGTAACACAGGCCGAACCGGCAGAACAACCGCCTTCACTGCTGTTATCCACAACGATCCGCGTGGTTCACAACCGACTCGGGGACTCGGTCATTGTCCAGTCCAGGACATGCACCATTGCGGCAGTGCCGACAACGGGGATCAACAGATTCAATATTGGAACGTAACTTGCCAGCGCGATCAGACAGCCTTGCACCAGTACGGCACCGCGTGCCTGGCGATACAATGCTTCGGCTGCCAATCGAGGCATTCGCCGCATGGCCACCGCCGCGAACAAGCCCCGGCCGATCGCGTAGCCGCCGATGAGCCATGCGAGTATCAGCCCGATCCCCGGCAGGATCAGCGCAGCGATCAGTGCCAGCACATTCAACAACAGGATCCGCAAGCCGACGTTGGCGGCGTCCAGAAGCTGCGATGCCATTGGCGCACCCTGCGCCGGTATAAGCGACGGGTAGTGCCGACGCTCCACCGCGCCTGCAATGCGGTCGATGTAAAGCGTGCCGATGATGGCTGCCACCGGCAGGAAGAGCCACAGCGCCAGGAGTGACGCACCAACGCTGCCCAGCACATCCGCCATCCATCCAAGCCAGCCGTGCAGATCGAGCAGCCGATGCACCACGACAATCGCCAGCGCATGCAATGCGGCAAAGCAGACAGCCGACCACGCCAGACTTCGCCACAGCACGCCCAGCAATATTGGATCGTCGAGCTGCCCTAAGGCGCGGCCCAGCGGCGAAAGTGCCGTCACGACGGCGGTATGAATGGCTGCACGATCGCCTGGAATGCGGGCAATGCCTCGCAGGTTATTGCGTGTGTCGTCAGTGCCGGCCAGCGCTGTTCGTCGAACAGGCCCGGATGGGCCTCACGCGTGAACCGCAGGGCGCAGGCAACGGCAATATCTGGATGGCCGATGGCATCGCCGAACCAGAAGCGTGAGGCAATTGCAACGCGGTGGGCCTCCAGCACACCGAGCACGTCGCCGATCTGGGCGCGGCAGCGCGCGATCCACTGTTCGGAGATCGCCTCATGCAGCACTTGCTCATAGACAAGGCTCACTGCCTTGTCGGCCAGCCCGGTCGCCAGCGCGCACACTTTGAGCGCTTGCCGTCGCCCGTCGCCGCTTTCGGCGATCATCGCGCGGGACGGCCCAACCGATTCATCAACGTAATCGAGAATCGCACCGCTCTCGATCAATGCCTCTCCGTCGTCCAGCACAAGAGTCGGCACGCGCCGCAACGGGTTGAACGGCGCAATCAGATCGGCATCACCAAAAGTTGACCAGGGGCGGTGCTCAAAGGCTATGCCGTAAAGCTGCAACGCGATCGCCACGCGCCGCACGAACGGCGAATCGTACTGACCGATCAGGATCATGCTGACCTCAACTCACCGCTGGCGGCCGCTTGCGGAAGCCGTCGAATTCGAGGCTGGGAGCAATGCCTTGGACGCCCCAGCCGCCGATGAAACGGCCAATCTCAGGCTCGAACTGGATGTGCACCGTGCCGGTGCCGTAGCGGTCTGTCCACACGAAATCCGCCTCGCAGCGGCCGGTCTGGCGGAACTCCGTCAATGTGCCATCGAACGGGTCGGTATCGTAAACATGATATCGTCCGGTCAGCGTTCCGTCGGGCGCTACATTGAACTCGGTATCCATCACCTGCAGCCCAGGCCCGTTCCACACCGGGCCGCGCCAGGATCCCAGACTATCAGCGAAGCAGGTATCGAGCGCCGCGTGCGCGGGAACCGCGGCCAACAGCATCAGGATGACAGCCGGAACACAGACCGTCGCGCGCATCGCACCGCCGTTTACCTCACGCGCACGAACTTATCGACGCTGCGATCGACTGTCAGCCCGGCGTAGATGTCGCCGCGTGAATCCACCCCGACCCCATGCACGTGCCGGCTTGCCATCTTTGCCAGGACGGTGCCGTTCGGATCGCGGACGCACACATACGCCGGTTCGTCGCCAACCTCCTGCTCGGCAATGATGTAAGTGCCGTCTTTGGCGCGCGTAATGTCGTTCGGCCCACCCATGCCGGTCCACATCCCGAGGTAGTCGCCATCGGGCGAGAATATCTGGATGCGCCGGTTGGCCCGGTCGGCAACGTGGAGATTGCCATCCGGGCCGATGGCGATGCTATGGGGCAAATGGAACTGGCCAGGCGCCTTGCCGGGCGTCCCCCATGACGCGACAAGCGCACCATCGCGGGTGAAGCGATGCACGCGGGCGTTCCGGTAGCCGTCTGTCACGTAGATGTCGCCGTTCGGGTGGGCGATCATCTCGGTGGGATGGTTGAACGGCCCCGCCGCGCATTCCGCCAGCCATGGCGAGCCGGTGCAGCCAGTATGGGAATGGACCCCGCGCTCCCCAAGCTGCATCAGCGGCTTGCCATCCAGCGTGAAACACTTCGCCACCGAATCGGAGCGGTCGGTAGTATATACGATCCCATCCACGATCTTCAGCCCGTGCGGGTCGGTGACCTCGCCGGTGCCCCAGGCGCCAAGGTACTTGCCCTCACGATCGAACACCACCACCGGTGGGTTCTTGCGCTGGAACACATAGATGCGGTCCTGGTCATCGGCCGCCACGCGGCTGACGATGCCGAGAGACTCGCCTGGCGGCATTTTCAGGAAATCGCGGACCAGTTCGTAGCGGTAGTCGCCTGTGCCGACCTGAGGCATGGGTGTTCTCCTCCCGGAACTAGTGACACAAGTCTCGCTGGTGTCATCCTTCGACCATTCTAGGTTCCACCACACGTCGCCGCAAACGGCGCTGAATGCGAGGAAGCAGACATGGCAGCCGAACTTGCATGGCTCGTGGTGAGCGTGATGGTCGCTGGCGTCGTCACAGGCATACTCGCAGGCCTGTTCGGCATCGGCGGCGGAGCAGTGATCGTTCCGGTGCTGTTCGAGGTGTTCCGCATCCTCGGCGTGCCCGAGGCGATCCGGATGCAGCTTTGCATCGGCACATCACTGGCGATCATCATACCGACCGCGATCCGCTCCTATCGCGAGCATCAGCGGCGGGGTCTGGTGCTGGCAGACGTGATGCGCCGCTGGACGCTGCCGTCGATGGCTGGCGTCGCCGTCGGTTCGGCGTTGGCTGCCGTCGCGCCGCCGGATGTTTTTCAGGCGGCATTCGTGCTGGTCGCCTGCCTGATCGCGGCAAAGCTGCTGATCGGACGCGATGGCTGGACCTTGGGCAGCGAGTTGCCGGGCGACGTTGCGATGACTGCATACGGCTTCGCCATCGGACTTGGATCATCGCTGATGGGGATTTCCGGCGGCTCGCTGGTGACAATGACCCTGACGCTCTACGGCAAACCGATCCACAGTTCGGTGGCCACGGCCGCCGGCCTCGGCGTGCCAATCACTATAGCAGGCACTATCGGATACGTGCTGGCGGGACTGTCGCATCATGCGGAACTGCCGCCCCTGTCGGTCGGCTTCGTCTCGCTCATTGGTGTCGTGCTGGTTGCGCCGTTGTCGAGTTGGATCGCACCATTGGGCGCGCGACTTGCCCACAGACTGCCGAAGCGGCAGCTGGAGGTCGCGTTCGGGGTTTTCCTGCTCGTGGTAGCCTCGCGCTTCCTCGCCGCACTTGTCGCAGCGACGGTCTGACCGGCGCGCGCGTCAATGGACGGGTACTGCCCGGTCACTACAAGATTGACGGCAGCTTCATCCGAATTTGCACTTTATCGGCAACTCGGGTGCGTTTTCATCCAAGCATCTCGCCAACGCCTGGGTATTTGGTAGCGAGGTCGAGGTCACGTTCTGACCGAGGGAGGCGTTCATGGTCAGCGAGCGAAAAGTCGCCATTATCACCGGTGCATCGCAAGGAATCGGTGCCGCCCTTGTCGGGGCCTATCGCGATCGGGGCTTTCGCGTGGTTGCCACCGCACGCTCGATGGACGCATCGACTGACGACGATGTCGCGACGGTTGCGGGCGATATCACCGACCAGGATGTCGCGGAGCGCGTGGTTTCCACCGCCATGGCGCGCTTCGGTCGCATAGACACCCTCGTGAACAATGCGGGCATCTTCATCGCCAAGCCATTCACGCAATATAGTGTGGCGGATTATGCCGCGATCATCGGGGTCAATCTCATGGGTTTCTTCCATGTAACACAACGAGCAATTGTCCCGATGGAGGCGCAACAGAGCGGTCACATCGTGCAGATCACAGCCAGCCTGGCCGATCACGCCAATGCGGCTGTCCCATCGGTTCTCGCGTCGCTGACCAAGGGAGGCCTGAATGCCGCAACGAGGTCCCTGGCGATCGAATATGCCAGGCGTGGAATTCGCGTCAACGCGGTGGCACCGGGGGTCATCAAGACGCCGATGAATCCTCCGGAGACATATGCCCAATTGAACGATCTGCATCCCATGGGCCGTATCGGCGAGGTTTCGGACATTGTGGAGGCGATCCTGTACCTGGAGACAGCCAGCTTTGTGACGGGCGAGATCCTCCACGTCGATGGCGGGCAGAACGCCGGACACTGACCGAAGCCGGCACGTTCAAGGAGGCATCTCTTAATGGAAACGCTGAAGGTCGTTGGCCGTCGCCGCCATCTGCTTGGTGCGGCGGCCATGGCGTTGGCTGCTACCCAGTTCGGCACAGCCAGGGCGGCAACGTCGAGCGCGTCATTCGCTCCGCTCAAGCAGGTCAAGGCTGGCCTGCTGAGCGTCGGATATGCCGAGGCTGGGCCGGCCGACGGTCCTCCTGTGGTCCTGCTGCACGGTTGGCCATACGATATATACAGCTACGTTGACGTTGCGCCCGCTCTGGCATCTGCCGGCTACCGCGTGATTGTGCCCTATCTGCGAGGCTACGGCCCGACGCGCTTCCTGTCAGACGCCACGGATCGCAACGGCCAGCAGTCGGTGGTCGCGGTCGATATCATCGCGCTGATGGACGCACTGAAAATCTCCAAGGCTGTCATCGGAGGATATGATTGGGGGGCGAGGACGGCCGACATCATCGCCGCGCTCTGGCCGCAGCGCTGCAAAGCGTTGGTATCCGTCAGCGGCTATCTGATCGGCAGCCAACAGGCCAACCGGACGCCGCTGCCTCCAAAGGCGGAACTGCAGTGGTGGTACCAGTACTATTTCGCGACTGACCGAGGGCGTACTGGCTACGAAAAGTATCGGCACGACTTCAACAAACTCATCTGGCAGCTGGCTTCACCGCGCTGGGAATTCGACGATGCCACCTATGACCGCACGGCGGCATCCTTCAACAATCCCGATCACGTTGCCATCGTGATCCACAACTATCGTTGGCGCCTTGGCCTGGCCAAGGGCGAGCCGAAATACGACGAGTTGGAAAAGCGGCTCGCGAGCACTCCGGTGATCACGGTGCCAAGCATCACGATGGAGGGCGACGCGAACGGCGCCCCACATCCCGAACCCACAGCCTACGCGAAGTTCTTCACCGGCAGATACCAGCATCGCCTGGTCAGCGGCGGCGTCGGTCACAACCTGCCGCAGGAGGCGCCAAAGGACTTCGCCCAGGCCATCATCGACGCCGACAGGATGTGATCAGCGGAAGCCGGTCGCCGGCTGGTTCCCTCGCAAGAACGCGCGGACGTGGCGCACCGCCAGCGGAATCAGATCCGGCGGATCTTTCCAAGGATACAGGCTGACCTGCGAGTTGGGCGCCAACCGTGCCGACTCCATCGCCACGGCGTAGGGGTGTGCCGGCACATCATCCGGGAGCACCAAGATCGGCGTCTTGCACCCGCGCACGAAGTCGCGCGTCACGGTGAATACGAAGTCCGGGTTCGAGCCGTACATCTTCTTCAGGAACGCATCGACCGTCGCCATGGTCACGTCCTGACGGCGTTCGCACAGAGGCGGTCCCCAGCCCTTGATGTTGTTCTGGTAGAACAGATCCGGCACCTCGGAGCGGAAGCCGCTCGGCTGTGCCAAGACCGCGGCGACCACGCGATCCTGTGCGCGCCGCAGCATGTTCCAGATGAGTGGGCCCCCAATGCAGAAACCCATCACCAGGAACTTGTCGATGCCGAGGTGATCCATCAGGCCAAGATGGTCGTCGGTGTAGGAATCCCACGGTCGTTCGACCTCCACGGGTCCTGACGAC
Organism: Acetobacteraceae bacterium; assembly: GCA_035492535.1. GTDB lineage: Bacteria > Pseudomonadota > Alphaproteobacteria > Acetobacterales > Acetobacteraceae > JAMXLO01. The sequence continues at coordinate 5,264 of DATJJM010000378.1, read as the reverse complement.
TGGCCGCCATTAGCATTGCGCAGATCGGCAACCACACAGCGATACTCGCCCTTGAATTCCTCCACCGCGTTGAACGGTCCCTTCTTGGTGACAAACTCGATCGTCGAGTTCAGTCCGCCGCCGGGGATCAGCAACAACGGGAAGCCGGAACCAGCCTCTTCATAATGGATGCGAACGTTGCCTCTTTCGTAGAACGGCATGGTGGTTCCTCCTCAGTGACGTGGTGTTCTTGGAGCTGCGCCGCTTAGTCTGCACCGGAGGCCGCATGCTTAACAAACCATGCAGCCGACACGGCCGATCACTAGTGGCGCCTCACCGCATAGAAGAAGCCGTTTCCTGTCCTGGGGGAGAGGTCAAACACAGCGAACCCTCGGTGGAGCAGGGGAGCCATCAAGTCCTGCTGTGTCTTCCGCCAGTCGATTCTATGCCACTCGACCATGAAGGCCGAAATGTCATCCATAAGCCCGTGCGCATCGAGGGTTGCAAAGATGGGGAATTCAGACCCCTCGCAATCGACCTTGACGATGACGCTGCGGCCACGCGCCTTCGCCGCCTCGATGATCGGACGCAATGTCGTCGCTGCGTTCCTGATGGAAATGACGTGGGGCGCTCCGACGCGCCATCCGGTTGTGGTAAACGAGCCTGATGGCCGATCGTCCCGGATCAGGACCGTCTTGTCTTCGTCCTTGTCCTCAAGACCGACATTGTAGACCGAGATCTTATGGGCGATTTGTGGGTTCAGGCTCAGATTTGCGCGGGCGCGCTCAAAGGTGCCCGCGAACGGTTCGTAGGCGTGGACTTCTTTGACAAATGGCTTTGCCGCAAGCAGCAGTGACGCCAGACCGATATTCATCCCGATGTCGATCGCACACCAGTCGCCGTCGGCAACGAAATTGTAGACCTGCTTCAGGAATAGTTCTCCGACGAGTATTATGTCATCTGTTTCATTGGCGTAGAACGACACGCCCAATGTGACGATGAGACGTCCATCGACGACTTTGATGACTGCGCCATTCTCGTGCAGATCGCGAAAACTGGGCAGGTGCTCCCGGAACAGCTGTGGCATGGAAGCACTGTTGGGATCCGGGAACCGGGCTTGTTCCAGCAACGCGACGTGGTCCGCGTTTGCGTCGTCCAGCGCGACAACAGGGCAGTGATCCTCGATGATCAGCGGGATCTGCCCCGAGACGGCGACGCGAAATTCAAATGGCTGCCTGACATCGTTATGGAAGGTCAATGGAACAAAGATGGCACCGGTCTGCAACCTGGTAAGGCGGATATCCTCCTGCGCCAGGGTCACTGTGCCCGACTGAACAGCGACATCGACCTGTGCACAGACCTCGTCATTGTCGATAGTATGGTCTTCAGCAGGACGCAGACAGAACTCGACCGCATAGTAGCCTGGATCAAGGGGTTTATATGGGCCGTAGATCGCATGCCCGGCCGCTCCGGCCCGGGTCAGGATGCACTTTTTGCCGTCAATTTCCACCTCTGAGCCCAGGGCAGCGTTCAGCATCGGATTCTCCTGATGCGACAATCAAAAATCATACTGGCCTTGTCTGTCTCAGCTCATTGGTCCGACCGCCGCCATCGAACGCGTCCGCAGTGTATTTGTTACAATCAAGCAGGCTCAAAACGACATATGTCGGATTGATGATGCCTGAGGTGATGTTGAACATCTGAGAAATCCCGATCGATACCGATGTGGCATCAACGAGGGCATTCTCTGGTTCCGTGATGGCCATGAGTCTCTCTGAGATCCCCTTCCGTACGACATCCTATCAGCCGTGCAAGGAAATTCATCATCAACAATAAGCGGGACTGTGCGGCCGGAATTGAGAGAGCAGGGCGAAAAAGGGCCGCCCCTACATGAGCATCGGCCGGTCACCCTCGACAATGATGCGCCACAGAATGCGGCTCTGACTGCGATCGTAGTCGCCATGCGCGCGATGCATCGTGGCGCGATCATCGATCACCAGCACGTCGCCCCTGCGCCAGGCGTGATGATAGACGATCTCCGGCTGGATGATCCGTTCCAGCAGGTCCTTCATGTAGTCTTTGCTCGCTTCGGGTGTCATGCCCTCGATGCACTGCGCCTTGGTGATGTGGAAATAGACCGCGCGCGAACCATGCACTGGATGTGTCCGGACCATCGGATGCACGATTGGGTTGCCGTATTTCTCACGATCCTCAGGTCGCGTATCGGTATGGTCGTCATCGAGGCTGTTGACAGTGCGCAGCGCCTCCAGTCGTGTACGTTCGTGCGCCGGCAACGCCTCGTACGCCGCCCGCATGTTGGCGACGCTGGTACCGCCGCCGGCGGACGGGATTTCCACGCCGTACAGCATTGTTGCGGCAGGTGGACGTTCGCGGTTGGTATGATCGGTGTGCCAGCGCTCGGCCGGCCGCTGGCCGTTGCGATGCCATACCAGGCCGATATCCGGAAATCCCGGCATCAGGTGCTGCGAATAATGCTGCCGCATCGGCGGTCCGAATACCTCGGATGCAGAGAGATACTGCGCAGGCGTCAACGACTGGTCACGAAAAACCAACGCAAGATGTTCGGCAAGCGCGCGTGACAGCGCGTGACGTGTCGCTTCCTCGACGGGTTGACTGAGATCAATGCCACAGACTTCGGCACCCAATGACGGATGTAGCGGCTTAACCTGCAACATGCGGTCCCCCCGTCGTGATGCGAATTTGCTTGACTCAGGCTAACAGACCTCTACCGATTCACTCAAACGATGAGACGGAGACAACCGCACCACCTCGGAGGGAAATCATGAGCGTCCACGCGACTCCTGCTGAAGTTCACGCCAAGCTGAAACATCCTGTCATCGATGGAGACGGACACTGGGTCGAATACGATCCCGTGTTCGCCGAGCGCATGAGAAAGGCTGGAGGTGACAAGGCCGCAGATGGCTATCTCGCGGCGATGAAGACCACCAAGGATGCTCTGAAGATGTCGGTGGCGGAGCGGAAGCGCCGCCAGATTGCGATGCCGGCGTTCTGGTCACGCCAGGCCGAGATGACGCTGGATCGCGCCACGACAATGATGCCGAGGCTGCTGTACGATCGCCTCGACGAATTCGGCTCTGACTTTGCGATCATCTATCCGACAGCGGGCCTGCGCCTGCCGCGTATCCGCGATGATGAGACACGCCGGGCGGTGATCCGTGCCTACAACATCGTGTCCGCCGACTACTTCCGCGACCTGAGCGACCGGATGACTCCGGCGGCCATCATTCCGATGCATACGCCGGACGAGGCGATCGCCGAACTGGAGTACTGCACGAAACAACTGGGATCGAAGGCCGGAATGTTCGGCAGTGCCATGCCGAAGTCGGTGCCCTCGGTCAGTGGCGACGACGCAGACACGCGGCGGCTTGCCGTGCGCTATGAGGTGTTCGGCATCGACAGCGAATATGACTTCGATCCCGTCTGGGCGAAATGCGAGGAACTCAAGATTGCGCCGACGTTCCACAGCGCGGGCAGCAATCAGGGCCTGCGCAACTCACCCACCAATTTCGTCTACAACCACATCGGCCATTTCGCTGCTGCTGGCCATGCCGCCGCGAAGGGCATCTTCCTGGGCGGCGTGACGCGGCGCTTCCCGAAACTCCGGTTCGCGTTCCTGGAAGGCGGTGTCGGCTGGGCATGCCAGATGTTCGGCGATCTGCTGGAACATTGGGAACGCCGCAATGCCAAGGCGCTCGAGCGGATGGATCCGAAGAAGCTCGACCGCTCTCTGCTGATGAGCCTCGTGCAGAAATACGGCTACAGCGACATCGAGGCGACGCTGAAGGCGCAAGACGGCTGGCCCGACCCGGAAGCCGACCTCACCGGCGGACTGGAGAACCTCGACGACTTTGCTCGCTGCAAGATCACACGGAAGGAGGACTGGCGCGATCTGTTCCTGACGCCGTTCTACTTCGGCTGTGAGGCAGACGACCGTTGCAATGCCTGGGCGTTCGCGACGAAGAACAATCCGTTCAATGCCAAGATCAACGCAATCTACAGTTCGGATATCGGCCACTTCGACGTGATCGACATGCGCGATCCGCTGCCTGAGGCATACGAACTGGTCGAGGACGGGCTGCTCACCGAAGACAACTTCCGGGACTTCGTGTTCGCCAACGCCGTCCGGCTATGGGGAACCCAGAACCCGCAGTTCTTCGAGGGCACACGCGTCGCCAAGGAAGCCGCTGCGGTGCTCGCGGAAAGCACCGCAACAACGCGCATGGCGGCAGAATAGCAGCCGCTCGCCCAGCGTCATGGCGGGGCCCAGCCCCGCCATCGACGTCCTGGCTATCGAGCCAATCCAGGCGTACCCGCCGGCACGGCATAGAAATTCATGGTCAGCGATACGCAGGTATAATAGCCCATCAGCACGATCACGTCGGTGATGCTCTCGTGTCCCAGTACCTTCACCGCGCGATCGTGCAGCCCCTGCGGCATCAGCCGCACATTCGCCAGTGCCATCGCGACTTCATAGACTGTCTGCTCGCGCGCATCTGCGAACGACGCAGGCAGGCCGGCGACGATGGCCTCGACCTGGTCAGCCGGCAGCCCCACTTCCTTGCCGCGCTTTTCGTGCGCGTTGTTGGGATAGGCCGAATGCCATTTCGCCGTGATCACCAGCACAGCGATCTCGCGCTCGCGTTCGGATAGCGATGAAGCGCCCGGCGTGAAGTGCTGCCCCAGCGGCGCCGCGGCGTGCACCAGCTTCGGATTGTGCACCCAGACCTTGTACGGCCCAGGCAGACGGCCGCGCGGTCCTTCGACCAGGAAGCGATATCCCTCCTGCTGCTCCGGCGTCATCTGGTCGTAGGGGATTTCGCTATAGCGGCCGAACGTTGGTGCGTTGCTCATTGTGACGTTCCCTTCGGTGGTGCGCGGAGCTTACATCAGTTTGCGTGCGGCAAGGCATCGCGGCAGGATATCGGCCCCATGACGCACATGCTGTCCAGGCGTGTCTTGCTGTCCTGCGGCGGGATGCTGCTGTGCCCCGCCGCCTGGGCGACGCCCGAGGACGCGTCCAAACCGGTCTCTCTGGCCGGCCAGCTTCTGGTTGCCACCGACGCGATGGGCGATCCTCGCTTTCGCCACAGCGTCATCCTGATGGCGAAGCACGATAAGACTGGCGCGTTCGGCGTTGCGGTCAACCGTCCGATCGAGCAGATGCAGCTGACAAGGCTGATGGCGCTGCTGGGGCAGGACGCGGCCGGCATCACCGGCACGGTCACGGTGTACTCTGGCGGCCC
>DATJJM010000377.1:0-9539 GCA_035492535.1 Acetobacteraceae bacterium | reverse complement strand
GGGTCCGATCCGGCTGACTGGCCGGCGCTGGACCTGACCGAACGCTATCTGCGCGTGGTGCGCGAAGGGATGTGGGCGGTGGTCAACGAGGCAGGCGGCACTGCGCCGCAGGCCAGGCTGCCGGACCAGCGGTGGCAGATGGCGGGCAAGACCGGCTCGTCGCAGGTGCGGCGGGTGTCCCGCGAGCAGCGCGAGGGGACCAACTTCGACAGCTCCAAGCTGCCGTGGGAACAGCGTCCGCACGCGCTGTTCGTTGCCTATGCGCCGTATGATTCGCCGCGTTACGCGGTGTCGGTGGTGGTTGAGCATGGCAATGCGGGCGCCGCCGCGGCCGCGCCGATCGCGCGCAATATAATGATGGACACGCTGCAACGCGATCCGGGAGGGCGCGATGCGTTGCCTGGTGATCAGGTCGCGATGAATGAGGTGACACGATGAGGGCCGGATCAGGTCCGGCCCTGACGACGGAAGGTCGGGCTGTCGCCCGAATTGACGCATGAGGGAAGGGCGGCTCTGGCTGCAGACCTCGTTTGGGCTCGGCAACAAGGTGCTGCAGATCAACTGGCTGTACGTGCTGCTGCTGTGTTGCCTGGCTGGTGTCGGTTATGCAGCATTGTATAGCGCAGCCGGCGGGTCGGCCGAGCCCTATGCCGCGCGCCATGTGCTTCGATTTGCCACTGGCCTTGTGATGTTTGTGGGCATAGCCATGATCGACATCCGCTTCATCCGGCGTTTGGCGTGGCCGAGCTACTTCGTCTCGCTGGCATTGCTGGTGCTGGTGATGCGCTACGGCCATATGGGCAAAGGAGCGCAGCGTTGGATCGATTTCGGAGGATTGCAACTGCAACCCTCCGAACTGATGAAGATCGCACTCGTGCTTGCACTCGCGTCGTGGTTCCATCGTGCTTCGTGGGAACGCATCGGCAATCCGCTGTTCCTGATGCCGCCCTTGCTTGCGGTGCTGGCTCCGGTCGTGCTGATCGTGAAGGAGCCGAACCTGGGAACCGCGGTGATCACGGCGATTCTCGGTGGCGTGATGTTCTTTGCTGCCGGCGTCCGATGGTGGAAGTTCGTGCTGGTCGCGCTGCCGATCCCGCTCATCGGGAAGATCGCCTATGGGCATCTGCATGATTATCAGCGGGCGCGCATCGATACATTCCTGAACCCGGAGAATGATCCGCTCGGCGCCGGCTACAACATCATTCAGTCGAAGATCGCACTCGGATCGGGCGGGATGTGGGGGCAGGGGTATCTACAGGGCTCACAAGGCCATCTGGATTTTCTGCCTGAGAAACAGACGGACTTCATCTTCACGATGATCGGTGAGGAGCTCGGCTTCGTCGGCGGCGTGGCGCTGCTTGTGCTGCTGGGCCTCATCGTGCTGGGCGGCATGCTGGTGGCGCTGCGGTGCCGTCACCAGTTCGGGCGCCTGGTGGCACTTGGGATCGCCACGAATTTCTTTCTCTATGTGTTCGTCAACATCGCCATGGTGATGGGCGCCATCCCGGTTGGCGGCGTGCCGCTGCCGCTGGTGTCGCATGGCGGTTCTGCGATGTTCACCGTGATGATCGGCTTTGGTCTGTTGATGTCGGTTCACGTGCACCGGGATGTGGAGTTCACGCAGGCCCGCAACGCGCTGGCATGATACCGCCGCGGCTGCTGCGCGCCTACCGACGGACGGGTTATTCAGCAGCGGGATGCGTGGTAACGATTGGGCGGCGCGCTCCCGATCGTGTGTTCGCGGAGCTTGGTTCGCGCTCGGCGGTGTTCATCAGCGCCTGGAACCCGATGTCGCGTCGGATGCCGGACGGCTGGAACCATCGGATGCAGGCAAGGCTGCGGGAGCGCCTGCGTCGGTTCAGATCGCTTCCTGCGGATGGCAGGCTCGGACGCTGGCGTGAGGCACATCTGCTGGTGGGGGGGACTGATGTTCGTCGTGTGCTCTACGTGGCGCGCGTATTTCGTCAGCGGGCTATCGTTGTTATTCTGCTATCACGTCCGGCGAAGCTTGTGCTGCTGGGGTAACATGTGGGGCAGGCGCACGCACGGTGTGAAGCAGTTCATAGCTGCGTGCAAACAAATCGGCATACTGGTCCGGTCTCGCGTGCCGGATGGATTCACCCCGGATGCTACCTGGTGCGAGGCAACACGTCGGGTAATCCGGTTCGCCGATGGCCATTCCTCCCCAGTGTGGTTTCGGCGGCGGCCAGCGCATCGAGAACTGCTTCCTGCGTTGCTTCGGCAACGGCCTGGAACAGCAGATCGATGCGCTGTTCTGCCAATAGCCGATGCGCGATGATGTCGCGATCCGGCGTGTGTGGCATGCGATTGGCGGTGGTGAATGCCAGGGCGATGTCACCGCTGCCATTGCCCCAGAACGAACCGCACCATGACAGGCCGACGCCTGCGCGCTTCGCTATGCGGGTGAGCTGGCGATGATCCAGTGGCACGTCCGTGCCGATGACGATGATGCACGAGCCGGTTTCGGCGGAGGGGACGACCGACGGGTCGATCCGCTGCCCGTCGGGCAGGCGCAGGTCACCGGCTCGGCCGAAGTTTGCCAGGACCAGAACGCCGAGGTGACAGGACGCGCCGTCGAGGTGTAGCTGGCGCGACGCGCTGCCGACGCCGCCTTTCAGGCCAAAGCAGCTCATGCCGGCGCCGGCGCCGACTGCGCCAACGGCGAAGGTGTCGGTCGCGGTATCGATTGCCGCGAGGGTGTGCGCCTCGGTGATTGCCATCGCCTGGATGTCATTCAGGTAGCCGTCGTTGCACTCCAGCACGACCGGATTCACCGTGGAGGTCCGCCGGCCGATCTCGGGGTTGGTGGCGATGGCGCGGCGGATGAGCGCGTTGGCGCACGTGCCGACCGCGAATGTGTTGGTTAGCAGAATCGGCGTTTCCACCGTGCCGAGTTCGTTGACCTGGACAAGACCGATGCTCTTGCCGAAGCCGTTCAACACAACAGCGGCGGCCATGACCTTGTCGCGGAACAGATCGCCACCGTGCGGGAGCAGCGCCGTGACGCCGGTGCGTATGTCGGCCTCGATCAGAGTTGCGTGGCCGACCGTGACGCCGGGCACATCGGCAATGGTATTGCGCTGGCCGGGTGGCAGCGAGCCGCAGGCGAGACCCAGTTCACGTGCTCGCAACGGCAAGGTCTCCTTCGGATCCTGTCATCGATACAGAGAGATCTTTGCCAAGGAACGGGCGGTCGCCGGCGCCATACTGACCGCGCCCGATGCTCCATCGGGACGGGAGGCGAAGCCGTTCGATGCCCCATGGCGATGCGGCTCGCAGCGATGACCACGTCGTATCGTCATCGAGCTGGTAGAGGAAGCCGCCGGGTCCCATCGTGGGATCGAGCCGCATGCGGAGTTCGAAGGGGCGATCGGGTGGGATTGCCGGGCCGTGCCATGTGTGGGGGCTGCGGCCGGGTTCCGGGCCCATGACCACGCTCAGCAGCTGACGCGGGCCGCGCAGGCCGATCCACAACGGCGACAGCGTGCCGGGATCGAACGCGGATGCCAGTGTCTGCGCCGCACTTGCACTTCGGGCGCTGTGTGCGGTGATACGGAACGAGAGAGAAGTGCCGGCTGCTGGCGGCCAATGAAAGGTCTCCCGCACGGAGCCGGTTGTATCGAGAACCTGACAGCGAAGACCTGCCTGATCGATGGCGAGTTGGGTGCAGTGCAAGTACTCGAAGTCCTCCGGCATGCGGTGCAGCGTGCCGGCGCCGGCAGTGCAGAGCTGGAGTACCCCGCGGTGGACCTGCACATCGAAGGCGAGGATGTGGCTGCACAGATAGGCCAGCACGCCATACGAGACGAGCAGGTCCCAGAAGGCATCGGCGTGCTCCGGGCCGATATCCCGCTGATAGGCGCCGGCGAAGCCGTTCACGGGGAAAACCGGATGATGGCCGACCACCAGTTTTGTGCGCGCATCTGCGTGGTGGCACAGCACCGCATCGAGCCAGGTGGTTTCGACATGGCCCTCGCCGCCGAGGCCGCTCCATAGCGTATGAACGAATACCAGCAGCAGGTCGCCGCGGCGCACCCAATAGGACAAGCCCTCCTGGCCTGGTGGGCCGTTGCGCGGCAGGTCCAGCATTTCGCCGAAGATCGCCTCGCTGGGCGGATCGTAGGCGGTGTGGTTGCCGGTCGCATGCCACAGTGGAGTGGTGCGCCGGTCGAGCCAGGCCATTTCGTGATCGAGCCAATGACGCCATTGCCGGCGCAACTCATCGGCATCCGCGGTCAGGCCCCTGATCTCGTCACCGGTGAAGACGATGAACTCGGGTGCGGGCGACAGGCGGCGGACGACGGCGTTGACCTCGGCGAAGCTGCGCTCGTGCGGTGCGCCGGGCACGCCGGAGCAAGCGTCACCATAGACCACGAACTGGTGGCCCGGACCGTGCGGCAGCAGCGCCGGGATGGCGGCGGTGGACATGGCCGTCTGCATACCAGGAGTCTGGCGGGGCGGCACGATCCGTCCTAAGTCCCCGTGTGGATCGACGGGAGGATGAACCATGCGCGAGATCGGCCATTTCATCGCGGGCAAGCCGGCGGCGGGCACCAGCGGCAAGTTCGGCGACGTGTTCAATCCGGCCGCGGGCGAGCTTTCCGCGCGTGTGGCGCTGGCCGATACCAGCGAAGTGAACAAGGCGGTGGCCGCTGCGGCGGCTGCCTGGCCGGCCTGGGCCGCGACGCCGCCTCTGCGTCGTGCGCGCGTCATGTTCAAGCTGAAGGAATTGCTGGAGCGCGACCGCAAGGAGTTTTCCGCCATCATTACCGCGGAGCACGGCAAGGTGCTGTCCGACGCCGATGGCGAAGTGCAGCGCGGACTGGAGGTGGTGGAGTTCGCCTGCGGCATCCCGCACCTGCTGAAGGGCGAATACACCGAGGCGGTGGGCACCGGCATCGATGCGTGGTCGATCCGTCAGCCGTTGGGCGTGGTGGCGGGGATCACGCCATTCAATTTCCCGCTGATGGTGCCGCTGTGGATGATCCCGGTGGCGCTCGCCTGCGGCAACTGCTTCGTGCTGAAGCCATCGGAGAAGGATCCGTCGGCTTCGCTGAAGCTGGCGGCGCTGCTGGCCGAGGCCGGCGTGCCGGACGGCGTGTTCAGCGTGGTGCAGGGCGCCCGCGAGGCCGTGGAGGCGATCCTTGCACATCCGGATATCGCTGCCATCAGCTTCGTGGGGTCAACGGCGATCGCCGAGACAATCTATCGGGGTGGGACGTCGCACGGAAAGCGCGTGCAGGCGCTGGGTGGGGCGAAGAACCATCTGGTGGTGATGCCGGATGCCGATATCGACGATGCGGTGGATGCGCTGATGGGGTCCGCGTATGGCGCGGCAGGCGAGCGCTGCATGGCGGTGTCGGTTGCGGTGGCCGTGGGATCCGCGGGCGATCGGCTGATGCAGAAGCTGGAACCGCGGGTGCGTGCGCTGAAGATTGGGCCGGGGACGGATCCCGACGCGGAAATGGGGCCGTTGGTGACACGTGAGCACCGGGAGAAGGTGCAGGGGTATATCGACCTCGGCGTGAAGGAGGGCGCGAAGCTGGTGGTGGATGGCCGCGGGCTGTCGCTACAGGGATATGAGCAGGGGTTTTTCCTCGGCGGTTCGCTGTTCGACCATGTCGGGACAGACATGCGTATCTACAAAGATGAGATCTTCGGGCCTGTGCTGGGCGTGGTGCGTACGCCGGACATGGCGGGCGCGGTGCGGATGGTGAATGCGCATGAGTACGGGAACGGGGTGGCGATCTTCACCTCGGACGGTGGTGCTGCGCGGGATTTCGCGGCGGGAATCAACATCGGCATGGTGGGAGTGAATGTGCCGATCCCGGTGCCGATGGCATTCCACTCATTTGGGGGATGGAAGCACTCGCTTTTTGGCGATCATCATATTTATGGGCCGGAGGGCGTGCGTTTTTACACGCGCTACAAGGCGATCACCCAGCGGTGGCCGACGGGCGCGCGGCGCGGTGCCGAGTATGTGATGCCGACTTTGGGGAGGTAAGGCAGAAGCCTTTCCGACCAGGACGGTTGCTCGCGTGACGGGTGCTGCACGGCAGCTTTACACGGCGCGGGATTTTGGCTCAGTCTCAATCGTGGCTCGCGAATAGAGCTGGACTACGGCTCACGACGCATTGCTGCCGACGTGTCGGCCCGCACGGCGTCCGGAACCCGTGGCATCCGAATAAGACCAGGGACTGGACCAAGGAACCGCAAATGACTCCCGCATCAGATGCTGCGGCAGCTGCAAATGGAGCGCCTCTCGCTTACGGCGAAGATGGTCGCTCCGTCCGCACTGCCACTGCTGCCGAACAACTGACGGCCCGGCTGGACCGCCTGCCGATGACCCGCACCTTGTGGATCATGGCAATTCTGCTGACTTTCGGAGGGTTCTTCGACGGCTACGCCATCGGCCTGATTGGCGCGCTCGGCCCGGGGCTGTTCAAGGCCGGCATCTTCACCCCGACAACCGTGAGCTTCTTCGGCTTGACGGGGTTCGCGAGTTTTGTTGCCGCGCTGTTCGCCGGCTTCTTCCTGGCGTCGCTGTTTGTATCCTATGTCGCCGACCATATGGGGCGGCGCGCGATATTCGCTTACTCCCTGCTGTGGTTCGGCATCGCCAATTTCATCATGGGGATGCAGACGACAGCGGACGGCGTCAATCTGTGGCGCTTCATCAGTGCGCTTGGCGTCGGCCTCGAGCTGGTCACGGTTGACGCCTATCTCTCCGAGCTGGTGCCAAAGAAGACGCGTGGCGCGGCCTTCGCTTTCCTGCAGGCGATGAGCGCGATCGCTTTCCTGGTGTCCTATTTCCTGTCCTGGCAACTGATCCCGCTGGCACCGTTCGGCTATGACGGCTGGCGTTGGGTGACGTGGGTCGGTTCGATTGCCGCCATCGTCATCTGGTGGATCCGGCTGGGCCTGCCGGAAAGCCCGCGCTGGCTGGCGCAGCAGGGCCGGATGGAGGAAGCCGAGCGCGTGATGGAGCACATCGAGTCGCGGGTCGCTGCCGACTACGGCCGGCCGCTGCCGCGACCCGAGGCGCCGCACTACCAGGACCCGCGCCAGGGCAGCATCTGGGAGATCTTCGGCCCGCGCTACATGAAGCGCACGGTCATGCTGATGCTGTTCAACTTCTTCCAGACCGTCGGGTTCTATGGATTTGTGGCGTGGACGCCCACTCTGCTGATCGCCAAGGGCATCCACGTCACCCAGAGCCTGGAATACAGCACGATCATCAACGTGGCCGCGGTCATCTTCCCGCTGCTGATCATGTTGTTCGCTGACCGAATCGAACGCAAATGGCACTGCTGCCTGTCGTGCCTGTGTATTGCGTTGTTCGGCATCTGGTTTGCGAGCGTTTCAAGCTCGTGGGCACTGATCGCGCTGGGAGCGTGCCTGGCGATGTCGGCGCAATGGCTGTCTTATGGGCTGCACAACTACCAGGCGGAACTGTATCCGACGCGGATCCGTGCGCGCGGGGTGGGGTTCGTCTATTCCTGGAGCCGGCTCAGCGGCATCCTGACGCCGTTCTTCATCGCCTTCTTCCTGCGTGACTTCGGACCGACGGGCGTCTTCCTGTTCGTCGCCGGCTGCATGGCGGTGGTTATCCTTGCGGTTGCTACGCTGGGACCGGCGACGCGGCGGCTGGAAGTGGAGGCGATCGCGCACTAAGCGCCGTTATCGCCGTCCTGGCTTCGCGGCCAGGGGCAGGTCGCCGAAGAGAGTGGGTGCCTCGCCGATCGGGGCACCTTCGATCTCCAGCAGCCTGACCTTGGTGGCGACTCCGCCGGCGGCGGAGAAGCCGCCCAGCTTGCCGCCGGAGGCGAGAACGCGGTGGCAGGGGACGATGATCGGGACCGGGTTCTGGCCCATCGCCTCGCCTACGTCACGCGCAGTGGCGCCGTCGCCCAGGCGGGTGGCGAGCTCGCCATAGGAGATGGTGGCGCCGGGCGGAACACTGCGGAGCGTCTGATAAAGGCGCTGCTGGAATGGCGAGAGGCTGGTCAGATCGACCGGGATATCCGAGAGGTCACGTTTCTCGCCGCCCAGCAGGGCGAGGACCGAGTCGATCACGGGCTGGATGTGGCCGGGCACCGGGGCCTCGCGCGCCGTCGGATGCCGGCGCTGTATCCGGGCGCGTGCGGTTGGTCCGTTCCGTTCGGGCAGTTGCATGCCGACGACGGCGGTGTCGCTCCACACGATGCCGCATGGGCCGATCGGAGTATTGAACAGCGTGTAGCCCTGGGCTGACATAACACAGGAGAACATAGTCAGCCGGCGGCCTCGGTGCTACTGACCGAGGATCAATGAGCCTGCGACCAGCCTCCCCCAGAATCCGCACCAGCAGCCGAACCCGCCTCACTGCCGTGATCGTGGCCTGCGCGCTGTTCATGCAGAACCTCGACTCGACCGTGATCGCGACGGCGCTGCCCACGATGGCGAAGGCGTTCGGCGCCGATCCGGTGCACATGAACGTGGCGCTGACGTCGTATCTGCTGTCGCTGGCGGTGTTCATCCCGGCGAGTGGCTGGGTGGCGGACCGATTCGGCACGCGCACCGTGTTCCGGGCGGCAATCGCGGTGTTCACCGTGGGTTCGATCCTGTGCGGGCGGGCGGACAGCCTGGCGTTCCTGGTGGCATCGCGCGTGCTGCAAGGCATTGGCGGGGCGATGATGGTGCCGGTCGGACGTCTCGTATTGTTACGAACGGCACCGAAGAATGAACTGGTCGCTGCGATGGCGTGGCTGACCATGCCGGCGTTGCTGGGGCCGGTGCTTGGGCCGCCGGTCGGTGGTTTCATCGTCACCTATTTCAACTGGCGCTGGATCTTCGACATCAACGTGCCGATTGGCGTGTTCGGGATCATCCTGGTCAGCGTGTTTGTGGAGGATGTGCGTGAGCCGCCGCGGGGACGGTTCGACGTCGTCGGACTTGTGCTGTGCGGTGTGGCGCTGTCCGGGATGATGTTCGGGTTGGAGACCGTGGGGCGCGGCGTCGTGGCACACGAAATGACCGAGCTGATGATGGGCATCGGGATCGCCGGTGGCGTAGGCTATATGCTGCATGCGTGGCGACATCCGGCGCCTCTGCTGGATCTGTCGTTGATGCGGCTGCCGTGCTTCGGGGTGGCATTTTCCGCGATGATGCTGTTCCGTACCGGCATCGGCGCCATCCCGTTCCTGTTGCCCTTGATGTTGCAGGTGGGGTTTGGTGACTCGGCGGTGCAGAGCGGGCTGATCACGTTCGCCAGTTCGGCCGGCGCGCTGGTGATGAAGCCGGCGACGCAATATGCGCTGCGCTGGTTCGGGTTCCGCGACACGCTGGTGTGGAACGGCGTGGTCTCGGCAGCGATGATTGCGATCTGTGCAGCGTTTCGTCCCACGTGGCCGGCGGCAGCGATCTATGCGGCGCTGCTCATCGGCGGGTTCTTCCGGTCGTTGCAGTTTACTGCCTACAACACGCTAGCTTATGGGGACGTACCGCGGTCGCGGATGAGTTCGGCCACCAGCCTGTAT
>DATJJM010000376.1:0-4300 GCA_035492535.1 Acetobacteraceae bacterium | reverse complement strand
GACCAACCAGCCCGTCAGTGTCCGGTATATGAACGGACGGCCACAGCCGCAGCGGGCGGCAGCAGAGTAGGCCGATTCTGTTTGCGCTGGTGCCTTGCGGTTTTCGGCTTCCCGGGATTCGCGCCATACCTCGCCGGCAGGTGTAATGCTCGTAGTCTTTCGACAAACGGCGATTGAAGCCAAGCCAGGCGAAGCTGCGTTCGACAATCCGGGTGAGACCAGCGACCTTGAAGGCTCGCGGTTACGCTTGACGATCTGCAAACTCCACCCGTCGCGTCGGAGCTGCCGAGCGAGCTTGCGGCTTTCGTATCCAGCATCTGCATTGACAGTACGAATGATCGGCCAGCGCGGCGCGAGCCTGACCAACAATCCGCTGCCAGTTCGCCGGTCCGACATATTGGCTGGTCCGACGCGGCTGGCGATCGGAGGGCCGAGGACATCGACTGGCATTTCGTCCCTTCACTCGCATGTGTCCATCGAAGCCACTAACGCCGCCTTGTTCTGCTGTCTTCACTGACTGGCCGCCGATGATGACGACTGTAGGATCACAATCGCTCGGTGGCTGGGATAGATGCGTTACCCGTGCGGCAGAGCAGATATGTGACCCAACTCACTCCGACGTGGGGACGGGCCATCAAATCCGAACGGCCTGTTGCGCAGATCACAGCATGATACCTCATATTAGCACATCCTGACCCCCTCGGAGCCAAGGAGACGCCCCATGCGAACCTCCAATGCCAATTCCGGACAAAGCGCCGACCGGCGGGCGGTGGCGCTGCGCCAGATGACTGCAGAGCAGTTACTGGATCTGGGCACGTGTCAGTTCGTTTATCTACGAACGGGCACGTGTGATGGCGAAAGGCTCTTTATGCTCCATAGGGCCGACGGGATGCCGCTAGCGATGGTCGGTGACGTCGAAACCGCAGTTGAGATCGCTGCGGAGCACGCTCTCGAATTCGTCACTGTCCATTGAGTCATTGTCGCCTGCGGACCTGCGATCGTGATTCAGCCACTGACCCTGCAGACAGCAGATCGCGACAGCGCCGCGTGTGAAATTCTTCATCGTTTCGGAACGCTCTGGAGAGTAGCTCTTCCAGCATATGCCGAGACGCTCGGCGCGCGGGCATGTGATCAAGGGTCACGTGGCGCGGTCAGTTCGAGCGTGCTTCGTACGAAGTTGAGTATGAACTCCACCCAGGGACCAGCAGCGTTCGCGGCGCACCGTCAGGTCTGTCTTGCCGGCTCAGCAAACTTTGGCTCGGGATACACTCGAAAGCACGATTGGAGACGGAGGGGCCGAATTCACAGGAAATCTCGCTCACTCCCTGGCCGCCCCGCCTTGGGCAGGCGCTACGCTCGTGGAAGGCGCCGCCAAAACTCCATGGCTGGCGATACCCCTTACGATCGACGGCGTGCAGGAACTGGGGGTGATCGACACGGGCGCGTCGCTTACCTCGCGATCCGCGCACCTTCCCTGCGCCGTCATGGCCTGACTGACGCTGCACTCGCCACCGACCCTTCGCGCCTGACGCATCTCGTGAATGGCAACGATACGCGAGTGTACTTCCACAAGTTCCACACCGTGCAGGTGAGCCCTGTGACCGTCCACAACGTGGCCCTCGAAATTATGCCCGGTAACCCGCCGGCGTTGGCAGGGGGGCATCACATGCCGGACGTCTTGATAGGGCAAGACCTGCTCCGCACGCGTCGTGCGTGGTTCTCTTACACCACCAACCGTCTCTACCTCTGACTAGTGCGGTAGGGTCCTTTCACAACCTAAGTCTGACTGACCCTCTGTGAACTGCCCCGACCGACCTGGGGAAGCTTTGCCTTGATCAAGGCAAATATCCCATAGCGGAGGTTCCTCATGCGTCACCACGAATGCTGGACCTGCCGCCACACGTGGCAGAGTGATGCAGTGGATGTGCGCTGCCGGAGTGTGGGAGCGAGGATGGGTGATGGAACTCGAAATACTGGCGCCCGAGTATTCTGGCACGGACGCCCCCACCAATTCATCCTCTACCCCGTCCTCCCCAGGGAAGCGGCGTACTCCTTGCCGCGAGGCAACTGAGATCCAGAGACGTAGAGTGGTCGAGGTGTCTTCCACAAATGACTGGACTTCGTCGCCAGACAGAGCGTGCATGTGATTGTTCGGAATGCCCTTCCGCTGGATCGGCTGCGCCCCTGGGTACGCAATCCCCGCACTCATTCCCGCAAGCAGATCCGTCAGATCGCCGACGGCATTGAGCGCTTCGGGTTCACCAATCCCCTGCTGATCGACTGGGAGAACACCATCCTCGCTGGCCATGGGCGGGCGGCGGCTGCGCGTCAGCTAGGAATGACTGCGGTACCATGCTTGCGCATCGAGCACATGTCTCAGGCCCTGCGGCAATGCGTTGAACGGCCAGACCGTCGAGATCCTGATGGCTGGTGGGCCAGCGGACATGGTGTCCACGGATCCGCCGTACAACGTACCGATTGATGGTCATGTCAGCGGTCTTGGCGCGCTGCACCATCGGGACTTTGCCATGGCGTCGGGGGAATTGACCCGTGAGCAGTTCGTCGGGTTCCTGGAAGCAGCCTTCCGGAACCTGACAGCCTACAGCGCCGATGGCGCCATTCACTTCGTCTGCATGGACTGGCAACACATGAACGAAGTCCTGCAAGCCGGCTCAACGGCGTATTCGGAGCTGAAGAACCTAAAGGACAATGGCGGAATGGGGACATTTTATCGGTCCCGCCATGAGCTGATCTTCGCCTACAAGTATGGTGCGGCGCCGCACATTAACAGCTTCGAACTTGGCCAGCACAGGCGCTATCGGACGAATGTCTGGCAATACAGGGGCGTCAACACGCGGAAGGTGGCTTTTATCGAGGGAATAAGACCCGCCAGCGCTTCTGGAAGACGGAAAGTGGCAAAGCCACGTTCACCTACCCCGATGTCATGTCGGCTCTCGGCATCGGCGACGCCCCAGGGCGCTATCACCTGATCACGCTGCGGTCGAACGATTAGTTCAACACCACCATCTACGGCTTTAGCGATCGTTTGCGTGGGCTCGAAGGATCTCGGGCGATCCTGCTTATCAATCCTGCCGACATGGCACATGAGGGCCTGCATGAGGGCGATGTCGTCAGCCTCGTCAGCGATGCCGGCGACGCTATCCATCGCGAAGTTTCAGGTCTTGCCGTCACGCCATCCGACCTCCCTGATGGATGTGTCGGGGGCTATTACCCGGAAATGAATGTGCTGGTGCCGGTATGGTACCACGATAAGGCGTCGAAGACGCCCGCGTCCAAGGGCGTCCCGGTCCGCATTCGACATTGAGGAGCTGTCCTCAACCTCCGCCGGGGCACATATCGAGGATCTCGGTGATGTCCTTGCCGAAAGGGGCGTAGGGCTTCCCCACCCCTCCGGCACGCTCAGTGGCAAGGGATTCCTCGACGATCTCGCGTGGCAGCCTCGGCAGCAGCCGGAAGCTGGGGCTTCCGTGCTGTGCAATGTAGCTGAATTTCAACAAAACACAGCAATTCTATCTGCGCCCGGGTCATTCGAACTGGGCCGTCCAGTAGATTGCGCTTATCCTTCGGCATGCCACGAAGACAGTCCTATATAGACGATGATAGTCGACCGGTGATGGTGCCACGCAATGACAAGCCCCTCGCGCCCGTCCCGCGTGAGCGGGTGCAGCGTCTCCGAGAGCATCTGATTGGCATCCTGCGCGACCTGCGCCAAGCGAGGCAGCTGGAGCACTTTGCGCCGCCTATTCGGCCCCCGCCGACCGCCTTTCATGCCGTTGTTGCCCGAACCGCCTGCTCGCTCTGCCAGGGTCATTGCTGCCGGAACGGCGATGACGATGCATTTCTTGACGACAGAGCAGTAGCGCGGGTCCGGCAGGCCAATCCCATTCTGTCCGAGCACGCCCTAATGCGGCTCTACCTCAGCCGCGTCCCGGATGCCGCCTACCGGGACTCGTGCATCTTCCATGGCAAACAAGGATGCACGATCGATCGTTCGATGCGTGCGGACGTTTGCAACATCTACTACTGCGGCGACCTTGGCGCCTTCATGGAAAGCAATGCTGAGATTGGCCCCATAGTCGTGCTTGCCGGCGAAGGTGAGAAGATGCGCGTGTCAGCCATACTCAATCCCGACGGAGCGGCACCATGATTGTCGATCTCCTTCGTTTAGATTTGAGGTTTGAACTATTGCTAAATTTGGAACAGGTGATCGCTCGCGCCCTTTCATTTGAAGGGACGGCGACGGGGATGTATTTCGGTGAGCCGACCGTGCCGAGGTCTC
>DATJJM010000375.1:0-22661 GCA_035492535.1 Acetobacteraceae bacterium | reverse complement strand
ATGACCGTGGTGGATCCGCGCGGCCAGGTGGTTGGTGCCGACAACCTGTTCATTGCTGATGCGTCAGTGATGCCGGAAGTCTCGCGGACCAACACCAATATCCCCACCATCATGATTGCCGAGCGCATCGCCGAGATGGTGCGTCAGCGCTGAGGGTCTATTGTATGTCGGCGCCGCGTGGCTTCTCTGCCGATGAGCGGATGCTGGCGGCGATGAGATGCTCACCGAGTGCGCCGTCGGTGACGCTTGTTCCTCCATCGATAGGCAGCACGCATAAACAATGTCGAACTAACTCTGGGAGATCGCCGTGACGACTGAAGAACAAGAGTGGGATGAGGCCGCCTTTCCGGTGCGTAATTGTGCGCGTCGCGGCTACACGTCGGTATCCAGCGGAATGGGCGGCGAGGAGGAGGACGCAGCGCCTGGCTCATGCGCTAGTCGGAAATTGTTCTCGTATCTTGCAAGATCATGAACGATATGCCGAAGCGATCGATGTCGCGGGCACCTGTCAGATATCGCTTGGTCGCGTTCAATAATCCGATTCTTTTTGGCGGCTTCAGTCCCGAGACTAGCCACGATTCATAGTGTAGTAACCCCCTCATCCTGGGAATAGTGACGGGCCGTGAAGTGACCATTCATGAACTTTGGAAGATTTGTGGGCCTTCGCTTGCGATGCTAATTTCTAAGGTGATCATTGCTGGTCGATGGGCCGCGAAAGTCGTTTTTGCTAAATAGCGGCCAAATTGGAGGGAAGAGCAAATGCCTGAATTGAATGGCGGTTGCCTCTGTGGTGCGGTTCGCTACACAACCAATGCGGTACCGGAGTTCGTCGGTCTGTGCCACTGTACCGACTGTCAGAAACACTCCGGCAGCGCGTTTGCGATCGTGGGGCGCTTGCCCAAGACGGAGCTTCAAATCCAGGGAACGATCAAGGCATTCAGCAAACTCGGCGACAGCGGTAATCCGATCCTGCGCCATTTCTGCCCAGAATGCGGCTCATCGATTTTCGAGGAACCAAAAGCGAGGCCGGGGATGATCAATCTCCATGCTGGCACCCTCGATGATCCGAGCTTGGTCGTTCCCACGCTGGAGATTTATTGCGACAGCGCTCTGCCTTGGGTCCAACTAGCGGGTATGCAGCGCTTTGCGCGATCCCTTAGACCGGTATAGCGCTGTCGCACTCCCGCTGGGTTTGCGTTCGCGCCATAATTCCGCTGCGTAGGGGCCAGTCTCAAGCTTGGTATATTCAAACTGAGGCACTACCCGCGAACCCAATCCGGAATAACAACCGTCGAGGCCCCACCGAAAGGCTGAGGGTCTGCTATAGGTCGGACTCCAGCCGTAACTGCCGGGCACCAAGCGTCAGATTTTGACCACTAGGCTCACTTGACCCAGCTTTCGTTTGTATTGGCACGGAGGTCCGCTGAGACTGATGGCCGGCTCAAGGCCGGCCATGACGGGGCGGAAGAAACGGGGCTACGCCCTGATCAGCCCGCTCGTTGCCTGTGCCGTCGCGCTGTTGGGGAAGACCTCTGCTATGGCCGCGGCGGGCATGCCGAGGTGATGCACCAGCAGGCCCTTGGCCACCGACCGCAGGTCGGTTGTCGGCATCAGGTCACGATCGTCCAGCAGTCGTCCGGAACCGAGGCCGGGCCAGTCCGCCATCACACGCCCGCCGGCGACGGCGCCGCCGAGAACGAATGCCACGGTACCGGTCCCATGATCGGTGCCCTTGGTGCCGTTCACGCGCGCGGTGCGGCCGAATTCGGTCATCGTCAGGATGGCGGTCTGCGGCCAGGCGTTACCGAGACCCAGTTTCAGCGCGTCCAGGCCCGCATCGAGCTGTTCCAGCACGCGCTTCAGGCGCGGCACCTGCGCCACGTGCGTGTCCCAGCCACCGATCTCGAGGGCGGCGATGCGGGGACCGTCCGGCGCACGCAGCAATTCGCCGGCGGCGCGGGCAAGGGCAGGGAAGGCGTAGCGGTCAGGCCGGCTGGTGTCGTCGCTCATCACTGAGGCGGAGTAGCCGCGCTCGCGAAGGCCCTCGGCGATCGCGGGACCGGTCAGGTGATCGGCCTGGTTCAGCGTGGCGATCTGCGTGTAGAGGTCCGGCGGTGGCGCGGCTATGCCGTGTGGCGCCCAGTTGCCGACCACGGCGGAGCCCCGCAGCAGAAGTGGCACCGACACGCCGATCGCGATGGCTTCTCCTTCGGGCCGGCTGGTGGTCATTGCAGGCATCGCGGCCACGGCCCGGTTCAGCCAGCCGCTGGTCATGCGGTGTTCGGCGCCGCTTTCCAGGCAGTCCTGTGCCTCGAAATGGCTGCGCACCCGGGTCGGGCCGGCGACCGCGTGCACCGGCATCGCTTCGCCCGCCGTGTACATCGCGTGCAGGGAGGCAAGGGACGGGTGCAGCCCGAAATAGCCACCGAGATCGAGCAGTCCGTCCGGCTGCCCCGGAGCCGGCGGCACGATCTCGCCACGCAGCCCCATCAGGGCCGGATCGCCATACGGCACCACGGCCGCCATGCCATCCAGCGCGCCCCGCTGGATCACCACGATCAGCCGCTTCTCCGTGGGTGCTGCTGCGAGCGCGAGCGACACGCGACCCAGCGACACGGCTGCCGTCAGGCCGAGCAAGGCGGTTCGTCGGGTCAGTGCCATGTCAGCGCCTCTGGAATTCTGGAGCGGTCAACAGCAGGGTCATCGCGTCGCGCCGTGACCCCGCGCGACGCACCGCCAGCAACGTGTCGTCGCGCAGCAGCGGCCCCAGATTGGCCTCGGCCAGACTGGCAACGTCGCGAGTGCCGA
The DNA here is from genome assembly GCA_035492535.1 of Acetobacteraceae bacterium. Classification (GTDB taxonomy): domain Bacteria; phylum Pseudomonadota; class Alphaproteobacteria; order Acetobacterales; family Acetobacteraceae; genus JAMXLO01. Next base: position 19,853 of record DATJJM010000375.1, on the reverse strand, counting down.
CGCGGCCGGATACGCCGTAAGCCCAATCCACCCGGCGCATCATCGCCTCGGGCGCAGCCCAGTCGTTGGCGTGATCAGACCATCCGTTCGGCTGCGGTGCGTTCTGAAATGGCTGGCCGAGGTTCGCCAGGATGCCCTGCACATTGACCTGCCCGCGTTGTTCGTCGGGCAGGTCCAGCGCGCGCAGGGTGGCCACGACGAAATCCTGCGGCGTGCGCAGTTTCGCGCCGGGCTGCCAGGCGGCGTCCAGCGTGGTGAGTGCTTCTGCCGCGGCGCCAAGGTTGCCGCCGGTATCGCGCAGCACGCCCTCGATCCGGCGCACCGCGTCCACTGGCGGTTCGTCGGCGATGAAATGCAGCACCAGCTTGCGCGCCAGGAACTGATGGGTGACTGGATGATTGGCCAGGAAATGCAGCGCCGCGACCCCGCCCTCCTCGCCAGGGGGAAAGGTGCGGCCCATCAGCACGTGACTGCCGGGTTCGTGGGCAAAGGGCCGGAACAGGAAGCCGGGCGGATTGCCGCGCAAGTCGATCGACCAGCCGGTCAGGATCTTTGCGAAACTGGTGACGTCGGCCTGGGTATAGCCTGCCGCTGGGCTGACCGTATGGAGTTCGAGGCATTCGCGCGCCAGGTTCTCGTTCAGCCCGCGCTTGCCGTTCTGGCCGGCGCGGCTGTCGGGGCCCACCGATCCGGCGTTGTTCAGGTAGCGCAGCATCACGGGGTGACGCATGACGGCGAACAGCATGTCCTCGAAGCGGCCGGTGACGTGCGGACGGATGGCTTCCTCGATGTAGGCGCAGGCACCGGCGGCGATGCCACCGCGCGCCGAGACGGTGAAATGGTTGGTCCAGAACCACATCAGACGCTCACGGAACGGCGCTGGCGTGGTGAGCGCGTTATCCAGCTCCGCCTTCACCTCGGAGCGGAACAGCGCGCGGACCCGGGAGTCCTCGGGCTTCGGCTTGCTGGCGCGATCGGCCAGGAACGCCGCTGCCGCTGTGGCCGAATTCGGCCGCGGATCGAGGTGCGACGGGTCGGGGGCGCGCAGCTGGTCGCGCAGCCAGACGGCGGGATCGGTGGGAAGCGGCTCGTTGCCCCGGCGGCCCAGTCCGAAGCGGATCAGCGCCTGTGCGGTTCGCAGGTCCATGGCGGGAAACTACGGCGGAACCCTGTGTCGGAGGGTGACAAAGGGTGATCAGACGGGCTCGATTGCCCCCATGCATGCGTGAGTTGCGGCCGTGGTTTTCGATAGTCCTTGCAAAACGTGGCGCAGTGCAGCATCTGGGGGTTGCACATAGCCGGCTTGGCTCAGCCGGATCAGCATGCGGGCGCGCGGAGCAGGGGGTTCCGGAGCGCCCGTCATGGTATGGAGGTTCACCGTGCCTGGTACGTCGCTCGACAGAATTCGGAACATCGGGATCACCGCGCATATTGACGCGGGCAAGACAACCACGACCGAGCGCATCCTGTACTACACCGGCGTCTCCCATAAGATCGGGGAGGTGCACGATGGAAACACCACGACCGATTACATGGAGCAGGAGCGGGAGCGCGGCATCACGATCACCTCGGCCGCGGTGACCTGCGAGTGGCACGACCATCGCATCAACATCATCGACACCCCGGGCCACATCGACTTCAACATCGAGGTCAACCGCAGCCTGCGCGTGCTCGACGGCGCCATCTTCATCATCGAGGGCGTGGCGGGTGTGCAGCCGCAGTCGGAGACCAACTGGCGCCTGGCTGACCGCTATAACGTCCCCCGCATCATCTTCATCAACAAGCTGGACCGCACCGGCGCCGATTTCTTCCGCGCGTTCGCGACGTTGAAGGAGAAGCTCGATATCGTGGCGCTGCCCCTGCAGCTGCCCATCGGCATCGAGGACAAGTTCATCGGCGTGGTCGACCTGGTCGAGATGAAGGCGATCATCTGGGAAGGTGGCGAACTGGGAGCCAAGTACCACGACGAGCCGATCCCGGCCGAGCTGGAGGAGTTGGCGAAAGAACACCGGCAGATCCTGCTGGACACCGCGCTGTCGGTCGATGACGCGGCGATGGAGGAGTATTTCGACAAGGGCGACGTCGAGGTCGCCACGCTGAAGCGCTGCATCAAGGCGGGCGCCATTTCCGGCGCCTTCCGCCCGGTGCTGTGCGGCACGGCGTTCAAGAACAAGGGCGTGCAGCCGCTGCTGGACGCGGTGATCGACTACCTGCCGTCGCCGGTGGACGTGCCTGGCATTGCCGTTGCCGCCGAGGAAGGCGAGGACGAGCACGACCCGAACCGGCGTCGCATCAAGGCCGATCCGGACGCGCCGTTCGCCGGGCTCGCGTTCAAGATCATCAACGACAAGTACGGCACGCTGACCTTCGTGCGGGTCTATGCCGGCACGCTGAAGTCGGGCGATACGGTGATGAACACCACCCGGGAGCATCGAGAGCGCATCGGCCGGATGTTCCAGATGCACGCCGACAAGCGGCAGGAAATCAAGGAAGTGTTCGCCGGCGACATCGCCGCGTTCGTGGGGCTGAAGGACACGGGCACGGGTGATACGCTGGCCAGCCAGCAGGACCAGGTGGTGCTGGAGCGCATGGCCTTCCCGGTGCCGGTGATCGACATCTCGGTCGAGCCGCGGACCAAGGAGGCGGTGGAGAAGATGTCGCTCGGCTTGCAGAAGCTGGCGGCCGAGGATCCGTCGCTACGGCTGCGCACCGATCAGGAGAGCGGCCAGACCATCCTGTCCGGGATGGGCGAGCTGCACCTGGAGATCATCATCGACCGGCTGCGGCGCGAGTACGGCGTCGACGCCAATATCGGCGCGCCGCAGGTGGCCTATCGCGAGACGATCACGCGGCCGCACACCGAGACCTATACCCACAAGAAGCAGACCGGCGGTTCAGGCCAGTATGCCGAGGTGAAGATCGTGTTCGAGCCGCTGGAGCGGAACGGCGGCGTGGTGTTCGAGAACAAGGTTGTCGGCGGCTCGGTGCCGAAGGAGTACATCCCGGCCGTCGAGAAGGGAATCGCGGTGCAGGCCGAGACCGGCGTGCTGGCCGGATTCCCCACGGTGGACTTCAAGTACACGCTGGTGGACGGGAAATACCACGACGTGGACTCCTCGGCGCTGGCGTTCGAAATCGCGGCGAAGTCCTGCTTCCGCGACGGCATGAAGAAGGCGACGCCGATCATCCTGGAGCCAGTGATGGACGTGGAGGTCACCACGCCGTCGGATCACGTGGGCGACGTGGTGGGCGACCTGAACCGGCGCCGCGGCATGATCCAGAACCAGGAGAGCAGCGGCTCGACCGTCATCGTCCGCGCGCATGTTCCCCTGAAGGAAATGTTCGGATATATCTCGGACCTGAGAAGCATGACCAAGGGCAGAGCCTCGTTCACCATGCAGTTCCACCACTACGATCCGGTGCCGCGGAACATCGCGGACGAGATCATGGCGAAGACCGCATGACGGAGGCAGCCTAGTGGAATCCCCGCGCCTGCACTGGACGCGGGGCCGGCAGGAGGAGGGACCGGGTGTTCACCGGACCCTCGAGTGGATCGGGTGCAACGACGCGGGCGAGGCCATCGCCCGCGTCGTTCGCATTTTGGGCCCGGTCTGGTCGGGCTGGCGGACCTATCGCGCAGTGGCATTGGACGATGAGGCGAAGGTGATCGAGCTGCGCCCCAGCGCCCCGGATGGCGGCGACTGGCTGGCCTGTGTCGGTGGGCAGGTGGTGGGGCGGGCGTCCGTGCCGCTGCGGGCCGTGCGGGCGGCGGAGGCGGCGCTCGGCGGGGATTGAGCCAAGGGGCTCTGCCCCTTGGAACCCCGCTAAGGGCGGAGCCCTTAGAACCCCTTACTTGCCTGTGGTGAGGAGGGGCCTGGAGTCCCCCTCCTCACCACAGGAAAAAATAGGATTCCAAAGGCTCGCCTTTGGCGAGGGGTTTCAGGGGAGCAGCGCTCCCCTGACCCTTAATGCCGGACCGTATATTCAGATCGGCGGACATCGGTGTACCTGCTGCAATCGCGCGCTTGCCGTGGACCGGATACACTCGTATAGGCATAGTCATAGCCACCAGGAGGCAGCCATGGCACGCGCAGCCAAGAAGAAGCAGCCAGCGAAGGCGAAAGCCAAGGCGAAGGCCAAGACAGGGGCCCGCCAGAAGCAGCCCGATTGGAACGCCCTGAAGGTCGATTGGCCTCAGGCGAAGCAGGCCATTTCGCTGCGGATCGATCAGGATGTGCTGTCGTGGTTCCGCAATGGTGGGCCCGGCTACCAGACACGGATGAACGCTGTTCTGCGCGCATTCGTCGACTCCCAGCGCGGCAAGCGCTGACCGCCGCGACACCTGCCATCTAGGCTTCGCTCGGCCTTTCCGCCCGGGCGCGCTAATATCGGCGCGCCAACGGGGAGAGCTGACCATGGCCAATATCACAGCGATCGCAGAACGTTTCTTCGAGGCCTGCGAGACCGGCAAGGGCTGGGAGGGGTGCCAGGTGTATTGCACGCCCGACGCCAGTTTCGCTGCTCAGTCGGAGCCGCTGGCCGACGTGAAGACGCTGCGGGAGTACTGCGACTGGATGAAGGGCCTGCTGAGCTTCATGCCGGACGGCCGTTACACGGTGAAGTCCTTCGCCACTGATGAGGCGCGTAGCAACGTCAGTGCCTACGGCGTGTTCCAGGCCACCCACACGGGCGAGGGCGGCCCGTGTCCTCCGACCGGCAAGAGCACTACCACCGACTATGTGTACGTGATGCAGTTCACCGGCGAGAAGATCAGCCACATGACGAAGATCTGGAATGCCGGCTGGGCGATGCGCGAGTTGGGTTGGGGCTGAGCGTTAGACCACCGGCGTCATTGGCTTTCCGCCTTTCTCCCACGCGTTGAAGGTCGCATCCCACAGGGCGATGCGGCCATCACGCACGACCCAGATCTCGGTGCCGCGCCCCAGCATCGACTTGCCGGTCTGCGCGTCCTCCCAGCTTGCGTCCCAGGTGTTGGCCAGCGTGTCGCCCATCACGCAGTGCAGCGTCTTGCGCAGGCGGTAGCCTTTGGTCCGGGCGAACCGTGCCCGCAGGAACGCCATCACGGCATCGCGCCCGCGCATTTCGGGAAAGTCGGCGAAACGAGTGACCGCGTCCTCGGTGAAGCCTTGCTCGATCCGATCCAGGGCGGCCGCGCCGAACGCATCCTCGACATCCTGCACCAGGCGCCTTGCGGTATCCCAATCCATGCGTTCATCCCTCCGGTCGTACGATCAGCACCGTGCCATCGACACCTTCCACCCGCAGCCGGGCGCCTTCATGCGGTTCCGGTACACCGGCCGGGACGCGGGCTGCCCAGTCGCTGTCGCCGACGCGCACACGGCCCTCGCGCCCGCGGAACGACAGGGCGGTCGCGGATCTCCCGGCGAGGCCCGCCTGGTGGGTGTTGAGCCGGGTGGGGAGGCGACGAAGGCGAAGCCCGATGCTGAGAGTGATCGCGGCCAGCACCGCGCACGTCACCACCTGGAGCTCGAAGCCGATGCCGCTCGCCAGCACGACAAGCCCGGTGCCGCAGGCTGCCAGCCCGAGCCACATCATGAAGGCGCCAGGTGCCAGGACCTCCAGCAACAGCAGGGCGAGGCCCGCGGCCAACCAGATGATCCAGTCGGTCATGGAGAAGCAGGCGCTCCCCAGGGCGAAGCCGAAGACGTGCCCGGTGGCGGAGCGGGCGGCGGGCCCGATGGCGGCGGCATGGTGGGCGGTGGGATCGGCGGCGGTTCGGTTCGCTGATCTCCACCGTCGTCACCGCGCATCAACTGCATGGCCTGGACGATGCCGCCGGCGAGTGCCGAGCTCTCCATCGGCACCACCACCAGCCGTGTGTTCGGCGCCGAGGCGATCGACTGGAACGCCCGCACATAGCGATCCGCGATGAAGTATCGCAGGCCGGCCTGGCCGTACCGTGTGGCCGCCTCGGACACCAGCCGTGTCGCTTCGCCTTCAGCGGTGGCAAGCTGCACGCGCGCCGCGGCATCGCGGATCGCCGCCTGCTGCCGGCCTTCCGCTTGCAGGATCAGTGCCTGCTTCTCGCCCTCGGCGCGCTTGATCGCGGCTTCGCGTTCACCATCCGCGCGGGCCACCACCGCGCGGCGCTCGCGTTCCGCGGTCATCTGCATGTTCATGGCGCGGATCAGGTTTTCGGGCGGCTCGATCTTGCGGATCTCCACGCGGCTGACCTTCACGCCCCACGGCATCGTGGCGCCGTCCAGGATGGTCAGCAGCGACGAATTAATGCGTTCGCGCGAGGACAGCGTGGAATCCAGCTCCATTTCCCCGATCACCGCCCGGATGTTGGTCATCGCGAGGGTGGTCAGCGCGAGGGTGAGATTGGCGACCTGATAGGCGGCTTTCTCCGGTTCCATCACCCGGTAGTAGATGATGCCGTCCACCGCGACCGACGCATTGTCGCGTGTGATGACGCTCTGCTCCGGGATATCGACCACCTGCTCCTGCACATTCAGCTTGCGGCCGACGCGATCGACATAGGGCAGGACGAAGTTCAAGCCCGGCTGCATCAACCGTGTATATGCACCGAAGCGTTCGACCGTCCAGATGTAGCCCTGAGGAACGGTTTTTACCCCGGCAAACAGCGTGACCCCGACAAGGACCAGCAGCAGGATCCAGATGACGACGGCGGTCTCCATGGTGGAGAGTTTCCTTCTGGTTGCCGTTGGCCCAAGTCTAACGGCTTGTCAGCTTCCTTTCCATTGCAGAATATACAGGCCCGCGTCGTAGTCGGTGATGTAGATCAGTCCATCCTGCGACACGAAGATATCCGAGGTGTGCCGAACCTTCGCGCGTCCTCGCAGCGGCTCGGCCCATACTGTCGGCTGCGGAGGGACGAAATAGCCGATCTCTTCGGGGCGATAGGCGTTGGAGATATCGAACGCGCGCACGCCGGCGCTTTGCCAGGTCGCGAAGATCGTGGTCGAGCTTTGGAACGAGCCGGGACGGTTTTCGTGCAGGTTATGCGGCCCGAACTGGCCGCCCATCTTCACGTAGTCCTGGTCCGACGGGATCGGCATGGTGGAGATGCTGACCGGATTGCTCTTCTCGCGGATATCGAACACCCAGACGCGCTTGTGCTGCCCTTCCTGGTCGAAGTTCAGCACGGCCTCATCGGCCACCACCAGCAGGTTGCGATCATGCAGCGGCACCGCGTTGTGCGTGCCGCCGCCATAGGGCGGGCACCAGTTGCGATGCGCGATCAGCTTCGGCGCCGACTTGTCCTTCACATCGAGGATGGTGAGGCCGCCGTCGCGCCAGGAGCCATAGGCGAAGTCATCGACAACGATCGCATGATGCAGCGCGACGCGGTTCTTCCACGTGGGCACCTCGCCGCCATTTGCGTATTGACCGGGAATCCACCACCGACCGACTTCCTGCGGCTTGGTCGGATCCGCCATGTCGATGATCATCAGGATGTGGTCGGTGTAGCCATCCAACAGCGCTGACGCATATGCATAGCGGCCGCCCGTGTACCAGATGCGGTGCAGGCCGAGACCCGGGACCTCCATCGAGCCGATGTGGCGCGGATTGGCCGGGTCCTTGATATCGTAGACACGCATTCCGGCTGCGTAGTCCTCGCCACGCTTGCCGAACCGGCTGCTGTCCACCTTGTTGGAGCCGCCGTAATACTCCTGCTGGGTCAGCAGCGCGCGCTGGTCCGCTTCCTGGATGCACAGCAGCATATCGTCTGCCGCCTGTAGATGCATGCTCACCGAATTCGGATGCATGGCGAGAAAATTGACCGGCTTCGGGTTGCGCGGGTCACGCACGTCCGTCACCATGACGCCGCGCCGCACCCGAGTACCGATGTACGCGTGGCCGCGCGCAACCATGACCTGCACACCGTCGCCGCGTCCGCCCTGGTCGGTGTGCCCAAGAAATTCGATGTTCCGCGCGCCTTCGGGGACGATCATCGCTTGCTTCCCTCCCTGATCGGCGCCCAGTGTAGGGCGGGTGACAGGAACTGAGTAGGAGGGATCAGCCATGCCAACCTACGTCATGCTCGCCAACTGGACTGACCAAGGGGTGCGCTCGATCAACGAAAGTCCGAGACGCGTCGATGCCGCGAAGAAGGAACTGGAGGAGATGGGCGGCCAGTTCCGCTCGGTCTACATGACCATGGGAGAGTACGACCTGGTCATGATCTACGACGCGCCCGACGATGCGGTTGCGGCGCGTTTCACGCTGATGCTGGGCAAGCTCGGCAATGTGCGCACGACGTCGATGAGGGCCTTCCCCGAGGAAGCGTTCCGCCAGATCGTCAATTCGCTGCGCTAGATCAGGGAAGCAAGGCCAAGGGGCTCTGCCCCATTGGTCCGCTTCGCGGCATTGGTCGGCTTCGCCGCATTGGTCGGCTTCGCCGCCCAATCCCCGCTAAGGGCGGAGCCCTTAGAACCCGGATTCCAAAGGCTCTGCCTTTGGCGAGGGGTTTCAGGGGAGCGGCGCTCCCCTGACCCTTCTCCCTTTCCTCACGGCGCTTCGCTCACAGTACGATGTGCTGAGGATCAGTGCTCCTGCAATCGCTGCCGCAAGGGTCAAGCCGGCGGCTGACCTTGCCTGGCATTCGTGTTAGGGTCCTGTCGCAGAGAACTATTGGAATTCGCATGATCGCGGCGATAAGCCTGATGCGCCAGCGTGACGATGTGTCGTTGGGGCAGTTCCGCCGGCACTGGCTGGATGTGCACGGGCCCCTGGTCTGTACATTTCCTGGCCTGCGCCAGTACGTCCAGCTGCATGTGATCGCATCGCCTGTCGTGAACCGACTGGCGCGCGACATGCAGATCGAGGGGTTTCCGATCCTGTGGTTCGACCATGACAGTGATCGCCTGCATGCCCATGAGTCGCAGGAAATGGCGGCATGCAATCTCGACTCCCGATCCTTCATCGGCGCCGTATCGCGCGTGATCTGCGAACCGCGGGTAGTCAAGCAAGCACCGCTCTCGGCGCGGATGAAACTGCTCGTGTTGCTGCCGGGCCCGTCGGCGGACGCCGGCGCGTTGCAGCAATACGGCCGGTGGGCGGAAAAGCTGCCGCGGCTCCAGGGTTTGACGCTGTACAACGTGTTGGAACAAGGGGCAGCACCGAACAGTGTCATCCCGCACTTGCCGGTCCACGCCGCTGGCCTGGCGGAGTTGGCGTTCGCAAGCCTGGTCGATCTTGAATGCGCCGTTGCGCATGCGCCGGCGGATGCAGCGCATTTCGTCGTCGAGGAACATCGTCTGGTCTGATGTCCGCGCTTCCAGCCTCGGCTTGAGCAGCGGCTGCGTCGGGACCAAACTCCCCCAGGAAGACGGAGGAAACGACGATGCCAATCGGATTTATCGGACTTGGGATGATGGGCGCCGGCATGGCCAGCAACCTGCAAAAGGCGGGACACAAGCTGGTCGTGCATGATCTGCGCCGGCAGTCTGCCTCGCACCATCTCAACGCCGGTGCGGACTGGGCTGACAGTCCGCGCGCCGTCGCCGAACAGTGTGACGTAGTGTTCACCTCGCTGCCTGCGCCGCCGGACGTGGAAGCGGTCTGTTTCGGCGAGAGCGGCATGGTGCATGGGTTCCGCAATGGCTCGGTGTGGTTCGATCTTTCCACCAACTCGGTCAGCCTGATCCGGGAGATGCACGCGAAGCTCGCCGAGCAGGGGATCGCACTGCTCGATGCGCCGGTCAGCGGCGGTCCGCGCGGTGCCAACAGCGGCAAGCTCGCGATCTGGGTCGGCGGCGACGAGGCGCTGTTCAACAAGCACAAGTCGGTGTTGGACGCGATGGGCGACCAGGCGTGTTACATCGGCCCCATCGGGGCGGGCTCGGTGGCCAAGCTGGTGCACAATCTGTCCGGCGCCGCGGTCAACGTCGCGCTGGCCGAGGCGTTCACCATGGGTGTGAAGGCCGGCATCGAGCCGTTGGCGCTGTGGGCGGCGATCCGGCAGGGTGCCGGCGGCCGTGCGCGTCTATTCGATCGTATGGGCGGCAAGTTCCTCACCGGGCAATACGACCCGCCCGATTTCGCCCTGCGCCTGCTGTACAAGGACGTATCGCTCGCCTGCCAGCTCGGCCGCGAAGTGGGCGTGCCGATGCGGATGTCGCATATGGCACTGGCCGAGCTCAACGAGGCGCTGAACCGCGGCTGGAGCGACCGCGACAGCCGTATCGGCATGCTGCTCCAGGTCGAACGGTCTGGCATTGAGCCGCTTGCCGTGGACCCGGCGCGGATCAAGAGCGTGCTGGATAAGGACGGATAACCGCGTCAATACGGCTGGCAGGCGATATTGAGCACATCGCCTGCCGACCAGGGGGCGGAGGCGCCGGCGGTGTTGAAGTTGCCGAGCGTGGCGGTGGACGTGGTCGAAGCCGTCTGTGCCGTCTGCGACACCGTTGCCGAGTGGGTCGTCAGGTTGCTGCCTGAGCAGACCCATCCGCCAACGGCCAGGGGCAATCCGACCACACCGGATGATGCCGTGCCATCGGTTCCGACCTTCACCTGGAAGCTGCGGAACCCGCTGTTCGCGATGATTGCCGAACCGGTGCCAAAACCGCTCGCGAGGGTGGGAGGCGGATTGCCGGAGTTGCCGGCTTCCACCTGCGTTGACGAATATCCGGCTGCCATATCGACGTAATCGAACTGGTTGCCCTTGAACACGTTGCCCGTGATCGAGAAGTTCGTCGCGCCAGCGGCCACCTGCACGGGATACCTCTGCTGCCAGTTCACCCCGTATTCCTGTCCGATCCGGTTGCCCAGAATGACCGCGTTCGATGCGGACGGCCCCAGGACAATGCCCTGGCAGACACCGCTCGTGCCGCCGGCGCTCGGTGTGGAGGCGTTGTAAATGGCCTGGTTGGCAATGGTGATGTCAGATCCATTGATCGTGTAGCCGTTGCAGCCGGCGGCGCCGTTCCTCCCGCCCTGGAAGCTGATCACCTTCGCAGACGCATCGACGAACACGTTGTCATTGCCGTTGCGCGAGGAATGGAGCACCGGATCGACGAAATACATCTCCTGTCCGGCGTCGATGCTGATGCCGCGGCCATTGGAGAATTCGGCACCCCAGTCGGTGAACTGAAGGAACTGCGGCGCGGTCGGGTTGTGCACCGAGTTGGAAATCTCCAGCGCGGTGCCTTCCACGTTGCTGACGGCTGAGTTGCTGCTGATGACCGTGGCGACGTTGCCGTCGATCCAGAAACCATAGGAGCCGATGCGCCCACCACCCGACGAGGCGGTGGAGAGGTTGTTGGCGTAGACGTCACGCAGGTCGAAACAGCAGGCGTATTCGCCCGCTGCCGGTCCCGAGGCCATGCGGAACGTCCAGCCGCGATATCCCCACACGGAGACGAACCTGTCGTGGCTGGCCCGAACATCGTTGACGTCGAAGAATTCGGCGCCGCGCCAGGCATGGTCAACGAATACATTATTGTAAGTGAAGTTCTGAAAGTATTTGACCGTCAGTGCATTCCCGCCGAGTTTGTTGTAGCCGGGCTGGTAGATGTTCTGAAGAAAGCCACCGAACAAGTAGACGGACGGCGAGGTTCCGACCCACTGGAAGTCATCGTCCACACCGTAGCCGTTGACGATCGAGCACATGCCGGAGCCGTTGAAACCGATCTCCGCCACGGCGACCTTCACGGTCGACGTCAGATTGTACGTGCCGCATGGCAGGTTGATCTCGGCTCCGTTCGCTGCATTGGCGCTGACGGCGGCATTCAGGGCCGCGGTGTCATCATGCAAAACGGGTGCGCCGGATACCGAGGTGCTGGCCGCGTCCGCCACCAGCAGAAGCCTGGCGTGGGTCCCGTGCACGATCCTGGTCACCAGCCAGTCGGCCTGTGCCGCGGTGGGCGGTGACATCGGGATGAAGCCTGGCCGCCAGTTGGGCGTCCAGCCGGTGTCCATCCAGGTGGTCTCCGAGCTTGCGCCATCGTAGGTGTAGGGGCCGCCATTGCTGGATTTCCACACCACGAACCCTGCGTCGCCGCTCCCGTAGGTGACCGAGATCATGATGTTGTTGGCGGTGGTCAGGACCGCATTGCCGTTGGTCACCGACACGGTCACCGGATCACCGATCCCACCGGCATCATCGATTGGCGCAATCTGGTAGCTATAGGTGGTGGTCCCTGTGGTGCCCTGTTGTTGCGCGGTCGCCCCTGTGATGGGGCCGGCGGAGAACGCGGGTCCCGCCCCCCAGATGGCTATCCCCTGGCCTTCGACGAAATCCAATGCGTCGGTGAGTTGCACCACCCGGCTGCCGGCTTGCACGCTCCCGGTCGTGGCCTGGCTCGATCCGGAGGCACCGTACGAAGCGGCGAACACCTGATCGACCGGTGCCGCCGACAGAGGGCCGTTCGTCGCCAGGTACACGACGCTCAGGAGTGCGCACAGGAAAACTGCAATTTGGCCAGCGCTGCCACTGATCCGGGCGGGCGCCGCCATTGATCGCGCCGGCCGTTTGTCGGCCGCGTCAGTCGAACAATGAACTGACCGAACTCTCATCGTGGATACGGCGCATCGCCTCGGCCATCAGCGGCGCCACCGTGAGCTGCCGGATGTTCGGCGCAAGCCGCACCGCCTCGGTCGCCTGGATCGAATCCGTGATCACCATGGTTTCGATCGGTGACGAGGCGATACGCGCCACCGCGCCGCCCGACAGCACGCCATGCGTCACATAGGCGCTCACAGATCGCGCCCCGGCGTGGATCAGCGCATCGGCCGCGTTGCAGTGCGTGCCGCCGGAATCGACCATATCATCCGCCAGCACGCAGTCGCGTCCGGACACATCGCCGATGACGTTCATCACCTCGGAATGTCCGGCCCGCTCGCGCCGCTTATCGATGATCGCGAGGTCGCAGTTCAGCCGTGTCGCCAGCAGGCGTGCGCGCAGGACGCCGCCTACGTCCGGCGACACGATCATCAGGTCGCGCCCCTTGTAGTTTTCCTGGATGTCGCGGCTGAACAGCGGTGCGGCGTAAAGATTGTCCACCGGGATGTCGAAGAATCCCTGGATCTGGCTCGCGTGCAGATCCATCGTCAGCACCCGGTTGGCGCCTGCCGTCGTGATCAGGTTGGCCACCAGCTTGGCCGAGATCGGTGACCGCGACGCCGTCTTCCGGTCCTGCCGCGCGTAGCCGAAATACGGCAGCACCGCCGTGATCCGCCGCGCCGAACTGCGCCGCAGGGCGTCCAGCGTCACCAGCAGCTCCATCAGCGTGTCGTTCGCGGGATATGACGTAGACTGCACCACGAACACGTCTTCGCCGCGGACGTTCTCGTGGATTTCCACGAACACTTCCATGTCAGCGAAGCGGCGAATCGAGGCGCGGGTCAGGGGTAATTTCAGCGTGGCGGCGACAGCCTCGGCGAGCGGACGGTTGCTGTTGCAGGCAACGATTTTCATGGTGTACGGCCGCCCGACAAGGTTACTTGACCGGCTCAACCCCGGCCTTGCGGCCTTCTACCAACGGGGCTGCCGCCTGTCCATTTGCCGGCCCCTGGTCTGGTCCGCGCCCGGATTGCCGGTTGATCACGTCGTTCACGCCGCCTGCGGCCTCGGTCGCCACCACCACCGCCACGTCGGCCCAATAGTGGTCCAGCGACCCGGTGGCGATGTCGTTGAGCTGCACCACCTTGCCGCGTTCATCGCCATTGGGCTTGCTCACCACCCACTGGATTTCCACTCGCTGCTGGTTCCCGGGAATCGGCACCATCTTCACGTTGCCCTGCACGATGAAGTCGGCTCCCGAAGGATCGACCTGCACCACGGGGCCCAACGCCGCCAGGTGCGCCCGCATCTGCCTGGTCAGAGAGACGTTCCCGTCGCCTGGCGCGCCGGTGACCTCAGGCACGTCCACCTTGGCGATCCGGTTATACAGGCTGTTCGGATCGGCATGCTGGATGGACGTCAGCAGGGCGGAAATCTTCGGCGCGGCGTCCGTGGCGACCTGCTTGAGTGTCGCGTTGGACGCGGTCGACCAGTCCTGTACAGGCACCGGCGATCCCTCGATCTTGCCCTTGTCCTTGCCCTGAGGGTCCAGCACGCCGAACACGGGCACCACTGTGGTGTCGCGCGCTTCGGCGGTCGCGATCAACCGCCAGTCGGTCCGGTGGGCAGATTCGGCGAATGCCGGCACCTCCAGCTCTTGCAATCCTTTCGCCAGATCAGCCGCGTAGGCTTTGCTTTCCGCATCGGTCAGCAGGGCGTTGGTCGGGATCGGCACGACCAGGCGCGGCGTCGGTGGCTGTGACAGCACCCTGCCCTGGGCGCCGGGATTGCCCAGGAACGGTTCCGGCAGATCGCCGCAGGACGAGACCAGCAACAACAGCAGCAACAGGCTGAGACGCAATGCCACGAATTACCCGACATCCAATGCGATGATGGAGATCTGGTGCCCGATCGGTCCGCCGCCGCCAAGCGTGCGCCTTCGGTGCGAGAAGAACCTTGCTTCATCCGCGGCCGTATCGACCCCGAGCGTCGCAATGCTGCGAATGCCTGAGTCGGCGAGCCGGGAAGCACAATAGCCTGCGAGGTCGAACTGCCAGTGTGAATCGCGGCGCCCGGCCGCCAGGCAGCTCGCATGATCCGCATTGCGCGAGACCACAGCCTGGTAGACATCGATGCCGACTTCGTAGGAGTCCTGCGCGATGCATGGCCCGATGGCGGCTGTGATCCGGCCCGGCTGCGCACCCAGGTCGATCATGGCGGCGACCGTCGCCTCGATCACACCTCCGACCGCGCCGCGCCAGCCGGCATGGGCGGCGCCCACCACGCCCGCCTGACTGTCGGCCAGCAGGACCGGAGCGCAATCAGCGGTGATGACACCCAATCCGATTCCCGGCTGTCTGGTCACCATGGCATCGGCACGTGGACCGGCTCCTGGTTCCCATGGCTCGCTGACCTCCACGACGTCGGTACCGTGCACCTGCATCAGCCCGACCAGCCGCTCGGCGCCGACCGCGCGCAAGGCACGGGCCCTGTTCTCGAGCACCGCGTCGCGGTCATCGCCACCCGACAGGCTGCAATTCAGGCTCGCGTAGGCGCCGGTCGATACGCCGCCCTGGCGGGTAAAGAACCCATGCGGCGCGCGGAGTGAGTCGGCGGTCAGCAGCATGGAAGGGCTTTTGGCCACGCCGTGCCGCCTTGTCCAGCGTCCTCCGTCAACCAATCCGCACGGGCAGATTTCGCCCGGTCGTCATTCGAATCCGGGCGGAGCCGATATTCCACGAGCGCCCAGCGCCATTGCCTTGAACAGCCGCCCCATGCGGTTGGGTTCCGCGAGCCGGCGCGCCGCTTCGATCAACGCAGAGGCACGCTCCGGCGGTTGCGAACGCGCCAGGCGGCCGGTGCGCTGAAACAATCCCAGCCGGGTCAGGAACACGCCCTGCGGCACCGGTCCGTAGGGTGTTGCGCCGGCCTTGCGCGCGGCATGGGCCAGTGCCTCGAAATCAACATGGGCGGTCAGGTCCGCTGTGCCGGGCTCGGCAAGGGGATCGACAGGCCGTCCATCGCCCACCGCCTGAAGGCTGTCGCCAGGGGCGCTATGCTCCGGTCCGTAGTCGAGAAACAGCGCGGAACCGGGGCCAATCGAGAGACGGTTGCTGACCGCCTCCACGAATGCCAATGCGGCCTCGTTCAGTTCGAAGATGAACCCGCTGCTGTCGGATGAGGCGAGGGGGACGGGATCCGTCGGCACCTCGACAAATCGTCCGCCGTCAACGTACCGCTCCTGCCACGTCTCGCCGCGCCTCAGGATCTGCCGGATGGGCAGGGCATCCAGGAACTCGTTTGCCAGCAGGATGAATGGCTGATGCGGGACCGTTGCCAACCCATCGTGCCAGGTCGCCCCCTGGACCCGCTTCGCCTGTTCGGCCCGCAGCCGCGGCGACGTCTCGATCAGATGCACGCTCACAGCCCGCCCAAACGCCGGTGCGGCCTGCCCGATCGCCCGGAGTGCATCCGCCATCAGCGTGCCGCGGCCTGGTCCAGCCTCGACCAGCAGAACGGGATCCGGACGGCCGATCTGCTGCCATACGACGGCGGCCCACAGCCCGAGGATCTCGCCGAACACCTGGGTAATCTCGGGCGACGTGGTGAAGTCCCGGAACGGATCGTGTGTCGCGTAATAGGCGGCGTTGGCCCGCGCCATGAACGCGTCCAGCCGTTCCATCAGCGCGTTCGCAGGATCAGCCACGCACCCGCGATGAGCATCGGGATCGACAGCAGCTGTCCCATTGTCGCCCCTCCGATCAGGTAACCCAGATAGACATCCGGTTGCCGGAAGAACTCACTTGTGATGCGCGCGAGGCCGTAGCCGATGAGGAAGACGCCGGACAGGGCGCCGAACCGGGCACGGATGCTTTCGCGCCGCGACAGGGCGAACATGACGCCGAACAGCGCCAAGCCTTCCAGCAGCATCTCATAGAGCTGGCTCGGATGGCGCGGCACGCACAACGAAGCGGGAAGATTGGCGCACAGAGTCGTTTGAAGTCGCTCGTAGAGCCCCGGCGGCGGATTCGCGACCGGTTCGGCGTGCGGGAAGATCATGCCCCATGGCAGTGTCTCGGACGCCGGCCGCCCCCACAGTTCGCCGTTGATGAAATTGGCAATACGCCCCAGGCCAAGCCCGATCGGCACGCACACCACGACACGATCGGCAAATCCCAGGACGGAAATCCTGTTGCGCCAGCAGAAGATCCACGTCGCCAGCGTCACGCCGAGTGCGCCGCCATGGAAGCTCATGCCGCCCTCCCATACGGCAAGAATCATCGCCGGATGGGTAAGATAGAACGCCGGCTGATAGAACAGCACGCACCCGATGCGTCCGCCGAGCACCACGCCCAGCGTCGCCCAGGTCAGGAAGTCGTCGGCCTGCGTCGGGGTTGCCACCGCGGGGGTCAGGCGCACCAGCCGGCGCAGCAACTGCCAACCGAGCACAAGGCCGGCGATATAGGCCAGCGCGTACCATCGTATGGCGAACGGGCCGACCCGAACCAACTCCGGGTTGAAGTTCGGAAACAACAGGATGGGGATCATACGAAGGGATCGGGTCCTGCCAGATGATCCTGTACGTAGCGCCGTACGCCTTCCTCGAGCGGTGTGAACTGCCCGCCATACCCGGCTGCGCGCAGCCGGGCCATCGGTGCCTCGGTGAACGACTGGTATTGCCCTTGCAGGCTCTCGGGCATGTCGATGAACTCGACTTTGCGTGGCACGCCGGCGGCGTCGCAGACCGCGTGGGCTACGTCGAGGTAGCTGCGGGCGCGACCCGTGCCCAGATTGAACAGACCGTTGACGGACGGCGTATCGAGCAGCCACAGCAGGACATCGACGACGTCGCCCACCCAGATGAAGTCGCGCTTCTGCTCGCCATCCGCGAGGCCCGGCTTGGTCGAGCGAAACAGCAGCGCCGCGCCGCCCGCAGCCACTTCGTCGTGCTTGACCTTGACCACCGAGATCATGTGCCCCTTGTGATATTCGTTGGGGCCATAGACGTTGAAGAACTTCAGCCCGACCCATTGCGGCGGATGTGGCCGCCGCTCGGAAATCGCCCGCGCGACGCGGAGGTCGTAGGCATGCTTGGTCCAGCCGTACAGGTTCAACGGGCGCAGCTTTTCCAGCGCGGCGAGGCTGGCGTCGTCGTCGAACCCGTCGGAGCCGCTGCCATAGGTCGCCGCCGATGACGCGTACATCAGCCGCACGCCGTGATGGGTGCACCAGTGCCAGATGTGGCGCGACAGCTCGACATTGGTCTCCCAGGCGATGTCGCCGTCGGTGAACGTCGTGCTGGAGATGGCGCCGAGATGAAACACCATTTCGAGCGGCGGGCGGCTATCGAGGAACGTATCGATCTCGCCAGGGGCGATCAGGCGCGCCGGTGGATGCTTCGCCAGGTTGCGCCACTTCCCAGCGGTTCCCAGCGTGTCCACAATGACCGTCTCGTGGCCGCGGCGCACCAGGGCCGCATGCAGGTTAGAGCCGATGAAGCCGGCGCCGCCCGTGACCAGGATCATGCCCGGCCTTATAGGGGGCGGATCGATTTGATGAAAGCCACCAAGGGGTTAAGGCCATGAGTGACCGTCCGAAGTTCTTCGACGACCTGGCCGGTGTTGCCGGAGGCGCGATCTCGGCGCTGGCCGGCCTGCGGGAGGAACTCGAGGCGATGGCCCGCGCCCGGATCGACGAGACGATCCGCAGGCTGGACCTGGTCAGGCGCGAGGAACTGGACGCCATGGCCGAACTGGCGGCGAACGCCCGCGCCGGCCAGGAAGCCGCCGAGGCGCAGCTTCGTGACATACTGGAGCGCCTGGCAGCCCTTGAAGTGCGGGTCTCGGCGTTGGAAACACGGAAAGACAGTGCATAAGGCTTGCGGCACGGAGCAATGCCTCGGTAGGCTAGGATTCGTGGTTAATTACGGGCCGTAACCCCCAGATGCGGTGGCGTAAGAAGCCTTCCGGCCTTCCTGCACGATGGGAGACCAAGCATGTCCATGACGGCTCTAAGCCACGACGCGGCGGCCAATCCCCTCGATATCATGGAGCAAATCGTCACCGCCAATGACTGGGCATTCGACCGCCGGAGCGATTCCGAAATGGCGGCCGAAGCACCGGGGCGCTGGTGCGACTACGGCCTGTATTTTTCCTGGTCGCACGAAATCAGCGCCATGCATTTCACCTGCGCCTTCGACCTGAAGGTGCCCGACAAGCAGCGGGGTGCCCTGTACGAGCTGCTCGCGCTGGCCAATGAGCGCCTTTGGATCGGGCATTTCGGTATGGAGAGCGACGACGGCATGCCGGTTTTCCGCCATGCCGTGCTGTTGCGCGGCGCACCGGGCGCGTCGGCCGAAAGCCTGGAGGACATGGTGGATATCGCCATCACCGAGTGCGAGCGTTTCTTCCCCGCATTCCAGTTCGTCCTGTGGGGCGGCAAGACGCCGCAGGAGGCGCTCGCCGCGGCCATGCTGGAATGCGTCGGCGAGGCCTGACGTGAGTCTCCCACCGCTTCTGCTCGTCGGCTGCGGCCGGATGGGCAGCGCCATGCTCTCGGGATGGCGCGAACAGGGGCTGGCGGCATCCTACGCCGTCGATCCCGCGCCCGCTGCGGGCGGCTGGTCGGGGCCCGATCTGACGGTGGTTGGCGACATCGGTGCTGTGCCGGGCGACTTCACTCCCGCTGCCGTCGTGTTCGCGGTGAAGCCGCAGAACGCCGGTGAGACGCTGCCCCACTATCAACGCTTCGCCGGCAAGGCGGTGTTCCTGTCGATCATGGCCGGCCGCACCATCGGGGGCATCCGGTCGCTGCTGGGTGGCGATGCCGCGATTGTGCGCGCCATGCCCAACACGCCGGCCGCCGTTCGCCAGGGGGTCACGGTCGCCTGTCCGGGTGAGGGTGTCGGCACGCCGCAGCGCGTGCTGTGCGGGCGCCTGCTCGAAGCGATCGGCGTGGTCGCGTGGGTGGAGGACGAGGCTCTGCTGGATCCGGTCACCGCCGTGTCCGGCAGTGGACCGGCCTATGTGTTCCTGCTCGCCGAGCTGATGGAGCAGGCAGCGCTCGAGCAAGGCATTCCGGCGGACCTGGCGCGTCTGCTGGCACGGCAGACCGTGTCCGGCTCCGGCGCCCTGCTGGCCGCCAGCAAAGAGGATGCCGCCGCATTGCGTGTCGCCGTCACCAGCCCGGGCGGCACAACCGAACGCGCGCTTGCGGTCCTGATGGCGTCGGACGCATGGCCGAAGGCGGTTCGAAAAGCGATCGCCGACGCGACGCAGCGTTCAAAGGAATTAGCTGCCTGATCTGACGGGGGCCGCCCAGCGCTGACCAAAGGGTGAGG
>DATJJM010000374.1:0-19601 GCA_035492535.1 Acetobacteraceae bacterium | reverse complement strand
GCGATGGCCCGCTTTATCTCGGGATTGCCGACGCAATCGCTGCCGCGATCGAGTCGGGTGAGCTTGCGGACGGCGCCCGGCTGCCGCCCCAGCGATCCATGGCCGGTGCCTTGGGCATCGACTACACGACGGTCAGCCGCGCATACGCGGAAGCCGGGCGACGCGGACTGGTCGAAGGGCGGGTCGGGCAGGGCACGTTCGTAGTGCGGCGCCCGCCCGGAAAGCCGGCGAGCCCCATGATCGGCGCCCAGGTTGACCTGGGCATGAACGTCCCGCCGCCGCTCGACGACCCGGCGCTGGTGGCGCGGATGTGGCGAGAATTCGTTGAACTTGAACAGACCGGCGGACCCGAATTGCTGCGGCACTACCAGCCGCCGGGCGGAATCGGTGCCGACCGCGTCGCGGGCATGCGCTGGCTCGCGCGCCGGCTGCCGTCGCTCGCGGTCGAGCGTGTCCTGGTTTGTCCAGGCGCGCAGGGGGCGATGCTCGCGGCGATGGGTATCTTGGCCGACCCGGGTGACACGGTCCTGTCGGAGGCGCTCTGTTATCCCGGTTTCCGCTCGCTCGCCGCACAGCTTCGGCTGACCGTGCGCCCCGTCGAGATCGATGCCGAAGGCGTTGTCCCCGAGGATTTCGACACGGCCTGCCGGCGAGACCGGCCGAAACTCCTGTATTGCACGCCCACGCTGCATAATCCGACGACGGCAACGATGTCACGGACCCGTCGCGAGGCCATCGCCGCGGTGGCGCGACGCCACGGTGTGGCGATCCTCGAGGACGATGCCTATGCGCCGTTGCTGGCCGAACCGCTGCCGCCTCTTGCGGCGCTCGCACCCGAACTCACTTACTACGTCGGCGGGTTGGCCAAGTCGCTGGCGCCTGCACTGCGGATCGCCTACCTCGCCACACCTGATGCACGGACCGCGGCGCGCATCATGGGCGGTATTCGCGCGACGGCGACCATGGCGTCACCGTTGACGGCGGCGCTCGCCACGACGTGGATCGAAGGCGGCACCGCAGATGCGGTGCTGCACGCCATCCGCGCTGAAACGCGCGCACGTCAGGCAGTCGCCGCCAGCATTTTGCCGCCAGACATGGTGCAGACGCACCCGGATGCGTTCCATGCCTGGCTCTCGCTGTCGGAGCCGTGGACGCGACAGGAATTCGCCTCGCGCATGCGTTCCACCGGCATCGCGACGGTCACCAGCGACGCGTTCGCGCTGGCACGGCCGCCCGAGGCAGTTCGCCTTGCCCTGGGTGCCGCGGCATCGCGTTCGAGCCTGGGCGAGGGCCTGCGCATCATCGCGGATCTGTTGCAGCAATCTCCCGCGATGTCGTCGGTGATCGTCTGACCGGACGAACCGCGAAGTTCCGGTTAGCACACGAGAAATGTGAGCCGAAGATTGATTCAGATCCCGCGGCGCTTGCGATGCTGGCATCGCGAACGCTCCACACCATCGCTATCCGGGCGCGTGCCGAATTAAGGGACATTGCGCGCAAGGCAGTGAAGGTCATCTGCGGATGACCGGCGGATACGCATCGTCATCTGTTCAGCGCCTGTGGACCGCTGACGAACCGGTTGGCGCGGAGGTAGAACCGCAGCAGGCTGTCGGCGGCGCGGGTGATGCCGATACGTTTGCTCGCCCCGATTTCGCCAGGCGCCCGACGATCGGTTCCGAGCCACAGCGGCCCCGCCCGGCACAGATCGATCCCGTCCAGCCGACGATCGATCGCCAGGGCAGCAGCTAGCCGTCCCGGGCCTCGTGCCAGGTCTCGTACCAGCGTGGTGCCGCGATTTCGCTCCATGATCGCGATGCCATCGATCGGCTCGATCGCCCTGATCAGGACGCCCGCCCCCACGCCCGACGCTTCGCTGGAGACGTTCAGCATGAACGAGACGCCATAGGCGAGATAGACATAGGCATGGCCACGCGCGAGGAACAGCGAACGATTGCGCAGGGTGATGCCGCGATAGGCATGTCCGGCAAGGTCACCGATGACGTAGGCCTCGGTTTCCACGATGCGGCCGCCCGCCACGCCATCGGCCAGGACCCGCACCACCATCTTGCCGATAAGGAACCGGGCAAGCTGGACAGTATCGATCGGGAGATCCGCGCGAGCCAGCACCCGTGTGCGCGCGATTGCCGCGCCGGGTTCATCCCATTCGCTCGACGAGATGGGCGCGCGAAGGTCCGGGCTCGAACGAGTCGCCGAAGTACTGGGTTTCGCGGGCCACTTTCCCATCCACGAACTCCATGATGCTCACCGAGTACGACGCTTGGCCATCGTACGTGAGGATGAATTCCGTGACCCAGAGATCGCCCTTGCCGACGATGCGCCGCACCGCAAAACGCTTCGCGTTCGGCTGTGCCGCGCGTGAGGCTTGGATGTTGTATCGACCCCTGATGCGTTCACCTGATTGCGGATACTCAAGCACGGCGTCCTCTCGGTAGATCTCGTGCTCACCGTTGAAGTCATTTGCGTCCGCCGCAGCCCAGTGTCGATTCAGCGCCTCGCGAATCTCGCTTTCAGCCATGCCGCTGTTCCCGTTCCTGGTCTTCGACCCGGGGAATGAAGCCAGGCACGCCCGTCTCCACCACGGAATTGAACCGGACGTTCGCTGAGATCGCTTCGCGCATCTCGCGAATGGCGTCTTCAGGCAGAACCGAAATGTCAAAGTTCGCCTGGATGTTGGCGGGTTTCGTCGATGTGGTCAGGAAGGCAGTGCCACGCTGCACGGCCCAGGCCAGCGCAACCTGAGCCGGCGTCTTGCCGACGCGCTCCGCAATGCGCGTGATCACCGGTTCATCCAGCACGCGCGGGCTCATGCCGTGGCCCAACGCTGCAAAGGCCAGCAGCACGATCCCGTGTTCCTTGCAGAAGTCGAGCAGCTCCCATTCAGGCAGGTACGGATGGGATTCGACCTGCACCACGGCAGGCTTGATCCGCGCCGCCGCGACGATGTCCCGCAGCTTGTCCAGGGTGACATCCGACAGGCCGATGGCACGGCAGCGTCCGTCATCGACGAGCCGCTCCAGCGCCTGCCACGTCTCGATCAACGTTACCCCGCGATCATAGATCACCTGGCCGCGCTCGTCTCTCGGGTCCTGCTCATCGCCAGGATGAAAAGCGAACGGGGTATGGATGAGATAGCAGTCGGCATAGTCGAGTTGCAGCCGACGGAGACTCCCTTCAAAGGCCGGCTTGACGCGTTCAGGGCGATGATTGGCGTTCCATAGCCTCGTGGTGACGAACACGTCTTCGCGCCCGATCTTTCCCGCCCTGAACACCGCCTGCATCGCATCGCCCACCGCATCCTCATTGCGATACCGCTCTGCACAGTCGAAATGCCGAAATCCTACCTCAAACGCGGTCGTGGTCGCGTGCACGGTCGCAATCCGGTCGGGGATCAGCGTGCCAAACCCTACGGCGGGGATCGCACCGGATCCGTGCGTGAGAGGAATCCTCGTATAGCGAAGCGCATCGAGGCTTGCCATGCTCATGCTCCTCTTCTGATGGATCGAACGCGTGGGGACAGAAGGCGGCGGCCGCAGCCAATGCAGTGATGTCAGATCCAGCCGCTATCTGGGGACCCGAAGCGATCTGACACGCTTAATCCCGCTGACGATTGCGCAAAGCCACCCGTCGTTTGACATACCGAGCGCCGCGAACGGCAACGCCTTCGCGAAGCAGGGCCGTGCCGAACCGCCGTTGCCAGGTCACAAATCCCGCCGACAAACACCGCATCATTGCAGCACATAGAGCCATGCCAGCAGGCTTGCCGCGGACAGGAGCGTCGTGACCGATACGGTGGCGGCGACCAGGTCATGCTCGACATTGAACTCACCGGCGAGCACATAGGCCGTCTTTGCCGTCGGCACTCCGGCGCAGATCACGGCTGCAAGCGTGTTGAACTTGCTCAAGCCGCACGCGGCTGCGATGAACCATACGACCCCGGGCACCACGACAAGTTTCACCAGACTGAGCGCCAGCGAAACCCGCCAATCGTGCCGCAGACCCGACAACGAGAAGCCAAGGCCGATCGAGAAAAGCGCGGAGCCTGTGAGCGCGTCCCCGAAGATGCGGAGGAAGTCGCTGAGCGGCACGGGGAGAGGCAGCCCTGACAGGGACCAGCCGAGCCCAAGCACGGTCGAGATGATCAGCGGATTGACCAGGATCATGCGAATCAGGGTGCAGGCACCGAGGCGGCCGCTTGCCATATCGCGATCTCGCTCGAGCAACGCGATGAGTGGTGGAAACATCAGCACCGCGACAAGCACCGTCGCCACCGCCGCGGCAAGCACGCCGCGTGGACCGTACAGGGCCTGCAACACGGGGAGAGCGACAAATCCCGTGTTCGTCATGGCTGCGCTTGCCCCGATCAGCGCGCTCGCTCCGGCGCTTCGACGCCACCAGATCCGTGCCGCCGCATAGACCGCGATAAAACAGAGCATCGAGCCACCGCCGAATGCGGCGATAAAGCCCCATTCCAGCAACCTCTCGAGCTTCTCCTCAGCTATCGTGAGGAAGACGAGCGCCGGCATCGCGACATTGTAAGCGAACTGCACGAGCGGCCCGGACAGCGAGCGCGGCAGGTAGCCGCTTGCTCCGGCAATCCATCCACTCAGAATCACCGCAAACACCGGCAGAACGAGCGCGGCTATGGTCATACTGTCAGTAGCTTCCACGACATCCGCTGGAAGTCGTAGAGCACGTCATCATCGCCGGCCAGAGCGTTTCGCTGTCGTCAACAGCCGCGCTGGCCGCCATCGACTCACGTTATCTCATCGCCATGGCCGGTTACCGTATCGTCATGGCCGGCCTTGAGCCGGCCACCGGTCTCGACTCACATCGGATCTTGCAATGAGGAACCTACCCCAACCTCGCTTTCAGGGCCGCCAGGCGGTTCGCCGTGCCGACAGGCGCCGGTCCCGTCCCTGACGCGGCAGCCATCGCAGCAGCGATGTTTGGATCCTCTTTCTCGGGGCTTGTCGGTGCGAGCAGCTTCGCCTTGGCCGCGGCGGCATCGGCCGAGGCCAGGTCCCTCGTGGCGCTTTCGTTCATCGCTTTGAGGGCGATATTGAGACTGCTGGTGCTCTGCGACAGTCCAGCTGCCTGACGCGCCGCCTCGGCCTGCTGCTCCGCGGCTTCGCGTTTGTAGGAGGCCCGCGCCATGTCACGCTGCGCTCTCTCCAGTTCGCCGCGCGCCGTCTTCAATTTGCCGCCGGCATTGGCGTAAACTGCCTCGATCTGTTCGAGAAACTGCTTCGCATCACCTGCTTCCTGGGTTTCGCGCTCCAGGTCGGGAGCCATTTTCTCCATCATATCCAGCAGCGTTGCCAGGCTCTTCTGCAACTCGGCCTTCCGCGTGGTGTCCGGCTCACTGTTGGCGTGGTCCTGCAGTGCTTCCGCCGCGGCGAGGCGTTGCCGCGACAACGCCTGAATCGCTTCCGCCTCCTTCTCCTCCCGGTCGTAATTCTGGCGGGCCCGGGCGACCTGCATGCCGAGTTCGTCCAGACGCTGCTCCATTGTGCGCAGTTCCGCTTCGGTGGCGCCTTGCGGATCCCAGCGAACCAACGCCTCGATGCCCGCGTTGACCACCTTGTCCGCCTTGACGCCAATCAGATTGCCGATGAATTGCATGACCATGGTGTGGGCTTCCTTCCAAAAAATCTTGGTGGATCAGTTGGGGATCATGACGGCGGCGTTGAGCAGGGCGACTGCGAGTTGTGTCCCTGCGAGTGCCAACGCGGCCGCCACGTTGCCGTGCTGGATCGCAGCACGAAGATGGCGAAATACCAACGAAATGCCGGCGATGACGAGCAGTTGCAGAAGTACCGCCACGATCCCCCACACGATTAGGTCGAGCACCAACCCTGTGGTTGCCAGTGTCGCCGCGATCGGGATCGCCAGTGCCAGGATGGCACCAAACAGCACCACCCCGGCCGCTGTATTGCCCTCCGCGATCAGTTCTCGCTCTCGGAACGGTGTGGCCGCCATATACGTCGCCACGCCTGCGCTCAGGAGCGCCAATGCAACCACAAACTGCAACAGCAGGTGCGGCAAGCCGGCCCCGAGGGCGTTTTCGATGCCGTCTAACAGGCTTGGGTCGGACGGGGGCATGCACACTCCATGTGGATCAGGACAGAGCTACTGAAGGCACGTTGAGAGTGGCGGGATTGATGTCAATGCCGGCATGGATATCGACCCAGGCCTGACCGCCCTCGTCAACCGCGGTCACAAAAATGTATTCGCGCTCCGGTGCCGGGCTGGGGGCGCCGGTGTGACCGGCATAGAGCATCGAGGTGAGTTGCCGGCGGGATACGCCATTCAGGTCCTGGATTGTCTCTTCCGCCAGGCGCGGCTCGATGCGTTCGCTGCCCGGCGCCCAGGCGCGATCATAGACCTTGCCGTCCTTCGTCTGGAATTGCGGCCAGCCAATCATACCCTGTGCCGGGTCGAGCCAGGCGCCCCATTCGCCCTGGTTCGCCGGGGTCACGCGATCGATGCGCGAATAGTAGCGGCACTCGTCGGGATTGCCGTCGGGACCAAGATGCAGTTGGAAGAACGCTGTGCGTCCGGGCAGGTAAAGCCGGTTGAGCGGTATCGCGCCATCCATCAGTAATCCCACCGCCTCGACGCTGATCATGCCGGTGCCGGCGAGCGGCTCGATCTTCGTGACGCCGGCGGCCAGGATGAAGGGCGCTGGATCGACCGGGATGGTCATTCCGACGCGAAACCGGGTACGCGCTGTCCCTTTCAGGGCGGCAGGAACGGCGGGAACCAGCGCAGCAGGATCGGCCCTCTTTCGGCGCCAATACCAGAGCGCAAAGAAGACAGCGATCAGGAGTATCAGCACTGTGATGAAGGTCAGTCCCCCGTCGGAACGCGCGTCCGCTGGCGGCGGGGCGCCGGGTTGTTGCGGCTGGCCTTGCGATTGTGCCAGGCGCTGATCGAGTTCCGCGAGCCTGGTTCGCACTGTCGGGTCAGTGGCCGCGGCGCGCTGGGCCTCTGCGCGCCATTGCTGGTATCCTGGAGACGCTTGGTTATTGTAGAAGAATTCGGCATGCCCGGGCGACGAAAGCGAATTGAGCAGGCTCCAGAGCATCAGCCCGTCCCAAGCGCCGAAACTCCGCCCTTGCTGAGCCCAGCCATACGAGGGTGGCGCGTAAACCGGAGCCCACGGACGAACATAGCCACCGTCACGTGAGGCCGAAGGCCGTCTTGTGTCCGAAGCACCGTATCCCGGCGCGGTTCTCGCCGCTGCCTGGTTCGCCCGGTAGCTTCTCAATGCTTCGCCGGAGAATTGTTTCGAGATCGCGGAATCGCCGCCTCTCGCGGTGGTCGAGGTATATGACGTGGAAGGTCGCCGCGTCGGGGCCGCATAGCCACCCGAACTGCCTTGACGAGACGGGGATGCGTATGACGGTGCAACCGATGGCCGGCTGTGAGAGGAGACGTTTGGCCGGCTGTACCCGCCGCTCGACTGGTCGGGGGCCGAGGCAGCATTCGCCATTGGCGCGCAAGCAAGCGCACAGCACAGCAACAGGTTCGCCAAGGGCCGCAACATCGGCTCTCTCCGTGTGCTTGCACCCGGTGTGTCTACAAGGCTGCCAGCGACGCCTCCGGTTTACGAGCCATCGGCCAAACCTGTGCTGATCGACTTTGATCTACCTCAGCGATTGCTCAGTGGACCGGCGTATATACACATCGCCGGCCGGTTCGTTGGCAGACATTCAAGCGTTACGGCTTTGACTGCTTGGCGATGATCAGATTCTTGACTTTGTCGTAGGTGGCCTGGGGAACCAGTTTCTTTGAGACAAGCTGATCCTTCGACTGATAGGGGCGTCCCTTGATGATTTTCGCGGAATAGGCGTCACCGATGCCTGGAAGTGTCTTCAGCTCCGCCGCAGAGGCAGTGTTGATATCGATCGGTTCCGAGGGCTGCGCTGTCGCGGCCGCAGAGGCAGGGGTACTCGGCGACGGTTTGGCCGGCACCGATTTCGCGGGCGGGGTGGTCGTTGATGTCCCAGGCTGGGCAAATGCCGGCGAAAAGAGGGCCGCGGATAGCAGAGCGGCCGTCACCCATCGCATGCTTCTCAACATATGCAACCTCCAAGGTTTGCTGCCCGTCAACCGGCGACAAGCCGCGATGAAGAAACCGGTGCGGACGCGATCACGCTCTGCCCCAGCACCGCCCGGATGTAAGCAACCCGTATCTACTGTGTCGAACGATGCCGCAATGCCCGGCACCCCCTGATCGCTGAATTGTTAACGTTCGCGGCGCATTTTTTTGACGACATAGGAGCTGCCTGCTTGGCTGCTGCTCGGTCATCGCGATTGTCACGATGCGTGTAATCGCTGGCAGGATGGCAGCCGCCGCACCACCGCCCACCAGTTGGCCCGCGATCGCGCTGGTCATCATGTTGCCTGCGGCGCCGAGATTGACGTCCTTGAGCGCAGCACCATTGGCATTGCGCCCGCAGCGCCTGCGATGATCTCGATGACAAGGTCCGGGATCATGCCCGACATCGACCTGTCTCCTGCCCGATAGGGAGCATCATACGGGCATCCTGCGCGGGCATGTCTTTGATTTAGATCAACCCAGGTCACCTCGAAATCAGGTCGAATACCGCGAAGGCGCGAGAACGGCGTGCCGTCTATGGGCCGCAGCGGTTCCGACGAAGCAGGGTCTTATGGGCTGCCGCGATCTGGCTGAAAGATTGCCTGTCTATGCGGTTTGCATATACAGC
Organism: Acetobacteraceae bacterium; assembly: GCA_035492535.1. Lineage (GTDB taxonomy): Bacteria > Pseudomonadota > Alphaproteobacteria > Acetobacterales > Acetobacteraceae > JAMXLO01. Next base: position 10,848 of record DATJJM010000374.1, on the reverse strand, counting down.
CAGTAAAGGATCAGAGTTCATGCGTATGATCCACCGTCGGCATTGCGTGCAACCACGTGTTCGACGCTATCGATCATTGGTGCGACGCCAGGACCAGGCTCGAGGTTCAATCCCCAGACCATCGGCCCGTGCGATGATGCTGCGCCAGCGACGCAATCTGGCCCATCATCACAGGCGAGAGCCCCTTCCACCGGTCGTGCGAGCCTGCCGTGAGGCGACGTGGCGGCGGCCTGATCGGGCGGGAATGCGTTGCTCACAACAATGTGATCGGCCCGCGCAGCCGTCAATTTACGTGCTGGCGCGCCTGAGAATCGAGTAAGCACCGTGGGGAAATCCAACACTGAACACAATAGGACGATGGGCGGAGCGAATAACGCGGAGTCATCTGAAGCTGAGATTTTCGTCGAGCGAGTAAGAGCCGCTTTCTCGCAAACCCCCGTAGCCGTGGCGGTCACAGTCGTGAACGCGGCATTAATGGCCAGCGTGCTGTTGCTCACCGAGCCGGCAGAACGCGTATTCATCTGGCTGTCAGTGGCTTTGGTCATTGCAGCGGTTCGCCTCACCCTTTGGCTGCAGTTCCGTTCTGTCGGATCGAATGGCGCACGATCTATACGCTGGTCATTGGCCAGCAAGTGGGGCGCATTCGGTGCAGGACTCGCCTGGGGTGTCGGGTCCGTGTTCTTGCTCCCCGACCAGGAGATTTATCAATTATTTTGGGTCTTCCTGATAGGAGGCATGTGCGCGGGCGCGGCGTCGCTGCATTTTGCTCACCTGCCCACTGTTTTGTACTTTATCGCGCCGGCCAGTCTTCCTCTTGCGGTCCACTTCGTGCTGGACGGTGGCCAGCGCCAGGTGGCAGCGGCGATCATGATACTGGTGTTCGTGCTGGCGCTCACTGAAACCAGCCGGCGCGCCAGCAGAAACTTCGGCAAGATGGTCCGGCTACGACTGGTGCTCGAGCAGAGGACTCATGATCTCGACATCACGAACGCGAAACTCCGCAAGGAAATAACCGAACATCATGCCGCCGAGGAGAGCCTGCGGCAGGCTCAGAAGATGGAGGCGGTGGGCCAGCTGACGGGAGCGATCGCCCACGACTTCAACAATTTGCTCACCGCGATCATTGTCAGCCTTGAGTTGTTGCGAACGAGTACTCCCGAATCAGACGCCAAGGCTATCGGCTGGCTGAGGACTGCGAGTGAGGCCGCGGAACGGGGACGGGCGCTCACTCAACGATTGCTTGCGTTTGGTCGACGACAGCCGCTGAAGCCGGAAGTCGTCAGGATCCAGACCTTGGTTGAAGGTATGGGGGGATTGTTGAGCAGTTCCCTCGGTCCCGGTATTCACGTGATAAAGCAGTTCGCTGATGCCCTGCCTCCGGTTGAAGCAGACGTCAACCAGTTGGAATTGGCTCTGCTCAATCTCGTGGTCAATGCACGTGATGCGATGCCCAATGGAGGCGAACTCATCATAGCCGCAAAGGCATCTGAGACACGAATAGCTGATGAAAATGGCGATGGAGCATCGTCGGGTACATACGTTGTCCTGAGTGTCACCGACACGGGCGAAGGCATGGATAAGGACACCCTTGCGCGAGCTGTTGAGCCGTTCTTCACCACCAAAGCCGGTGAAAAGGGGACGGGATTGGGGCTTTCGATGGTGCATGGATTCGCCGCCCAGTCTGGCGGGCAATTCCTGCTGCAAAGCACAAAGGGTATTGGTACCACCGCAGAGCTCTGGTTGCCAAGCGCAGGCCCTTCTGCTCCGCCGATTGCGTCAGACACGCAGCCGTTCGTCCGGCGTCAACCGACGCGCGGCGGCACAGTCCTGGTGGTTGATGACGACCCGCTGGTGCTCGCGAGTACGTCCGGCATACTGGAGGACATCGGCTACTCGCCGGTGCGCGCTGGATCTGGCCACGCGGCGCTTCAAATCGCCCAGACACAACAGATCGATTTGGTTGTTACTGATTATGTTATGCCAGGCTTGACAGGGCTCCAGCTTGCCGACGAGCTCCATAAGTCCGAACCCTTGTTGCCGATACTTCTGGTATCCGGGTTCTTGGAGGTTGAAAGCAACCAGATGCGCAGGCTGCAGTGGCTGCCGAAGCCATTTGGACGCCAGGCACTTGCTGACGCAATCGACAGATGCTTGGCCGCGCGTTGAGACCTGTTCGTCAGGCGGCCAATTGATCCACGGGCGCAGCGCAACGACAGGCCTTACGACATCATGCTGGCATCAATCGGGACCTGTGCAACGCAGGGCGAGCGACCCAGACCAATCCCCGCCAGCCCTTGAAAGTGTCATAGTCGGCCGTGAAATCGCGACTCGGATCGCGGTGCAATTGCAATCGGCCCATCACCGCTTGTGACCGCCTGTTATCGGGGGCGGTATAGGCAATCACTTCGCCCAATCCGGCGCGCGTGAATGCGTCACCCAATGCCGCCCGTGCCGCTTCTGTTGCATACCCGTGACCCCAGGCGTGCCGGACCAGGCGCCAGCCAATTTCGAAATGAGAACCGAGTGGATGGTCCGAAGGTGAGGGCATGACGCCGGTGTAGCCAAGGAATGAACCATCCTGGCCTTCGACAGCCCAACGGCAGAAGCCATGTTGATGATAGGCCGCCGCATAGCGATCCAGCTTTCGATCGCTCTCTGTCCGACTGATCGGGCCGCCGTAATCGAGCATCACCAATGGGTCCGCATGCATGGCGGCGAGCGCATCGCGGTCGGTTTCCCGCCAACAGCGAAGCCGAATACGCGGAGTGTCGATTCTCATGCCGCATTCCACCCCGAGCCTGCGCAAAGTCCGCTACGGATCGCCGCGCCAGCGATCGACCGCGCTACTTCGAGAACTGCGCCAACCGCACCGCCGTATGCCCCCGGCTCGGCCGCAAACTCGGCATGATCAGCAGGCAGTCGTCATAAGGCGTCCGTATCTCCGTCTCGCCATCCAGCGCGATCAGCGTATTGCGGCGCGCAATCACGTCGCCGCCGCGATACGCCTGCATGAACGCAAAATTGCTGGTCGCCGCCGTCACCGCAGTGGTCACCTCGGCAAACTGCTGCCGTTGACGCGCAGCCGGTGGCAACGCAGCACTCCGAGCGCCCACACCGGCGTGCCGAAGCAGGCCGGCAACGCTCGCCATCATCGTATCCACGGTCGCCGTCTGCCAGTGCTGCCCAGCCTCAACAAGAACGGCGGCACAGTCATGCCCGGCATCCGCGAATCGAGGGTGATCGATCAGCCGCCGCCCGCTCGCATGTCCGCGGTCGGCGACGACAAGCCCAGGCACACCAATACCCAGTGCCAGCCGTTTGCCCCGTGATGACGTGCCGCACAGGATCAGCGGATCCGACGGCCACAGCATCGAATGCAGGTCCAGCAGCACATCGACCGTCTCGATCAGCGGCATGATCTCGCGCGCACGATCCAACTCGGTCGAGCGGCGCGCACTGTCCAACACGCCAGGATCCCAAAGCCGATTCAGGTCCTCATCGACGAAACGCGATGCCGTCGGCTGCCGCGGGTCGAACCGTTCGAACGCAGCCAGGTTCACGAAACCGAATGTCAGTTTCCCACTGTTCGGAGCCAACCCGGCCTGCAACAGCCGATCGAGCACGATGGCGCCCGCAATCTCATTGCCGTGCGACAGCGCGAGCAACGCGACATGCGACCCCGCGACACCCGAATCACGTGTCGTGAAGCCAGGTATGCCGGTATTGCCTGCGAGCCACCGGCCGATATCGGGCGCGGTGAGATGCACCTCGAATGCAGGCAGCGGCGGCGGGGGAATCGGAGACATCGCGGCGCGGTCAGCTCAGCAATCGGTCGGCCAGGCGGCGGATAAACACATCGCACGCGTCGAGCTGCTCCTGCGCTATCCACTCGTCCGGCTGATGTGCCTGCGCGATGTGCCCCGGACCACAGACGATGGTTGGGATGGCGGCCCCTTGATAGTACCCACCCTCGGTGCCGTAACTGACTTTCCCTGTGCTGTTCGACCCAGTGAGCTGCTTCACGATCGCCGTGAGTTCGTGATCCGGGGCCAGTGACAGCCCCGGCATCTCGACCAGCACGTCATACTCGAATCCGGTACTGCGGTTCACCGCATGCATCGCCGGTTCGATGGTCGCCGCAACGAACTGCCGCAGCCGCTCCACATGGCGGTTCGGGTCATCACCCGGAATCACCCGCCACTCCATGATGAATTCGCAGCGTTCGGGAATGATGTTCAGGATCGTGCCACCCTGCATCGTCCCGACATGGATCGTCGTATGAGGCGGATCGAAACCATCCTCGAACGGGCCCTCATTCGCCAGCCGCCGTGCCTCCGACGCGACATAGGCAATCGCCTCACCCGCCGCCTGAATTGCATTGACGCCCTTGCTGGGCTCGCTGGAATGCCCCGGCATCCCACGCACAGCAACACGCAGGTTCAGCTTCCCCTTGTGTGCGAGGATCGGCTGCATCCCGGAAGGTTCGCCCACCACGCACAACGCCGGCTTCAAGCCGGATTCATCCAGGTCCTCGATCAGCCGCTTCGCGCCGTGACAACCAACCTCCTCGTCATAGCTGATGAACAGGTGCAGCGGCCGTGCGAGGTTGCGCGCCTTCATCTCTGGCACCGCGGCAAGGCACGCCGATACGAACCCCTTCATATCAGCTGCTCCGCGCGCGTACAGCCGGCCATCGCTTCGCCGCAAGGTGAAAGGATCCGCGCTCCACGCCTGCCCATCCACAGGAACGGTATCGACGTGACCCGACAATGCCACGCCGCCGGGAACCTGCGGCCCGATGATCGCGTGGATATTCGCCTTCTCGCCGCTCGCATCGCTGCTGATGCGATACGGAATTCTGTGCGCATCCAGGTACTCGCGCACATAGGCCATAAGCGGCAGGTTGGAGTTGCGGCTCGTCGTGTCGAACGACACAAGGCGCGCCAGCAGTTCCGTCGTATCCAGGCTTGGGGCAGCGCGTGATGTGCTCATGCCGCAAAGTGTAGCCGGGTCAGCGATGGGGGCCAAACGACGCGCCGAAAACCTCAGCGCATCGGCACAACAGCCTTGGCACCGTGTTGCGCCGCCTGATCCCACGACACACTGTCAGCCTCGCGATGGGCCGTGCATAGCAACAGCGGCAGGAACAGCGTTTCCAGTACCGTCTGCCGGCGCAGGCGGCCACTGCACACCAGCCCGAGCCGCGCCAACGGCCCACGCCGGACGGCCGGTCCGATGGCGTCGAGCGCATCGCGCGTGGCCTCGGGCAACAGATGACGTTGCCGCTCCAGCGCCGCGACGTGAGCGTCGATCAGCTGGACAAACATTGTCGGACCGCGCCTGCATGCGCGCCATCCCCGGCCCACGAACGACCGCGCCATCCCAAGCGCATTGCCGCCATGTTGGCGATACATCATCACCGGCTCATTGTCCGCGATGATGTGTCCGCCGGCTGCCGAGACCACGATGTGCGACCACCAGTCATGATACGAACCGTCAGGCGGGCTGATCGCATCGATCCAGCCAGCAGCCGTGCGGTTCAGCACAACCGTGCAACCGCTTGCGATATTTCCCACCAGGGCATCGGAAAATCGCGGCAGCCGGCGCACCAGCGGCGATGCACGCAGCAGCTGAAGGTCCGCATCCACCACGAATTTCCGGGCGCAATACAGCGCCGGAACTTCGGCCGGCACGGTGCGCACATGCGCAACGGCTCGCTCCAGCTTCTCGGCGAGCCAGACGTCATCCTGGTCGCAGAACGAAATCAGCGGATAGTCCGACGCGGCGTGCAGCAGGGTCAGGAAGCTCCGGGTCGCCCCGATGTGCCGCTGCGTATCAGCCAGCTCGATGCATCGATCGTGGCCGACCGCTTCGGCGAATCGTTGCATGATGCCGCGCCCGCCATCGCTCGATCCGTCGTCACGCCACAGCAGGACCCAGTCTCGATGCGTCTGCGCGCCGATACTGTCGAGCTGCGCCTGGAGGTATTTCTCGCCGTCATAGATCGACAGGAGAATGGCGACAGTCGTGCGTGCCGGCGGGTTCGCCGGAGCGGCCGGAACGGGGACGGAGACGTGCATGGCAGTTCCTGGTCACGGGTCGGAACGCCAATGTCGGCAAAAGGAATTAATGCTCGGTGAAGGAATCCGGGGCATCGGGCTCCGCCGTCACGTTGATTTTGTTCCAACCCTGCTGCCATCCAGAAACCGGGCGACGGCCGTTTTGACGAAGGCGTTGACCTCGTCCGGGCGGGGAGCGCTGCGCAACCCGAACACGCACTGCATATGAAAGCCGCTCAGCAGCATGCCCCAGAACTGCTGCGCGGCCTCCTCGGGATCCGACACATGCAGAGCCCCTCGGCGCACCTGTTCGCCGATATAGCGCGCGAGCAGCGCATGGGTCCGGCCGGGTCCCGTATTCCAGAATAACTCCGCCAGATCCGGCATCGACGCGCTTTCTGCGACCACGAGGCGAAAGATGCCAATCGCTTCGGGAGCGCAGACCACCCCAAGCAGCCGGGCGCCGAACTCCACCAGCACAACATCCGGGGCCCGATCGAGCATGCCGTCGGCGTCGAGTGCCGCGAAGATCGCACCACAGCGGTCCCGCATGATTGCCTCGAACAGGCCCTGCTTGCCGCCGAACAGCGCGTACAGTGTCTGCCGCGAACCGCCTGACCGCGCGATGACATCATCGAGCGTCGCGCCGGCGTAGCCCTTTTCCAGGAATACGTCCGTCGCGGCTTCCAGGAACGCGCGGCGCCTTGCTTCCAGCTTCGGCCGGGGTCGTTCGGCGGCTTGGGTCATCGCATTCATCATAACACTTATGCCCCGTCCTGCGATTGCCGTGTACTGTCCAATACAATACGTAGCGCCCAGCCCACTCTCAAGGGCGCAGCCCGGCTACGTGGGCATGGCGAAGGAGGAGTTCATGGCTTCGCAGCTGTCTTCTTTCGAGGAGGCCCAGGAGCGTCCCTTATTCAAGGGCGGCGCCAGTCCGGCCCGCACCGCGCGCCAGCGCCTCCGTCCGCTCCTGATAGGGGCAGGCGCGGTCGCCCTGCTCGCCGCGGCCGGCCTCTATGGCCAGTACTGGTGGAACACAGCCCGCTTCCTGGTTTCGACCGACGACGCCTATCTCCAGGCCGACAGCGTCGTCATCAGCCCGAAAGTCTCAGGCTACATCGCCAGCGTCCTCGTAGCGGATAACCAGCAGGTCCACGCGGGCCAGGTGCTCGCCAGGATCGATGATCGTGACTATCGGACCTCGCTTGCCGTGGCGCAGGCCGACCTCGCCGCCCAGGCGGCGAGCATCGCCAATCTCCAGCAGCAGATCGCCGAGCAGGAGCTTCTGGTCAACGAAGCCCGCGCCACGGTTGACGCGGACCGGGCCGCGCTGACCTTCGCCCACCAGGACTTTGCCCGCTACGCATCGCTGGCAAAGACGGGCGCCGGCACGATCCAGGAGGCCCAGAAGGCCACCTCGGACACCACGCAGAAACAGGCCACCCTTGACCGCGACACAGCGGCTGTCGCGGCAACCGCCAAGCAGGTCGAGGTTCTGACCACGCAGCTTGCCCAGGCGCATGCCATGCAGGCGCGGGCACAGGCCGCCTTGCAGCAGGCTGAACTGAACGAAAGCTACACCACGATCACCTCGCCGCTCGACGGTACCGTCGGCGCACGCACGCTGCGCATCGGACAATACGTCCAGGCCGGAACCCAGCTCATGGCCGTGGTGCCGCTCCAGGACGTGTATGTCACCGCGAACTACAAGGAGACGCAGCTCACCGATGTGCGCCCCGGCCAGACGGTGACGCTGGAGGTCGATACCTTCCCAGGCGCCACCGTGCATGGCGTCGTGGACAGCCTGGCCCCCGCGAGCGGACAGGAATTCGCGCTGCTGCCGCCGGATAATGCGACCGGCAACTTCACCAAGATCGTGCAGCGCGTGCCGGTGAAGATCACCATCGATCCGCATGATCCCCTGGTCGGACGACTGCGGCCGGGCATGTCCGTCGAGCCGACCATCGACACCAAGCCAAAGGCGTGACGTGTCGTGGCCGCGGACATCCACATTGAAGAGCAAGGTGTTCCGCTGAAGACCTGGATCGCGGTCGGCGGCTCGCTGCTCGCCGCCTTCATGTCGGTGCTGAACATCCAGGTCACCAACTCCTCGCTGCCCGACATCGAGGGCGGCATCGGCACCGGCGGCGTCAACGGCACCTGGGTGTCCACCGCCTACCTGATCGGCGAGATCATCGTCATTCCGATGACCGACTATCTCAGCCGCGTCTTCTCGCTGCGGCGCTACTTCATCGTCAACACGGTGCTGTTCCTGCTGCTCTCCGCCGCCTGCGGCCAGGCGCACAATCTGTCCGAGATGATCGCGCTGCGCGGCCTTCAGGGTTTTTGCGGCGGCGTGCTGATCCCGCTCTGCTTCACCATCGTCGTCCGCATGCTGCCGCCGTCCAAGCGGGCGGTCGGGCTCGCCGGCTTTGCCGTCACGGCCACCTTCGCGCCGGCAATCGGACCGACGATCGGTGGCTGGCTGACCGATACCTATGGCTGGCAGACCATCTTCTACATGAACCTGGTGCCCGGCGTGCTGATGCTGGCCGCGCTGATCTACGCTCTGCCGAGTGCCCCCATGCAGCTTGGCCTCCTGCGTCGCGGCGACTGGCTGGGCATTGCACTGATGGCCGTCGGCCTCGCCGCCTTCCAGACCGTGCTCGACGATGGCAACACCTACGACTGGTTCGGCTCGCCGATGATCGTCAGGCTCAGCATCATTTCCGCTCTCGCGATCGCCGCCTTCATCGTCGTCGAACTGGTGCGCGAAGAACCGCTGATCCAGCTTCGCCTTCTGGCGCGGCGCAATTTCGGGCTCGGCACGCTGGGCAACTTCCTGCTCGGCTTCGCACTCTACGGTTCGTCCTATCTGCTGCCGCAGTACCTCGCCGTATCGCAAGGCTTCGACGCGCAGCAGAGCGGCGAGGTGATGGCCTGGACCGGCGTGCCGCAGCTTTTCATCATCCCGTTCGTCCCACTGCTGATGAAGCGCATCGACTCACGGTTGCTGGTCGGCCTCGGCCTCGCCATCTTCGCCGCAAGCTGCTTCATGAACCTCCAGATGGACCGCGACTACGCGGCGCCTCAGTTGTTCGTGCCCGACGTCACGCGCGCCCTGGGCCAGGCGTTGGTGATGACACCGCTGTCCGCGATCGCGATGGTCGGCATCACTGCTGCCGAGGCGGGTGCCGCGTCTGGCCTGTTCAACATGATGCGCAACCTCGGCGGCGCCATCGGTACCGCTGCCATCGAGACGTTCTTCACCAAGCGCGAGCAGTACCACTCCTTCATCATCAACCAGCACGTCTCGCTGTTGCAGCCCGAGACCCGCGAGCGCCTGTCCACGCTGCAGCAGTATTTCATGGCGCACGGCGTGCCGGACCCCGCCGCTGCCATGCACCAGGCGGTGATCGCGGTTGGCCACGCGGTGCGCGCCCAGGCGACGGTGATGGGATACTCCGACTGCTTCGGTCTGCTCGGCGTCGCTTTGTTGGGAGCCGTGCTGTCCATCACGCTGCTGCGGAAGGGTGCGGCGAGCGGCGGCGGCGCTCACTGACCGCAGCGATCCTGGCCAAGCCCCGGCCAATTTCGTATGTCCTGCCGCGGATTTTGACCTCGCAGGCAGAGAATGACGCTTCGCATCACCGACGTTCGGGAAATCACCAAGCCGATCAGCTCGCCCATCCGCAACGCCTACATCGATTTTTCGAAGATGACGTCGAGCCTCGTCGCCGTGGTGACCAATGTCGAGCGCAACGGCCGCCGCGTCGTCGGCTACGGCTTCAACTCTAACGGCCGTTACGGCCAGGGCGGCCTGATCCGAGAACGCTTCGCCCCGCGCATCCTGGAAGCCGACCCGCGCTCGCTGCTCGATTCAACTGGAGAAAATCTGGACCCCGACCGCATCTGGGGCTGCATGATGACCAACGAGAAGCCCGGCGGCCACGGCGACCGATCGGTCGCGGTCGGCACCATCGACATGGCCGTGTGGGACGCAGTGGCGAAGATCGCCGACAAGCCGCTGTTCCGCCTGCTCGCGGGGCGGCAGGGCATCGAGGCCGATCCGCGCGTCTTCGTCTACGCCGCCGGAGGTTACTACTACCCCGGCAAGGACGACGCGGCGCTCTGTGCCGAAATGCGCAGCTATCTCGACCGCGGCTACACCGTCGTGAAGATGAAGATCGGCGGCGAAGCGGTCGGCGACGATCAACGCCGCATCGAGGCGGTCCTGAAGGAAATCGGCAGCACCGCTCGCCTGGCCGTCGATGCCAATGGACGCTTCGATCTGGCCACCGCGATCGACTATGCGAAAATGCTCAGCGCCTATCCGCTGTTCTGGTACGAGGAAGCCGGCGACCCGCTCAATTACCAATTGCAGGCCGCCCTTGCCGAGTTCTATCCCGGCCCGATGGCAACCGGCGAAAACCTGTTCAGCCATCAGGACGCGCGCAACCTGATCCGCTATGGCGGCATGCGCCCCGATCGAGACTGGCTGCAATTCGATTGCGCCCTTTCATACGGCCTGTGCGAATACCAGCGAACGCTCGCAATGCTGAAGGACGCCGGCTGGTCCTGGCGCCGCTGCATCCCGCACGGCGGCCATCAGATGTCGCTGGCCATCGCCGCCGGCCTCGGGCTCGGCGGCAATGTAAGCTATCCCGACGTATTCCAGCCCTATGGCGGCTTCCCCGACGGCACGCGTGTCGAAAACAGCATCGTAACGCTGCCGGATCTCCCCGGCATCGGCTTCGAAGGCAAAAGCGACCTCTACGCCATCATG
>DATJJM010000373.1:0-25549 GCA_035492535.1 Acetobacteraceae bacterium | reverse complement strand
CCCAGCGCCGTTGGCGTGCTCATCGTCAGGTCCAGGCTCCCGTCCGGCGTCGTGACGCGTCCATCCCTGCCACCGGTCGCGGTGGCACGTGTGGCGTAAAGCACCTGCACGGACATGCGCGGTTGTCCTGGGTCGGTTAGGGCGTTGGTTGCAGTGGTTAGGATGTGGCGACCAATGGAGACGCAGCGCGCGGCGCCCATGCGGCCGGGACCTGCACGCCGTCACCGCAGTCGAGGATGGTTGCTGAACCGGTGCTCATAGTTGCCGTCCTCGCTGAGTACGCACGAATGTTGCCGACCATGATGCCTGGCCGCTTGGAAAAATCGATATGGATTTGCCTGAAATGATCATCGTAGCGGTTTGATCGAGATCAAAGCCGGGTATCGGGGGTTTCGGTCATGGTTCGGTATTCGAGAAGGAGGGTGGAATGCCCGCAGAAGTCCGGATCACATTTCGCGGCATGGATACGTCGCCGGCTGTCGAAGCGCAGGTGCGGCGCCGCATTGACGACCTGTGCCAGATCTCGGATCGCATCAGCGCGTGCCGCGTGGTCCTGGAAGCCGCCCATCGCAGCCAGCGTCAGGGCATGATCTACGGGGTGCGCATCGACCTGACGGTGCCGGGCGGACCGCTGGTGATCGACCGAGAGCCCGCGGCCGATCACGCGCATGAGGATATGTATGTCGCGGTACGCGATGCGTTCGACGCGGCGCGGCGCCGGCTCCAGGACCATACGCGGAAGCTGGATGGCCGGGTGAAACAGCACGCGACTGAGTTCCCGGCATAGCGGAGTCCCCCGCGTGACGGTAACGTTCGGCATGACGTGCCGAACGAGACCGGAGGAATGACCCAGGACCTGTTCACCCACGACGCCAAGCTGACGCCTTACTGGTGGGACCGGACGCCACGGCCGAACCTGCCCGACACCGCGCCGCCGGCAAAGGCGGAGGTGGTGGTGATCGGTTCCGGCTACACCGGGTTGAGCGCGGCACTGCAATTGGCGCGGGGGGGCCGCGACACCGTGGTGCTGGACGCCGAGGAGGCCGGCTTTGGGTGCAGTTCGCGCAACGGCGGGCAGATCTCCACCAGCGTGAAGCCTCGTTATGCCGAGTTGCTGCCGCATTACGGCCACGAGGTTGCGTTCCGGATCGTGAAGGAGGGCCAGAACTCGCTCGCCTGGATCGGCGACTTCGTCGCCTCGGAGAACATCGATTGCGACTTCCGGATCGCCGGCAGATTCCATGCAGCGCATAACCCGGCCCGCTACGAGGCGCTGGCACAGTCCATGAAGGCCCAGCCGAAGGGCCTCGAGATCGCCGCGCATATCGTGCCGCGCGCCGAGCAGCGGAACGAACTGGGCACCGACGCGTATTACGGTGGGATCGTTTACGAGCAGCATGCCTCGGTCGATCCCGGGCGGCTTCACCAGGGCATGCTGGATCGCGTGCTGGCGGCGGGTGCACGCGTCGTGCCGCACTGTGCCGCGACGGCAATCCAGCCCGATGGCGGCGGCTTTCGCATAGCGCATGCGCGCGGCAGCATCGGCGCGCGCAACGTCGTGGTGGCGACCAACGGCTATACCGGTTCCCTGACGCCCTGGCTGCGGCGTCGCGTGATCCCGATCGGCAGCTATATCATCGCCACCGAGCCTCTGCCGCGCGAGACCATGGCACGGCTGATGCCGAAGCAGCGCGTGGTCAGCGACACGCGCAAGGTGGTCTATTACTACCGGCCGTCGCCTGACGGGCAGCGGATCGTGTTCGGCGGACGCGTGTCGCACAACGAGACCGATCCGCGCATCAGCGGCCCGAGGCTGCATGCCGACATGGTGCAGCTGTTTCCTGAACTGGCGCATGTGAAGATCAGCCACTCGTGGATGGGCTTCGTCGCCTATACGTTCGACCACATGATGCGCGCCGGCGTGCATGAGGGCGTGCATTACGCGCTCGGCTATTGCGGGTCTGGTGTCGGCATGGCCGCCTATCTCGGCATGCGCATCGGCCAGCAGGTGCTGGGACGGAAAGAAGGGGCCACGGCGTTCGACAACCTGCCGTTCAACACGCGGCCGCTTTACTTCGGCAACCCGTGGTTCCTGGCCCCGTCGATCATGTACTACCGCTGGTGCGATAGGCGGGGGACGTGACGCGGCGCTTCCTCTCGCGGAACGCGATGTAGATACCGGAGGCGATGATCACGCCGGCACCGATCCAGGTCCAGAAATCGGGGAAGTTGCCGAAGATCAGGTAGCCGAGGATCGTCGTACCGATCAGCTCCACGTAACCGAGCGGTGCGATAACGGCGGCCGGGCCTCGCTGGAAGGCCAGGATGACCAGGTAATGGCCGATGCCACCGAGCAGGCCCAGACATGCGAACAGCAAACCGTCGAAAATGCTTCGCGGCGAAACCCAGACGAACGGCATCACCAAGGTCATGCCGAGCGAGCCGAACAGCGCGGCGAAGATGATGCCAGTGGCGGCGTTGTCGTAGGGCGCAATCCAGCGGGTGCCGATCTGGTAGAGCGCATAGACGAGCGACGACAGCAGGATCAGCAGCACGGCGGGATCATGCAGGCCGTTGCCTGGCCGGATCACCATCAGCGCGCCGGCGAAGCCGACAACCACGGCGCTCCAGCGGCGCCAGCCAACACTCTCGTGCAGCAACGGCACCGAAAGCGCTGTGACCAGCAGCGGTGAGGTGAAGCCAATGGCGGAGGCGGTGGCTAGCGGGACATGACCGATCGCCATGACAAACAGCAGGTTGCTGAACAGCATGCAGAGCGAGCGCCCGATCTGCACGGCGGGCCGCCGGGTGCGGATCAGGCTCCAGCGATACTGCGGCAAGAACACCACCAGCATGAAAACCAGATGGCCGGTGAAGCGCGCCCAGGTGATCTGCGTCGATGGATAGTTCACAGCCAGCAGCTTCACCGCGGCGTTCATGAACGGAAAGGTCGAGACGCCCGCGCCCATCAGCAGGATGCCGCGTACAGTGTCGGGCGGCGCGCGCTCCGCCGCCAGCGAACTGCTCAAATGATCTTCCGCTCGCGCAGATCGTGGATCTGGTCCGGCGCGTAACCGAGCGCGCCCAGCACTTCGTTGTTATGCGCGCCGAGTTCCGGCGCGATGCCCAGCTTTGCCGGGGTCTCGGAGAATTGCCACGGCGTGCCGTGTACCTTCAGCGTCTTGCCGTGTTTCGGATATGGCACCTCGGCCACGTAGCCATTCGCGACCACATCCGGATCGTTCGACGCCTCGAGCAGCGTATTGATCGGCGCCGACACGATGTCGGCGGCGCGCAACCGCGCCACCCAGTCATCGCGCGATCCGGTGGCGAACAGATCGTCCAGCGTGCGGAGGAGCGTGGTGCGCTGTTCCTCGGATGCGACGATGACGCCGAGATCGGCGAAGCCGGCGCGTTCCAGCGTGTTATAGAAGCCGAGCGCTGTCATCGCCGTTTTCCACTGCCGGCCACCCAACTGGAACACCAGCGGCTTGCCGTCGCGGTCGTTGAAGCTGGCACTGAGGCCCGGGCTTTGCGGCGTGCCGGTGACACGGGCCTGGCCGGTGACGGGATTCTTCTCCCGCCACATGGCGGTGGTGAGAGTCCAGCCCATCAGCCTGATCTGGCCGCCGAGCAGCGAGCAATCGACCTTCTGGCCGATGCCGGTGGCGCGGGCATGGGTGAGTGCGGCGAGCGCGCCGCCGAAGGCGAGGATCGCTCAGGTTTCATCTGCAACGGATACGATGCCGGTACGCAGCGGCTGGCCGGGGGTGGAATAGGCCTCGGCGATGCCGCCGAGGGCCTGCGCCATGGAGTCGGTGCCGGGGAGAGCGGCATGGGGGCCGTTCGGGCCGTAGCCGGAGATCGATATGTAGACGAGACGCGGATTGACCTTGCGCAAATCCTCGTAGCCGAAGCCGTTCTTTTCGGCGGCACCCGGCCGGAAGTTCTGGCCGAAGATCTCGGCGGTCGCGACGAGTTTGTGCAGGATCGCACGGCCCTCCGGCGCCTTCAGGTTCAGCGTGACGCTTTTGACGCCGCGGTTGTTGGTTTCGAAGTAGGTGCTGGGCAGGCCGGGGAGGACACTGCTGGTGCGGGAGGGATCGCCGCCTTGCGGGGCCTCGATCTTGATGACCTCGGCGCCGAGATCGGCCATCAGCATGTAGGGCACGGTGCCCGCCTGCGCGGTGGAACAGGCGACAACCCTGACGCCTTGCAGCGGACCGTGGGGTGCGGGCATGGGCGACGTTCTCCCGTTGATTGACCGGCTGGGCGATTTCTCTCAGCGTGGTGTCGTCATACGACGACAAGGGGAGAACGACCATGGCCTTCGCAGTTCAGCATGTGCACCTGAAGACACCCGATCCGGCGAAGACAGCGCAATTCTACATCGACAACTTTGGCGCAACGATGATCGGGGACATTCCGGGACGCGGGGTGCGGGTGAACCTGCACGGCCTGCAGTTGAACATCACGACGCTGATCAGCGTGCAGAACCATGAGCAGCATTACGGCATCGAGCACATGGCGGTAGAGACCGACGACTATGGCGGGACGCTGGCGGTGCTGAAGAAGAACGGCGTCCGGATCCTGGAGGAGCTGCCGGTGAACAACGGGCGGCACGTCGCCTTCGTCGAGTGCCCCGACGGCGCGCAGATGGAAGTGATCGAGCGGGTCTGATCGCCTGTATATGCGGAGGTAGTGACGAGCGCCCACGCGAAAGGGCGCGCCGCCGGGGCGTGTGCGATGCAGGAACTGGTCAGGCGGCGGCAGGCAGCGGCGGCCCGGTGCTGTCCGGTTCGGGCAAGAGTTTACGCCTGGGCTGCTTCAGGCGCTCTGCGATGTGGGCGATGGGGAAGTCGCGGTTGAGCCGTTCCATGGTCAGGCGGATGAAATTGCCGCCGAATTCGTTGATGGCGTCGTGCAACTGGTCCCACAACGGGTGGCCGCGCGTGATGCCGAGATCGCGGCACAAGTCGGCGAGGACGGCGCCGATCGGCTGGCGCCGGACGCTGGCGGCAATCTGGTCGACATTGGGCAGGCGACTGAGCACAGAGAGCGTGTCGGTTGGCAGGCGCTCGGGTGCGCGCTTTGGCCCACGGGGGCGGGCGACGCGTGGTGCGCGCGGGGGAGGCTCGGGCTGAGGTCCGGCGTCGATGCGGTCGGCGGTGCGGATGATCTTCCGCTCGAGGAAGCCGGCGCGGCGGATCGCGAGCGCGATGCGGGTGAGGATCACCACGAGATCGCTGGTTCCGAAGGTGTGAGCGAGCTCCGCCGGGTCGTGGCGGATGGTGCTGGTTCCCGGCCGAAGGGTGGCGAGAAGCTGGTGGCCGTAGGCGACGAGGGCGTGGACGAGCGAGAGCAGGCGGCCGGAGCGGCTTGGTGGGGATCGGTCAGCAGTGGCGGCCGCGTCGGACATGAACGGAAAGAGAACACAAGGCCTGGGCGGCGTCAAGCATTTTTTCCTAGGCGCTCCTTTCGCCAAGCGGATTTCGGGCGTGGCTTCGCGAGTGGCTCCGGCCGGATTTGATCCGGAACTGAATGACCGCTCTGAGGCTTCCCCCAGAGCGGTGCAGGCTGGCTTAGACCGGCAAGGTAGCCACGACGTTCACATGATCATGGACCTCGCCCAGCAGATGCGGCGAACCGCCAGCGAACGCGGCCGTCGTGAAGTCCCACTGAGTTCCCGCTGACGTTTCCTGAGCCAGAGTTCCGAAGAAGTCGCCCTGCAGGAAAGCAACGTTCTCAAGGTTCTGGAAGACGGTGCCCCGGACAGCCGCCGGTGCCCCGCCCGGTGCAAAATCGTCACCACCGAACTGCAGGCCTGACTTCTCACCGGTCCAGACATGCGTCGTTGTATCAAGGTCAAACACGTCACTGGCAATGAAGCCCGGACGGCTTTCAGTGATCTGCATCTTGAAGTCATCGGCATTCAACTGCACGGCGCCCGCAAGAGCCGGATCGGTCGGACCGGTTCCGGCGGCCGTCGTGCCAGAGTAGCCCCAGTTCCATTCGGCACGGGCCGGATTGCCTGACTGTGTGCCAGCCAGCACGTTGTAAATCTGCTCGCCGTTCGGCCCGGTACTGGATGGCAGGTAGTCCGCGCCCCCGCGATGGATGACCTTCTCTCCCAACTGGATGTCACCGTTGTTCGTCAGGTTCCAATTCGCGTTCGGATTGCCGGTGCCGGTCCAGATGTCGGTCGTTGCCGTTCTGAACTGCGGCGCTGCAAGGGAGCCGAAACCGAACGAGGCGTCTTGCTCCTGAGCGGCGATTGCGTTGTCGGTTTGGTTGAACGCGATTTGATTCTGTGCATTATTGATGCCATTGTTATTGGACATCGTATTTTCCCCCTCGATGTATTGTTAGCGGCAGAAGATTCCTGACGCCGCCGACACTTACGCTGCATGCGTTGATGGCATCAAGACGCAATAAAGCGACAGTGGTGCATCAGTTACAATTTTTTGGTCAATCCGCCGATAAGTCAGGCGTTTGTGGTTCACGCGGGCGGGCGGCACTTCTTGGGCGCTGTTGGCCGTAAATACCGGGACTCCTGCGGCTGTTGCATCGGAATGTAAATCCACCCAAGTATTTCTGAAGATGCTGTTTGCCAGCAGTGCTGACAGATGCAGGTCATTTCGCGCCAGAAAATGCCGAACAGCCTCTCGGCTGACCGGTTCGCATTGATTGCGACCTGTTCGTCATGGCTGACCATCACCCACGGAGCCGCGACCCGAGCATATGCGGCGAAATACACGATAGGATTCCAAAGGCTCTGCCTTTGGCGAGGGGTTTCAGGGGAGCAGAGCTCCCCTGACGCGCGCCTTGATCCGCGACAGCACCGGCGTCCGCGGCAATTCCGGACGTTGATGGAACCAGCCGATCTGCGCCATGTCGCGTATCAACAGGAACATCGGCAGCAGGGCGAGATCAGCGTCGGAGATCGCGCGCACAGTCCGGTAGCCGGCGATGCAGGCATCGCGGAACAGGCTGAAGTCCGGATGGTCCTGGTAGGTGACCAACGCGACCGCAAGGTCGTACTGATGCCAGCCAAATCCCGAATCATCGAAATCGATCACCGCGGCGTGCGTCCCGTCGATCAGTACGTTGCGTGGGTGCAAGTCGGCATGGATCAGGCTGAAGGTGCGGGCAGGCTTGCCGTAACGCGTCAGTGCCGCATGCAGCCGGTCGCGCCTGCCAAGCAACATGTCGCGTTCGGCAGCGGAGAATATGGGATGGTCCCAAAACGGTCCCCAGAACGGATGCGGCCCCATCAGCCCATCGGCGTCCAGTGCGTGGCGTTCGAATCCGTCGGGCGGCGTCCAGGTGGTCGCCTGGTTGTGCATCGCCGCCATGATGGCGCCGAGGTGCGCGAAGTGGCGTGCGTTCACGGCGCTATTGGTTTCACGTGCAACCACATCGCCGAGCAGTTCGCCTTCCACCCAGCGCGCGAGGCCAGCCCAGCGTTGCTCGCCGGTGGCGACGATGTCCACCTGGACGAAGTTCTCACCCGACGGCGTCAGCAGCGGCTCGGGGGCTGCGATGCCAGCCTGAACGAGGGCGCGAGTCCACAGGTGCTCGGAGCGCAAGGCGGCGATGTCGTGGTACCAGGGGCGGTGAAGGCGCAACACCAACGGCGAGCCATCGCGCTTGTCGGTTGCACGGAAAGTGACGTTCTCACTCAGATGCACGAAGCGCAGGTCGGATGGCTCGATCCCGAATGCCGTCAGTGCCTGTTGTGCCGCGGGGGTGTAGGCGTGTTCCGCGTCCGTCGTCATGGCGCCTTGGTCCGCCAAGTCAACTGCGGCTTGTGCGGTGGCGGCACCCTCTCCGGCGCTTCGCGCCTGCCTCTCCCACAAGCGGGCGAGGCGAAGAGGAATGGCTATCCATCATGCCGCGAGTTCGGCAATCGTCTCGTCCCAGGCGACCAGGAATGCAGACGCGTCAGCCTGCGTGAAGGGCAGCGGCGGGCGGATCTTCACGACATTCGCGAAGGCGCCGGCGTTGCTGGTGAGGAAGCCTTTGTCTTTCAGGCGATTGATCACGCTCTTGGCGAGGTCGGTATCGGGCGCGCTGTCTGCCGGCTTGACCATCTCAACGCCGATGAAGAGGCCGTGGCCGCGCACGTCGCCGATCGCTGCGCTGGCGCCTTTGCGCTGGGTCAGCGCGGCTTTCAGGGCGGCACCGACGGTGGCCACGTTGCCGCGCAGATCGCGTTGTTCGATTTCGTCAAGCACTGCCATGCCGACTGCCGCCTGCAACGGGGAGGATGCGAAAGTGTTGAAGTAGCGCGTCTTCGCACGGAAGGTCTCGACGAGTGCGCGACTGGCGGCGGTGGCGGCGAGCGGCAATCCGTTGCCCATTGGCTTGCCGGTGACGACGATGTCCGGGGTGAAGCCGGTTATTTCGTAGCCCCACCAGTGTCCCGTACGCGCGTAGCCGGCCTGCACCTCGTCGGCGATCACGAGGCCACCCGCTTCACGCACTTTCGCCGCGGCGCGGGCCATGAAGCCGGCGGGGATGTCGGGCAGGCCCTCGTTCGCCAGGATCGAGCAGACGATCATCGCCGCGACACCTTCGCCGGACGCCTGCAAGTCGGCGATCGCGGCATCGAGTTTTTCCAGGTACGCGTCGCAGAGGGCGTCTTCGGTCAGGCCGGGTGCGATGGGGCGCAGCTTCTCCGGGAATGGGAAGGCGCGGACCGATGGGTTCGGCGAGGGCGTGCGGCCGAGCCGGTTGAGCGAGCCGACCAGCTCGCTGTTGCCGTGGTAGGTCGCATCGGTGCAGAGGATACCGCGCTTGCCGGTGGCGAAGCGGGCCATGCGCAGCGCGACTTCGTTCGCCTCGGTGCCGCTGCAACTCAGGATGACCGACTCGATCTCCGGGCCGTGCAGTGCCGCGAGACGTTCACAGAATTCGACGACGGCTTCGTGCAGGTAACGACTGTGGACGTTCAGTGTTGCCTGTTGCGTCGCCATCGCCTGGACCACGCGCGGATTGGCGTGACCGACGCAGGGGACGTTGTTGTACATATCGATGTAGCGACGACCGTCGGGGTCGTACAGGTAGCAGCCCTCGCCGCGGACGATGTGCAGCGGGTGTTCGTAGAAGAGGGGAGCGCCGGCGCCCAGTGCACGGTTACGACGGGCGAGCAGGCTGGTCGTGTCAGTCATATATCCTCCGAGGGCCGACGTGGTCGAGCAGGGTGATGGTCCCTGCCCGACCCGTTGCTGTCACGCAGCGCGGACGAGGCTGATCACCGCCCCCTTCCCGCGCACTTCCGCCTCTTCGTAGTCGGCGGCGGCGATCGCGCGGTCGAGTGCCGCGCGCAGTTCCTTTGCCGATTCCAGCGTCAGTTCCACGGCGGCACGCGCACCGGCATCGAGCCCGGTGTTGTAGAAATCGAGCGTGATGACATCGCCAAGGTTGGCATGGCGCGCGTGGTCATAGGCGACCACCGAGTGCGACAGCGGAAACCATTCGTCGCCGCGTTTCGCCATGCCCTCGGCGTGGGCGATCTCGATGATGGACGTGCACATCGATGCGCCTCCTACTTCCCGCCCAGGTGCTTGCCGTAGAACGCCCAGATCTTTTCCCAGCCGTCCATGCACTGCTCCGGCCGGTACAGCGGACGATGCCAGTAGAAGAAGCCGTGGCCGGCACCGTCGTAGCGATGGAACTCGTAATTCTTGCCGTGCTTCTTCAGCTCGGCCTCGTGCTGGTTGACCTGCTCGGGGCTCGGCGCGCGATCGTCATTGCCGAAGAGGCCCAGCAGCGGGCAGCTCAGGCCTGATGTCATGTCGATCGGCGCAGTCGGCGTCTTGTCGTTGAGCTCTTCCTTGCCCATCACGACGCGGCCGCCCCACTGCTCGACCACCGCGTCGATGTCCTTGCGCTGGCAGGCATAGATGAAGGCATGGCGACCGCCGGAGCAGGAGCCGATGAGCCCGACCTTGCCGTTGAGCTCGGGCTGCGCGCGCATCCAGGCGACGGCGCCGGCGGTGTCGCCCACCATCTGCGCATCGGCGATGCCGCCCTCGGCGCGCACCTTGGCGGCGACGTCATCGGGATTGGCCTCGCTGCCGCCTTCGCGGTGATAGAGATTGGCGCAGATCGCCATGTAGCCGTGATGCGCGAAGCGGCGCGTCGTCTCGATGTAGAGCTCACTCCAGCCGGGCAGATGGTGGATCAGCACGACACCGGGGAATGGGCCCTTGCCTTCGGGCTTCGCCGTGTAGGCAGTGATGGGCGTGCCTTTGTCGCCTTTGATGGTCACGTTCTCGCAGGTCACGCCTCGGTAGAATGACATTGGTCTTCCTCCATGGGTTTTGGGCTTGCGTAGGGCCATCAGGCGCCACCGGGACAGTATTCGCCGTACACGCAGTACGCGCAACACGGGCGGCTTCTGGTGCGGACGCGAACCAGTGGGTACGATGACGACGAGATGACGATACGGACGGAGGCGATGGAGTACGATACGATCATTGTGGGCGGCGGTTCCGCGGGTTCGGTGCTGGCCAACCGGCTTTCGGCGCGCAGCGGCCACACTGTGCTGCTGTGCGAAGCCGGACAGGACACGCCGGAAGACAATGTCCCGGCCGAGATCGCCGACAGCTATCCGGGCGTCGCGTATTTCGATCCGCGCTTTCACTGGACGGAACTGAAGGTCCGCACGCAGCCGACGTCGCACAACAATCCCACCGATCTGCCGCCGCTGCGCAAGTACGAGCAGGCGCGCGTGCTGGGCGGCGGTTCATCGATCAACGGCCAGCTTGCCAATCGCGGCGCACCGACCGACTACGATGAATGGGAAGCGCGTGGTGCCACTGGTTGGGCCTGGGACGACGTGCTGCCGTATTTCCGCAAGGTCGAGCGCGACCTGGATTGCGATGGGCCATTGCATGGCAAGGAAGGGCGGATCCCGATCCGGCGAATTCCACGCGAACACTGGTGCGAACACGCCCGCGCCGCGGCCTCGGCATTCGAGCAGGCGGGCAGCAAATTTCTCCCCGACCAGAACGGCGTGTTCGAGGATGGACATTTCCCGGTCACCATCTCGAATCGTGACGAACGAAGGGTGTCGGCTGCGATCGGTTACCTGGATCGCGCCACGCGGGCGCGATCGAACCTGACGATCAGCACCGAGACGTCGGTGCGCGCGCTGCTGTTCGATGGGCCGGTCTGCACCGGCATCCGTGCGCGCGTCGGTGGACGCGAGGTGGAGTATCGCGGGCGAGAGGTGATCCTGTGCACCGGGGCGATCCACAGCCCGGCGCATCTGTTGCGTGCGGGGATCGGCCCGGCGGGCGATCTGCGCGCGATGGGCATCGATGTGCGGGTCAATCTTCCGGGTGTCGGCGCGCGGCTGATGGATCATCCATCGATCGCGCTTGCCTCGTTCATCCGCAGGCCGGCCAGGATGAATGGGCACACGCGGCGGCACATACACGTGGCGATGCGCTATTCGTCGGGGCTGCCTGGCGCGCCGGCTGGTGACATGTTCGTAGCCTGTGCCAGCAAGTCGGCATGGCATGCGGTTGGCGAGCAGATCGCGTCGCTGATCCTGTTCGTCAACAAGACCTATTCCGAGTCGGGACGCGTGCAGCTTGCTTCGACCGATCCGAATGTGGAGCCGATGGTCGATTTCAGCCTGCTGTCGGACAGCCGTGATGTGGAGCGGCTGATGGATGGGTTCCGCAAGCTTGGCGCGATGCAGCAGAGTGCTGCCTTGCGGGCAGTGACGACGGATCCGTTTCCGGCGAGCTATAGCGACCGCGTGCGACGGATCGGGGTTGTGAACACGAAGAACCGCGTGGCGACACGGGTGATTGCGAAGCTGCTGGACGGGCCTGCGGCGCTGCGGAGCTGGCTGATCGATCGCTACGTGGTCGAAGGATTTCGCTTCGACGAGGTGATGCGCGACGACAACAAGCTGGAGGCGTTCATCCGCCAGGCAGCGATCGGAGTCTGGCATGCGTCGTGTTCCTGCCGGATGGGAGCGGCGGACGATCCGATGGCGGTGACGGATCCGGCGGGGCGTGTGCGTGGGGTGGGCGGGCTGCGGGTGGTTGACGCGTCACTGTTTCCGGTGGTGCCGTGCGCCAATACGAATGTGCCTACGCTGATGACGGCGGAGAAGATCGCCGACGCGATCCTGGATGGAGGGTGATCACCGTTCCTCGGGTTCGACCCGCGCGCCGCGCAGGAAGGGGCGCAGTGCAAGAACCATCGGGATGATAGCGGCTGCCGTCAGGGCCGCGGCGATCACTCCAACGGTTCTGTTGCTATGGTCGGCGATGGTGCCGTAGGCGATGGGCGCAATGCCGCCGGCGCCAATCACGCCGGTGTAGAACAGCGCGAAGGCGCGGCCCACCTGGTCCTTGCGCGCCAGTTCGGGGACGGTTCCGTAGAGCACCGACGATGTGCCATTCAGCACGATGCCCAGGAGCGGCAGAACGACGAGCAGCGGGGCGAGCGGCACCAGCAAAGTGGCTGCCATCAACAGCGCGGTCGCTGCTTCCGTGACGATCACGCTCCAGACGACGCCGAGACGCATGCCAAGCCAGCCGCAGCACGCCTTGCCCAAGGCGCCTCCGGTGAAGAGCAGGGCAAGACCAATGCCGATCGTCGTTTCATCACCACCCTTGGCATGCAGGAGGAACGGGAGGAACAGCAGGTAGCCCATGCGCGTCGCGGTATCGAAGGCGCCAATCGTGAGAAGCAGACCGAAACCTCGGCCATCGCCGCCCTGGTGGTCGGATCTTGCCACGGGCGCGGCGTAGGGCTGCGCAGGCACGACAGCCAGCAGGGTTACGGCGACGATCAGGCCGATCAGGGACATGAGCCCGACTACCGGGCGCCAGGCGACGAGCGGCAGCAGGAGAGCGACGATGGCGGGAAAGGTCGCCTTTCCGAGATCACCGGCAAAATTGTAGATACCGAGTGGTCCCCGCGAGTCATGTCCGTAGGTGTTGGTGACCAGAAGCGATGCACGCGGATGCTGCACGCTTGATCCGATGCCCGCGATGACCAGGCCAATGCAGAGACCGGCGAAGCCCAGAGGAAGGGCCACGACCAGGTAGCCTGCGGCGGCGATGAAGGTCGCCAGGGCCAAAGCCACACGGGGGCTCAGCCGGGCGGCGAGCCTGTCGGCGGGCACCTGCAACCCGCCCATCGTCCCTGAGTAAAGCGCTCGGACCACGGCTACGCCGGCATAGGACAGGCCGAACTCGGGCTGCCACACCGGCAACAGAGCGTAGAGCTGGTCGGTGTAGCCATCGTGCAGGAGATGGGCGAGGCAGGCGCCGGCAAGATTGCGCCGCTGCGGCGAGGTGCCACGGCTCTGCGCTGGTGGCGCCCAGGTCGCTGTGGTGGTGCTGTGCATCGCGTTAGGTCTCGCCTCGTCCGGGCGAAACCTAGGTTCGTGAGTTTTTATCGACTAGACTCAGTCTTCTCACAGGTAATGTCGGTTTTTCTCACGGGTCTGAATGCGTCGTCTTCCTCCGCTGAATGCCCTGCGCGTGTTCGAGGTTGCCGCCCGGACGGGCAGCTATGTCAAAGCAGGCACCGAACTCGGGCTCACCCATGGTGCGGTGAGCCGGCAGATCACGGCGCTGGAGACCTGGCTCGGCCAGCGTTTGTTCGTGCGGACGGGCCGGCGCATGACCGCGACTCCGGCAGCCCGTGTCTTTGCCGCAGAGGTGAGTCTGTCGTTCGACCGGATGAGTGCCGCTGCCGAAGCATGCGGACGCCCTTCCGTGCGTCGCATTCTTCGCGTCAACGCGCCGACGACCCTCGCCATGCGATGGCTGATTCCGCGTCTGGAGCAGTTCCATGCCGGCCGGCCGGATGTGGAGGTGGCGGTGACGACGGCAACCACTCTGCACGACGAACTGCGGGGCGGCTTCGATATCGCGATCCGGCGCGGCACCGCGGAGCAGGCCATGTGGCCGCAGTATCGCGTGGTGCATATACTGAGCGAGGCGGATACACTGATTGTCAGCCCAGCGCTGCATGAGCGTGCGCCGCTGCGTCGGCCCGCCGACGTGGCAGGGCATGTGCTGCTGGGAACCGAGACGCGACCCGGCGACTGGACCGACTGGCTGGAGCGTGCGGGGCTGTCGCTCGGGGCCGAGCAGCGCCGCCGCGTGTTCGACCATTTCTTCGTCACGCTTCAGGCTGTGGCCGATGGGCTGGGCATCGGTATTGGTCCTTTGCCTGCGCTGCAAGCCGATGTGGATGCCCGGCGGCTGCTGGCGCCGTTTCCGGATATTCGTGTGCCTCGGACGGGCTATGTCGCGCTGGTTCCGTTCGATGCGGATAAGACATCGTCGTTGACGAGGTTCATCGATTGGCTGGTGGCCGAAGGCGCCGGGTGAGGTTACCGACGCGCGGCGTCGAGGATCTTGATCGCGGCGGTGGCGGCGCCAAAGCCGTTGTCGATGTTCACCACCATCACACCGGCGGCGCAGCTCGATAGCGCGGCGTGAAGGGCGACGGTGCCTCCGGTGGCGACGCCGTAGCCGACGGAGGTCGGCAACGCGATCACCGGCGCCGCGACGAGGCCGGCTACGACACTGAACAGCGCGCCTTCCATGCCGGCCGCAACGATGATGACACGGGCTTCCCGAAGCCGATGGAGCTGTTGGTTGAGGCGCCAGAGACCGGCGACGCCGACATCGGCGATCAAGGGTGCGGCGCGGCCATGGAAGGCGAGTGTGCGTGCGGCTTCCTGCGCGGGGCCGAGATCGGCCGTGCCGGCGGCGACGATCAACGTGCCTTGTTCCGGTGCGTGCTGTGGCAGGCCGCCGAGGATGGCGGTGCGCGACAACGGATCGAAATCGAGCTGTTCGCGCAGCGGCGCCGGCAGGGCGTTGTACTGCTCCGGAGCGAGCCGCGTCAGCAACAGGCGGGCAGCTTTGTCCACGGCCTCGGTGAGGATGGCGGCGATCTGTGCGGTGGTCTTCGGCTCGCACAACACGGCTTCGGCGACACCGGTGCGCGCCTCGCGTTCCCAATCGAGCCTGAAATCCGTCACGCGCGCCCATGCAGAAAGGCGGCGCCGCGACGATAGGGACGGAAGCCAAGGAAACGGCGCTGCTCGGCGTGGCACAGGTCGGCGGCAATCTGGCGCATCGACTCATCCGGGGCCGGGGCCTCGACCACGATGCCATCATGCGTGACGCGGCAGCGCAGATCGGTGCCGGGCGGGACGCGGGGCACCAGTGCCTGTTCCATGCGCGCGACGAAGGCGAGGTCGGCCGCGCTGATCGCGATGCCGGTCTCGATGCGGCTGGAGAGACAGGGTTGCGCGGGAAGCTCGGAAATGTCGGCGAGATCGAAGCTGCGGGCGAGTGCGCGGACGGCAGCCTTTGGCATGCCGGCCTCGACGAACGGATGCCGCACGCGGTGTTCGGCCGCAGCGATCAGGCCGGGGCGATAGTCGCCGAGATCGTCGAGGTTGGCGCCGGAAGCGATCGGTCCCGTGGTGACGTGGGATATACGATCATATAGATTGGTCTTGCAGAAGTAGCAGCGGTTGACCGGGTTGGCGCGGTAGTCCGGATCGGCGAACTCGCCGGCATCCACTTCGACCAGGCGCCAGCCGAAGCGGGCGGCATGGTCGCGCACGCGCACCGTAGCCTGCTGCGGCACCGCGGGCGACAGGGCGTGGATGACCATCAGTCCGGGAACGCCGGCGCGATGCGCCGCGTGGGCCAGGGTCATGCTGTCCACGCCACCGCTGACCGCGACTGCGAGGCCCGGCAAGTCCGCGAGCACGGCATCCAGTGTGGTCATGATCCCTCCGCCGCGCGCCTGGCTGCGCGCCGCGCTTCCAGGCCCTCGATCGCACTGACGTCGTCGCTTTCCGCCTTGCGGCTCGAGCCGGCGGGACGCTCCACCGTCTTCACGCGAACCGGGCCGGCATCCGACATGGTGCGGGGCAATATGGCGCGATGGATCGTCTGCCAGCGCAGGCCGATGGTGGAGGTCTCGGTGAAGCAGGCCTCGACGACCGATGGCTGGCGGTGCGGTTCGACTAGCAGGCGGAAGGTGTGGACGGGGCGCCCCTTCTTGCCGATGGCGGGTACCAGAACGAGGTCTCGCACGCCCGCGACGGCACGCAGCCTGTCGGACGCGATGCCGAGTTCTTCCGCGGTCATGTCGTCGATCTCGAAGCAGAGTTCCAGAATGTCCTCTTCGACCGGCTGCGCTGCTGTATCCACATAGAGAGATGCGCGCAGGATGTTCGGCTGCCCTGGCAGTTCGCGCGTCCCGGCGCCGGTGCCGGTGGCTTGCAGACGTCCGGCCACGCGTGTTTCCGACGCGGTCACGAGATGGCGGATGATGGCAGCGCCTGTTGGCGTGACGCGCTCGCCACCGATGCCATCGTCGCGCCAGGTGAAACCTTTCAGCAGGCGGGCGGTGGCGGGAGCCGGCACGGGCAGCAGCCCATGACGCGTGCGCACCAGCCCATCGCCGCGCGGCAACGCGGAGACGCTCCAATGCGACCCTTCCAGCGCAGCGGCAACGCTGCCAGCGGCGGTCACGTCCATCAGCGAGTCCCAATCGCCGATCTCGTGGAAATGCACCTCGTCCACCGGCACATGGTGAATGGCGGCTTCCGACTCCGCGAGCAGCCGCAGAATGGCGGTGGCGTGGGTGGCGGTGCCGTCGCTCAATGGTGCGTTCTCGATCCGCGCCACCATGTCGCGGAAGCTGGCATGGGCGTGGTGATGGTGCGCGTGCGGGCGTTCCGAAAGCCGAAAGCGCAGGCAATGCAGGCCGGCACTAGTACCCACCTCGAACTGCGGTGTACCGACGTCCGGCGGCAGCACGGCGGTGGCATCCGCCAGCACGCGCGCGCGCAGATCGGGCATGGCATCAACCATGGCCGCGACGAACATGTCGCCCGCCGCGCCACCGACCGCATCAAGTCGGATGCGAAGGCTCATCCGCCGGCGAAGACCGGAACGACATACGGGCCCTCGGGGATGAAGGCCACGTCCTGGTCGTTGTGGCGCGCGACCGCCTGATGCAGCGCGGCGTCGATGTCGGCGGTGACGTGCACGCCGGTGATGCGCCGTTCTTCGTGATCCAGACCGGTGGTGTAAAGCTCGATGCGGCCGACGCGCATCGCCTTCATCTGCATCTGGGTCTGCCACTCGTCGATCTCGGCGAGCGTCTTCGCGGTGAGAGTCGCAAGAAACCGCTCGGCGCCCATGGCGACCAGCTGCGTTTGTGCGGCGCGGAATTCCGGCGAGCCGAAGCCCTCGGAACAGGACGAGGCGATGATCAGCGTGCCACCGGGCTCGAGGATGTCGAGCGGCGTCACCATGCCCTTCACGGTCTGATAGTAGGTCTTGTCCAGCGGATGACCGGCGGATGATGTGACGATGGTCTTGTAGCGGCGATCGAGGCCGATCCTGGTGGACTCGGTGACGAAGTCGACCGCGGCCATGTGGCTGGCGATGATCTCGCCGAACGTCACATGCACGAGGTGGCGATCCTCGTCGATGATGGTGTTGAGCGCGTAGCAGGGACCGAGACGCTGGACGATCTCGAGCTGCTCCTCGTGCAGCGGATTGCCAATCAGGTTGCACTGCACCGCAAGCGGATCGCCCATGAAGCGGGCGGAGTGGAAGGTGCGGATGGTCTCGTGCCCAGCGACGCCGGGGGCGATGACCTTGCGGCCGCCGGACCAGCCGGCCATGAAATGCGGCTCGACCAGGCCGGTGGCGATGCGTAGGTCAGCCTCGACGAAGCGGCGATCGATCCTGATTGGCGTACCGCGTGTCGCGGTGTGGCCGAGATCGACATGCATCGCGTCGTCGCGGGCGAAATGGTTCTCGACACGGACGTTCGCCAACACCCAGGGATCGCCCACCACTTCGGCGAGTTCCTCACCCTCGTTGGGGCGATGCAGGCCGGTGGCGACCAGGATGGTGATCGCGCTCAGCGGAATGCCGGCGGCCACCATCGTCTCGACCATCGGGCGCAGGAACAGGTGGTTGGGAACCGGACGCGTAATGTCGCAGATCAGGATGCAGGCGCTGTTGCGGCCGCGCGCCAGTTCGGCGAGCGGGGGGGCGCCGATCGGATGGGCGAGCGCGCCGGCGATCGCGGCGGACGGGTTCGGTAGCCTGGGCAGGCCGCCCTTGCGGATGACCGTCGGGCGCACGCCATCCGGCAGTTTGACTGGCAGGAGGCCCTTGCCGAACAGCAGGTCGATCCGTGAGTCGGGCATTATCCAGTCTCCGTGGGCGACGGCCTCTATATGCGCTCGATGGCTGGCCTGGTGCAATTTGGGGTGCGAATTGGCGCAATATCGTTCCCGACAGGTTAACTCGGTCAGAGCAGAAGCGTTGAAACCATGCCGGCCAACCAGGTCAGGGAGCAGGAAATGGCAACTTATGACGCGATTATCATCGGCACCGGACAAGCCGGGCCGGCCCTCGCGCGGCGGCTGGCGGGTGCCGGGATGAAAGTGGCGATCGCCGAGCGCGGGCGCTTCGGCGGCACCTGCATCAACACGGGCTGCACGCCGACGAAGACGCTGGTGGCCAGCGCGTACGCCGCGCACATGGCGCGCCGCGGGGCGGAGTTCGGCTTCAGTGCAGGTGACGTGACGGTGGATATGAAGCGTGTGAAGGCGCGCAAGGATCATGTCGTCGAGCTGTCCAATCATGGCGTCGAGCGGTCGCTCAAGGGATTGGAGAATTGCCGGGTCTACGAAGGCCATGCGCGCTTCGTCGGGCCGCATGACGTGCAGGTTGGCAGCGAAACGCTGAGCGCCGAACGGATCTTCATCAATGTCGGCGGGCGCGCCGCGATCCCCGATATTCCCGGCCTGGATCAGGTGCCTTATCTCAACAACAGCTCGATGATGGATGTGGATTTCCTGCCGCGCCATCTGCTGGTGTTGGGCGGCAGTTATATCGGCCTGGAGTTCGGCCAGATCTACCGTCGCTTCGGTAGCGAAGTTACCATTGTCGAGCTCGGACCGCGGCTGATCGGGCGCGAGGATGAGGATGTGTCGGATACGATCGCCGGCTTCCTGGCGAAGGAAGGCATCACGATCAGCCTGAATGCGAAGTGCCTGCGGGTGCGCAAGGATGGCAGCGATGTGGTGATGACGGTCGATTGCGCCGGCACGTCGGAGGTGCGGGGATCGCACCTGCTGATCGCGACGGGGCGGCGGCCGAACACCGATGATCTGGGGCTGGATCGTGCGGGGGTGAACGTGGATGCACGGGGGTATATCGCTGTCGATGACGAGCTGCGGACCAACGTGCCGGGCATCTGGGCGCTTGGCGACTGCAACGGGCGCGGCGCCTTCACGCACACGTCGTGGAACGATTACGAGATCACTGCCGCCAATCTGCTGGATGGCGATCATCGCCGGGTCAGCGACCGCATTGCGGCCTATGCGCTGTACACCGATCCGCCGCTGGGGCGTTGCGGGATGACCGAGGCGGATGTGCGAAAGAGCGGGCGTCGCGCGCTGATCGGCAAGATAGCGATGGAGGATGTGTCGCGTGCGTTCGAGAAGAGCGAGACCGAAGGGTTCATGAAGATCCTGGTAGACGCGGACAGCAAGGAGATCCTGGGCGCGTCATTCCTTGGGTTGAGCGGCGATGAGGTGATCCATTGCATGCTGGACACCATGTACGCGAAGGCACCGTACACGGTGCTGGAGCACGCCATGCATATCCATCCCACGGTGGCGGAGTTCATCCCTTCGATCCTGCAGGATCTGGCGCCGCTGCCCGCGACCGCATCAGCTTGATCGGTAGCGCTCGATGCCGTCGATGCCAATGTCCAACGATAGGCGTCCCTGGCCGAGCATGTGATTGACGTGGGCGAGCACTTCACCGAAGGCGAAGCCAGTCTGGTGCTCGTCCAGCGTGCGATGGAAGACGTGGGGCACCAGTTCGGCAACGGAGAGCGGCCGCTGCTGGATGGCGTCGGCGATGACGTCGCAGCGTTGCGCGTGATGTTCCATCAACTCGGCGATGCGCTGGTGCAGGCCGTAAAATGGCAGCCCGTGACCCGGGAGCACCAGCACGTCGTCGGAGACCGTGGCGCGCAATCCGGCAAGAGACGTCAAGAAGATGCCGAGGGCGTCGAGGTCGGGCTCCATAGCGTGGACACTGACGTTTGGGGAGATGCGCGCAATGACCTGGTCGGCCGCGAAGAACAGCTTCTCGTCAGGCCGGTACAGCATGGCCTGTTCCAGCGAATGCCCGCCGCCGGTGATGATCTGGAACGCACGTGACGCGGCGCCGAATGAGTCGCCGTGCTTGATGCGGTGATACGTTGCCGGGACGC
Organism: Acetobacteraceae bacterium; assembly: GCA_035492535.1. Taxonomy (GTDB): domain Bacteria; phylum Pseudomonadota; class Alphaproteobacteria; order Acetobacterales; family Acetobacteraceae; genus JAMXLO01. The sequence goes on along the minus strand of DATJJM010000373.1, from coordinate 5,218 downwards.
CGGACGTGCGCCGCAGGTATTCATGGCCGCGGCTCAGTACCAGCTCGGTGACATCGGACGCGAGGCCGTGCCGCCGGTAGAACGGCCGGTGCATGTCGTGCCCGAGGTCGGCCGGAGCGTATTGCAGCGCCAGGCTGTACAGGTATTCCGGCCGCGGCATGGTGAGAGGCAGGTGGAACCTTTCGCTGAGCCAGCCGGCGAGACCGACGTGATCGGGATGGAAGTGGGTCACCAGCATCGCTGACAGGCGCTGCCCCTTCAGCGGACCGGCGAGCAGCGCGTCCCATGCATTGCGGCAGGCATCGGTTCCAAGGCCGGTGTCGAGCACGGTCCAGCCGTCGCCGTTCTCGATCAGGTAGATGTTCACGTGATCGAGCCGGTAGGGCAGCGGCAGGCGGAACCACTGGACTCCTGGCGCAATCGGTATGACCTGACCGGGAAGCGGCGGTTCACTGTAGGGGGCGCGAAGGGTGCTCGACATGGGGCTAGCGCGTCCGTGCGGTTCGCACCAGCAATAGCAGTGGCACAACGATGATGGCGAGGACCAGCATCAACTTGAAGTCGTCGATATAGGCGATGATGGTGGCCTGATGAGTCACTTCCATGTTCAGCATCGCCATTCCGCGCGGGGAGTGGATGTTCCAGAAGTGCGGGGACGATGCCGCCTGGAGGGCGCGATTGAAAGGACTGACGCCGGCCGCGATGTCGGCGTGGTTGACCTGCGTATTGCTTATCAGGAGCGCTCCCGTGATCGAGATGCCGATCGCGCTGCCGAGATTGCGCATCAGGCTGTAGATACTGGTGGCCTCTGTCCGTATGGCGGGTGGCAGCGTTGCGAACGCGATGATGTTGATGGGGATCGCCAGGAAGCCGATGCTGAGTCCCTGGATGAAGCCAACCATGACCACGGTTGCCTGCGACACCGCGGGTGTCCAAAGCGTCATCTCGTACAGCGCGTAGGCTCCGATCAGGAAGCCGAGGCCGACGAGCAGCCGCGCGCTGACGCGACCCATGACCCTGCCGCAGACCAGTGCCGCGATCATCAGCCCCGCGCCGCGGGGAGCCAGCGTGATGCCGGCGGTCACCACCGGGTAATCCATCAGCGTCTGAAGATAGGGTGCTAGCAGCGCCAGCGACGCATACATGATCAGGCCCATGATCGCGTAGAGCACGGCACCCACGGTAAAATTCCGGTCAGCGAACAATTTGGGTGACAGGAAGGGCCTAGGCGCAAGGGCGAACTGTATCAGGAAGATGTAGAACGCCACGCCGGCAATGCAGGCTTCCAGCACGATCTCGCGGGAACTGAACCAGTCGAGCGTCTCGCCGCGATCGAGCATCATCTGGAACGAGCCGATTGCCAGGCTGAGCGCACCAAAGCCGATCCAGTCGAGTTTCGGCGGCTGCGCGGGTGCGCTTTCGCGGAGGAATGCCAGCAAGCCGAGAGCGGTCACGATCCCGAACGGCACGTTGATATAAAAGACCCAGCGCCACGTGTAGTGGTCGGTCAGCCAGCCGCCGAGGATCGGCCCGCAGATCGGCCCCATCATCACACCCATGGTCCACAGGCCCATCGCCTTGGCGCGCTGCTCCGGCGGATAGAGTTCGTACATCACGGATTGGGACAGGGGCACCAGCGCCGCGCCGAAAACGCCCTGCACGATGCGGAACACGACGATCTGACCGAGCGTTTCCGCCAGGCCGCAGAGCGCCGATGCGACCGTGAAGCCCACGACCGCGGTGACGAACAGGCGTGTCCGGCCGAAGCGCGCGGCCAAGAAGCCGGTTGGCGTGGTCATGATTGCCGCGGCGACGATGTAGCTTGTCAGCACCCAGTTGATCTCGTCCTGGCTCGCCGACATCGTCCCCTGCATATACGGCAATGCGACGTTGGCGATGGTGCTGTCCAGCGACTGCATCAGAGTGGCAAGGACGGTGCAGATCGTAATCAATAGCCGGTGCGCGTCGCTCGGCGGAGCCGGCGCCGTGATCGCAACCGTCGCCGACATCAGTCCTCGTGTTCCTGCTGACGCGCGAGGTTCTGGCAGACCTGGTCGAGCACTTTGGTCGCTACAGCAAGCTCGTCGTCCGACAGACCATGCAGCGTGGCATTGCGAACGTCGCGCGACACGGTTTCCACCTGCTCGATGATCGACCAGCCACGCGTGGTCAGCGTGATGGTCTTGGCCCGGCGGTCAGCGCCCTCTTCGCGTCGCTCGATATGGCCCGAGGTCTCCAGCGCATCCAGCAATCGCACGACGGACGAACCATCCAACGCGAGGGCTGCGGCGAGGTCCTTCTGCCGCATGGGCGCGGTGGCGCGGGAGACGTAGATCAGCGGCAGCCAGGTTGCCTCGGTGAGGCCGAAGGGTTGGAGGCGTCGATCCACCGCGCGCCGCCATTGCCGCGATGCGCGAGCGACAGCGCTGCCAAAACCATCGCGAAGCTGCCGCCTTGTCTGCGCCATGGTTCACCCTGATTAAGTGACTTGCCAATATATGGCATACCAACTAAATTGAGGCAACCCAGCGAGGATCCCGAAAACATGAGTGACGCGGCGCAGACGACCGAACTTGACGCACTGGTGATCGGTGCTGGCTTCGCCGGTCTGTACCAGTTGCTGTGCCTGCGCGACCGTCTTGGCCTGTCGGTGAAGGCGCTTGAGGCGGGCAGCGGCGTCGGCGGTACGTGGTACTGGAACCGCTATCCGGGTGCGCGCTGTGATTCGGAAAGCCACGTTTACTGGTACACCTTCTCACAGGAGCTGATGCGCGAGTGGGAATGGTCGGAGCGTTATCCCGGGCAAGCCGAGATCATGCGCTATTTGAACTTTGTCGCTGACAAGTTCGACCTGAAGCGCGACATCCGGTTCAACAGCCGCGTGACCTCGGTGAACTACCACGACGCGAGCAACCGCTGGCACGTACGCACGGAACAGGGCGAGACCTTCGTTGTGAAGTTCCTCGTCACGGCCGTAGGCTGTCTTTCCACCGCCAATGTGCCGGCGATCCCTGGCCTGCAGAATTTCAAAGGCGACTGGTATCATACCGGCCAATGGCCGCACGAAGGCGTGGATTTTACCGGCAAGCGCGTCGGCATGATCGGCACCGGGTCGACCGGCATTCAGGCGGCTCCGGTAATCGCCGCGCAGGCCGCGCATCTCACGGTGTTCCAGCGCACCGCCAACTACTCGGTGCCGGCGCGCAACGTGCCGCTGACGCCGGAATTCAAGCAGTACGTGAAGCAGCACGCGGGGGACATCCGCGCGACGACGCATCAGACGTATAACGGGATGGGCTTCAAGGTCGATGAGCGCAAGGCGGTCGAGACACCGCCGGAGGAGCGCGAGAAGATCTACGAGGCGGCGTGGGAACGCGGCGGATTGCAGTTCCGCGCCTCGTTTGAGGATATGCTGGTCAGCAAGGAGGCGAACGATACCGCGGCTGACTTCATCAAGCGCAAGATCCGCTCGACTGTGAAGGATCCCAAGGTCGCTGCGATCCTGTCCGACATCGACCACCCTTATGCGGCCAAGCGGCCGCCGATCGATACCGACTATTTCGAAACCTTCAACCGGCCCAACGTGTCCCTGGTGGACGTGAAGGCAACGCCGATTGAGCGGATCTCCGAGGCGGGTATTTGCACGAGCGAGGCCGAATATCCGGTGGACATCATTGTGTTCGCGACCGGTTTCGACGCGATGACCGGTCCATTGCTGCGTATGGACATCCACGGACGCGGCGGCATCGCGCTGAAGGACGTGTGGGAGGCAGGGCCGCGCAATTACCTCGGCTTGCAGATTGCCGGCTTCCCGAACCTGTTCACGATCACCGGGCCGGGTAGCCCTTCGGTGCTGTGCAACATGCCGGTCGCGATCGAGCAGCATGCGGACTGGATCACCGACTGCATCGACTATATCCGCACGAAAGGCCTGGAACGCATCGAGGCGCGGCCGGAGGCGGTTGATCGGTGGGTGGCGGAGGTCAATGAGGTCGCCAACAGAACGCTGCTGCCGCTGGCGAAGCATTCCTGGTATCTCGGCGCCAATATCCCGGGCAAGCCACGCGTGTTCATGCCGTATGCCGGCGGCATGATCCGCTATCGCGAAATCTGCCAGACCGTGGCGGCGCGTGATTACGAGGGCTTCGCGCTGTCGTGATGCGGGATTGCCAGTGGGGTTTGGGCATCAATTCCCGGAAGCGCTTAGCGCTTTCTGGTGCGCGTCCTCGACAAATTTGGAATGACCGACATGGTACTTGGTTTCGAGGTCGAGGATCGTGCCGTCCTTGGCCCACTGCTTGACTATGCCTGACAGGTACGCGTCCCACGCCGGCTGGTTTTTCTGGATTGCCAAAGCCCATGGCTGCACTTCCCGCGATTCGAGCGGCATCTCGTAATCGCTCCACTTCGGTTCGAGGAGGTCGCCTTTGATCGAGGTGTCATCAAACAACAACCCGACGCACCGGCCTTGCTGTAGCGCCGACAGGGCTTCGGCAGGGCCAGGATAGGTCGTGATCTGAAGCTTGAAGTTCATCGTTGCCTGATAGTTGTAGTAGGCATCCTTGACCCCGCACACAGGCTTGCCTTCCAGCTCGCTCCATGACTTCAGCTTCATCGACTTCGGCGCCATGATGTTGTAGCCGGCGGCGTAGTAATAGGGCTTCACCATATCGACCGCCCCGCTGCGCTCCTTCGTATCGTTCATCGTCGCGATGATGACATCGATCTTGCCTTCCTCGAGAAACTGCATTCGGTTCGAAGCGGTCACTGGGACGAGTACCAACTTCACCCCCAGACGCCTGGCAATGTCGGCGGCAAGATCCGGTTCGATCCCTTTGATATCGCCAGACTGCGACGCGAAGCCAAACGGGGGATAGTCCGCCTTCACGCCGACGATCAGCGTTCCCCGCTGCTTGATCGTTGCCAGCTCGTCAGCGTTTGCCGTTTGATGCCCGGTGGCGAACGGGCCCGTGGCGAGAAGGGTCACCGCGAGCAGGCGCGGGTAGTGGTTGCGGACCCTCATGCTGTGCTCCTTCGTCAGAGCTGATGCACCGGCTTACGGCGAGAGGCTACGACGGCCCGACTCAAGCAGCATGTCGCTGACCCAGGGACCCTGCATGACGTCCAGTTGCATGGTTTTGCCCGCCTGGCGGATCCGGCGCGTGATCTCCTGCATCGTCTTCACGACTTCCGGATGGTCGGGCTGCCCCGGATAGCC